>QCUM01000027.1 GCA_003210735.1 Synechococcus sp. AG-679-D13
GTATTAGCTTCAGCCGTTGGATTGAAGCTGATTAAAATTGTTTAAAAAATTCTTCCATGACTCGCCGCAACTACTACGAAGGACTAACGGCTGACTATTCACGGGTTGGTCTTGTCAGCGATGAAATGAAGGCCAGCCTGATCAAGCGTTCAGACGAAATCGGAAATCTGCAGGAAGCTGCGCTGCCTGCAATTGGACCAGATTACACACTTGAGCAGATTGAAGCTGAAAATCGTGAATTTTGGCCGACTCATTGCGAGGCTCTTCGCCAAGGTCGGGGTGATCTGTTAACCAAAGAGTATCGTCCAGATCTTGTGTATCACTGTCAAGATGGCCCGTACAATGGAATTACAGAGCAGCAGCAACGGGAAAAGCATTGGTGGGCGATTATTGCCCAACCTGGTGTAACCATGTGCTGGCCAATTGTGCAATTCTGGGGTGAATTCACCCATTTTGAATGGATTTGTCTTGATGATTCAACCCATGAGCAAATTGCTAAGGGTAGTGTTTGTTGGGTGCGCCGTGGTCATCGGGGTGGTTGCTACTACAAGAGTGAACAGTTGACGTTTACGCGTGATGTCTTTGCTTCAGAAGAGCTTCTCAAACTCGTGACCGTTTGAACTGAGGGACCCTTTGTTTATGAACCCAGCCATAAAAGTTGGCTGGGTTTTTTATTGCATAATTATACAGTTGTCTCATCAACTATTGAAGATGTTGTTTGCGACCATTCATTCTGATCTGGTGTGATGTTAATGGAAACTGTATCCATGATTGAGTATTCGCCCTGTTCTATTGTTGTTGGCTCAATGTAATGAAGGTATTCTTTCCCTTTCTTGGTAGTGGCCACAAGTCCACTCATGCCTCGATCATCAAGATTGTTTGATAAGTCAAAAAATGTACTATTTATTCTGCTGAGCTTTTTCTCAACGTTTAAGGATACAGCAAGTGATGGAAGTGATCCTTCACTGCTGCGAGAACTCGAATGCCCAGCTTCACCATGATGTGCATGTGCACTTCCACCTGTGTAGAAAAAGCTTCTAATCGAAGGGTTGTCCTCGCTTGATTTCATGTCCACCGCGAGTGTCGTGAAGTTTGCATAACTCGTTTGGACAATTTGACCACTATCCTCTGCTGCCGTTGGCCTTGGCAGAATGTAGCCCGTGGCTACATCAACCTCTCCGGTATATCCGGCATAGGGGTGGAACATCTCTGAATATGCTTCGGTGGCTTTAGCTACCTTCTTGCCCTTAAAGGGATTCACTTCTTGAGTTTTATTAGCATCAATATTGTCCCCTTCATCATTATGAATCACAGATGATATTGATCGTCCATCATATACTTCTACCATTCCCATCCCTCCAGCCCCTTGTCCAACAAGGATGTCGGCAAAATTATCTGAGTTGATGTCTCCCGATGCGATGTTAATTGTGGTGTTGGAATTGTATTTTCTAAATGGCTTGATTTTGGCAATTCTCTCATAATTTTGGCCGCTGTAGATCTCAATCATAGGGTGTGAATCTTCTCCGCCCACTCCAATAATGATGTCGCCATGTCCATCTCCATCAATATCGCCAATGGCTATCGATGATTTCACTGACCTGGACTTTTTCTTGCTAAAAGCCTTAATTGTTGCTAATAGGTTCTCATCTCCTGATAGCTCACTTTGGGAATCTTTTTCTTGATCTTTTTTAAGTTTATAGTTTCCTGTTACTGCTTGATTGACCGAGTCTCCGTCATAAAGTTTGACCTCAAATCCACTGCTATTTTTTTGAACTCGGTTGGGAACTATCGCTATATCTGCGATATTGTCTGTAGCTCCTTTTGTGCCGCCTTTGAATGTTTCTTGTAGTTTGCTTTTTTCGAAATATTTTCCGTAGCTTATGTCTCCAATTGCAATGTTTGTTTTTTTGATTTCATCTTCGAATGCTTTGATGGAAAAATTTTCAAGTAAGGAATTTCCTATTCTAAATGATGGGCTTGAACCTTGTTGTTCCGATCCCACGTAGTTGGAATCAGTATTCAATATTATTTTTACTGCTTGCATCATCCCTGCGTCTTCGTGGAATAAGATATGGCAGTGATTAACGTAGGCACCTGTATAATCTTCGAATTTCATGAAAAACTTGGTCTCAAAATTTACGAGTCCTCCATCTATGTTCCCAGTCATTGGATTGTAATAAGCTGGCGTTCCATATGGATTGTCGGGAGTTGGAGTACCAGGAACATATGCGCCTGCCAGCGTTACAGTATCAACGAGCTGGTTTGCTGGATATGTTGGTATATCTTCGACGTCAAATCCGTTGATCTCTGTTACAACAAAATCATTTTGGTGAATATGAAATGGATGCCATTCTCCCCAAGCTGCGCCATAACCGACTGAACTGTTTTCTACAGTCCACTCTTCTGTTGTACCGAGCATTGGCATGACAACCACAGTCTGTTCTCCAGGCGAGTGGCCAAACCAACGGTTGTTGATCAGATACATACCCTCAAATTCCGAGGGATCATTATCGTCTGGATTAGATGCTGCAACGCGACCATAATTCGCATTCCATTCAAAATCTCTTTGCTTAATTGTTCCTTGACCAATAGCTTCTTTGGTTTCTGCTACCCATTCGTCAATTTTTTGAGACTCCTTCATCAAATATTCGATTGGCTCTGGAGCTTGTGGTAAAGCATCCAACGTGTCTCCATTAACTTCAACCGTGGCAAGTACTTGTGATCCCCAGATCAGGTGCCCATCATGGATTCCCTCGAATTGCGTCGGAACTCCAAACTGATTGATCAAATTTGTGTTTGCTACTGTTGGGGCAAGTTCTCCAAGGATCTCTTCAGTGCCATTGGTTAGAAAATAATATGTGCCTGGCTTTGTGAATGCTTGTTGAATGGTCATTCGGTTGCCAGGAGCCATGACCGGTGTTTCCGTGACGAATTGCAGAGCTTGAGAAACCACTCCAGCTGCATCACCATCAACAGCAATAACTTGGAAATCTTCTAGTGATAATTCACCTTCATGTTCACGTATTAGCTGAATAACAAAGTGTGAGTTGACAGATTGGTTTAGGAAACCAAATACGTTCCATTCACCAGTTTCTACATCAATTGTTGGATTATATTGCCCATTGACGGTATGGATGACATTTTCTGTTGGTGTACCCGCTATGCCACCACCGTAACCAAATGAGTCACCAGCTGGCCCACCACCTCCACTAGGCGCCGTTGAAAAATAGTAATCTGGTTTAAAATTATAGCCGATATATCCTGCGTCAGATTTGGTGTAATGTTTGACTCCATCTACTTCTGTATACAAAGGTGGAGTCCCTATTCTGTAGGAACCTCCAGCTATATCTTGATTTAGAGGGTCTGTTTCGCTTGCTGGTCGTTCTTGTTGAAGTAGAGATTGAGTCTGAACGGCCATCCAATAGAATGAATTATCAACAGGACTAAATTTGTCCAAATCATCAGCTTCATCTTCTGAAGCCAAGACCAGTAATGTTCCAGCTAGTCCATTTGATACTTGTAAATTGGTAGCCCCATGAAGGTGCGGGTGATACCACTGAGGCCCAACAAAATGGTTGTCAGGAATATGTATTTCTGTTTCCCATGCTTCTCCTGGTGACAGTGAAAATAAAACATTATCACCAGGACCTTTTGGACTAACATGTAAACCATGGGTATGAAAGTTAGTGTCTGCAGCTAGCTCCAGACCGCTTCTATTCTCAAGATCATTGACCAATCTTATCTTTAATGTGTCTCCTGGGTCGACGACGAGCAGAGGGCCCGGAATCATTCCATTGTATGTTTGAAAGCCATCGTCATATGATGTTCCATTATCTGCAGTGCTTCTTTTCAGCACTCCAAGGCCAGGGATTGAAAGCTCGTTAAGATCAGATAGTCTTAATTCAATATCTAAAGTATCTGACTCCGGCCCCCAACTTGAGTAATAGCTACCGCCAGGTCCTTTCTCCGAATAGATGCCGTCTCGGTAGTTTTTGTTGCCTTGCTGCCACTCAAGCCAAGGGCTTCTGTAAACTAACTTGTTTTCATGTTGCGGTAATACCTTTAAATAAGCCTCTGGATCAAACCCCTGACTCCATGACGAATGATTCGATGAACCAATGATATATGCGTCGGTGAGCGACATGGTTTCAATAGTATCTAATCAACATTAGCTACTGTCCCAGCCCGCGGCAGTTTCAATTATTAGAAAATACTCTACTTTTTCATTTCCCTATTAACTTAGTTTAACCTTGTGGCCATGGATATTCCGTTCCGTTTAAGCGATTGTACTGCTGCTGTGCTTCCATGAAATTGTCCTTACAGACAGATCTCACTTGGTTGAACTCTAGCTGCTCACCATTGGGCCCTTTTACATAAATCAAGCACCACCCATCAAAGGAATCTGGGAACTTATCAATTGCAAAATCTTCAGAGTTGCTGCTTCCAGGGTCTGCCTGCTGTTTACGGTGAACTTTCACTTCGTTCAGACCTCTCTTGTGAGATTCTTGCTCGAGCTTTAGTGCGAACTCATTCACATCAACATCCGATCGCAGGAAGAACGATAAATGAGAAACGTTTGCAAATCCTACACTAGTAGATATTGCTTTGTAAACATTTGGTGCCCATTGATCTTGTGTTGCTTGCCTGAAATGCAAAAGCTCGAGGGTCGTATTTCCGAATTGAACGAATCGAACATCCAAGGCATCTTTTGTGCCGTCTCTTAAGTCTGGAATTCCACCGTCCTCTGCACTTATGTCATTTTGCTTGGCTTTTAGTTCATCCTGTTGGAACAGAAGGTTATGCAGCTCAACCCCATAAAAGCCATCTCCGCCTACGGCAAGCCGCCCACCAAGTATGTCAATGTAAAAAGTTAGCGACTTTTTCAGGTCTGGTGTCGTGATGCCAAAGTGTTGAATTCCCTGCAGATAATGCCCCAAGGCTGATGGGGACTCATCTTTATCAACACTGTAAAACTGCATTTGCTATTGGATTCTCATCTAATTTTAGTTCTGCCCTTTACTTGCGGCAACAGCTTTCATCATTTGTCAGCTTCTCTTTACACCTTTTTCCTGCCCATTCTATGTGCTACCTTGGCACTGCCAATCTGTTCTAATTAGTCTTAATTAATCTGTCTTGTCTTCAACAAGTCTTTGCTTGTCTTGTTTGCTGTGGCTAAGATTCCAGAAGTAACTTCTTTGGTATGCCATCCACCACACGTTCCCCTGAAGTCGTTTTTTATGTTCCGCTTTGGAAGCGTGACGGCATTACTCTGGCTCAGTTTGATGATTATTGGCGTGATGTGCATGGCCCAGTTTGCGCTCGTTTGCCTGGGCAAATGGAATATTGGCAATTTCATCTTTCGCCTTACGAGGGTGGGCTCTTTCCCGTTGTTGATGGCTGTCCCGTAAACACGTTGACAGAAGATCAATTCATGGGAGTCGCCGAATTGACCTTCTCATCTGTTGAGGATCGTGCAACTTGGTTCCAGGCTTCCACAATTTTAATGGACGATGAACATAATATATTTAGCAAGGCTATTGGCTACACGACTTCACCCGGAAATACCGTTACTCTGATTGATAATCTTTCAGATCCCTATCCGAACGGAACCATTCCTGAGTTGCGATATCACATTATGGTTCGCAAATCCGATCAGGCTTCTGTTGAGGATTTCCGTGAATATATTTCTGGTTTATTGATGCCTTCACTTTCGTCTTTGAAGGAAGTTTCTAAGTTGCGTTACCATCTCTTTGATGAAATTGATTTGTCTAGGCCTGATGCGCAAGGCGTTGAGCACGTTGAAAAGTCAGGCAAGGACTATCACGCATGTTTTGAAATCGCTTTTGCCACAGCACTTGACAGGGAAAGAGTCTTTTCTAATTCCGGCTTTTTGGCAGCATTAGGTAAGGGTTCTGATTTGATCGATATGATCAAACCGTCGGAGGAGAGGTTTACCGCCACTTTTGTTGCTGATCATAAAATGACTCTTGCTGGTGAGCGAGGTTCCTCCGTTTCTCAATTGATTACTGGTCTTGGGGCTCTTAACCAGATTCGGGATGATATTAATAATCTGATGCTGTTCAATAAGCTCTGATATTATTGTCTACAGGGCAAGCATGTTTCATTATTGTTTGCCCTTGGCATTAAATGCAATGCATATTCTTTCCGTATTTTCTTCGTAAATGGTTGTCTCGTGTGGGAGATAGCTTGGAAATATTGTTAGCATTCCTTTTTTTGGTTTGACTAATTTTTTTTTGTAGCCTGAGAATAGCAGGCAGCCTTCCTGATCGTTTCCACTATCAGGGACTTGCAAATAGACTACTCCGCTAACTTCGGCTTCTGAGTGTGTGTGTTTTTTTTGGTATCCTCCAGCCATGAGGATCACACCCCAGCCACTTATTTCATTGTATTGATGATATGTTTGTGTTTTTATTGCTTGAATGATTTTTGATTTGAGAATGTTAATGCACTTGTGCTCTGAATTTTTCAACAGTTCGTATGTTTGATAGCCACCTGTTGTGGGTTTATCAGCACGATTCCAGGTGAGCGTTGACTCTTCTTTTATTGCTTTCACCAATTCCGCTATTATTTCGTCATTCTCTGGGATTAGTTGAAGGCACTTTACCACTTGGTCTGGGTCACATTTATTTTTTGTCTCTAGCTTTTCTTGATATTTTTCCGGTAATTCGCATGCCGCAGACATCCACTTGCTGTTATTCCTCTTTTCAGGGTTCTCCTTCAGTTTATTGTATGCGTCCTCCCAACGCTTGTTCTCGATGTTGCTGTATATCTGCGAGATGATTGATTTCGAGCTGCCCGTATATTCATTAATTAGTCTCCGCAATTCCTTTGCCTCTTTCGTGTTACTCACGATGCAATCAGCTTTGTCAACTAACAGCATTGCTTCCTCGGGGTTCCCTGTTGCTAGCTTGAATTTGCTGTAGTTGTAATATCCTAGAAATTCATTGGGTCTTTGCATGGTCACAGTCCTGTAAAGCTGGTCTGCGATCTTGTAGTTCCCCATTTCTGTTTCTGTTACTGCTAAATTTGTTAGTAGAGATGGATCCTTACCGCTGTATTCTATCGCCTTGATTAATATTTTCTTTACCTGCTCAAGTTGCCTTTTTTTGAATAGTATTTCGCTTAATGGAACGACTATTTCTACGCTGTAGTCTCCTTTTTGCACTTGTTTTTCAAGTATTTTCTGGGCCATCTGATTTTTACCGCTTCTAAGTGCTAGTTCGACAATCTGTTGGCCAATTTGTCTGTCTATCGTTTGGCTGCTTGATTTTTGAATCTGCTCATAATAATTCAGTAGACCGTCTATATTTCCTGTCATTTGCATGACACGTATTATGTTTTGAAAAATCCCCTGATTTGTTGGATCCTCCTTGTATGCCTGCTTGAATAAATTCTCTGCTTTTAAGAGGTCGCCAGCGCGTGCAGCTTCAACACCTTGTGTGTTCTTATTCGTCATGGTTTTAACTAAAAAAAGTGCTGAGTCGTTTGACTCAGCACCGTTTGTTTTGTTGATTTGAATAGGGGTTTAAACGACTTGGAACTCTTCATCTAGTTCGGCATCTTTTAGTGCCTGTTTTATTAAATCGTTCATGCCTGAAATTTGTAGTGTGAACTCGGCCCCGCGCTGTTGTTTCGTGAACAACAGATAATTCCAACCTATGTCATCGATTGTGTTCAGGTTAGTCATGTCTAGAACCAATCCCTTAACACCACTTAGTCTCTCTACCGCTTTCTTGAATCGTGGTAGCTGGCCACGGTTAAGATCTCCATCTAGTGCAAAACGGGCGATCCCGTTTTCGTAACTCATCAGATCTGCACTGAAGCCAAGCCCGGCTGGTTGTATGCGAACCCGAACGCGTAGTGGTTTATCGGATTCGGGCAGGCTGACGATCATTGATTGTGCATCAAAGTCGTAGTAGGGCTTGTCTTCGATCCATACTTCTGCCAGTTCCACACTTCCGGCTGGTAAAAGATCAGGTGCGACGCGCAGTTTGTTGTCAGGCCATCCTTGGGGATCCGGTTTGAAGTAGAAGTCCATTGCTTGCTTCGTCACCAGCAGATTGGAATAGATCGCGGCTAAGAAACAGAGTTCGAAGGAGTGGTAGCCAGCCATTGAATGGCTACCTTTGCCTCGTTCGGAGCCAAGGGAATAGGGTTGCCCGTTGGCCAGTACATTGAAGTAAATTCCCCCTGACTCGTAATCTAGGAACCAGCCGTTGTAGAAGGCTGTTCCCTCACGTGCAAAGCGCAGATAATCAGGTTTATCGTCGTATACGCCCGCCATGATGTAGTAAGCAAGAATTCCCTGCTCCTGCTGCCACCATGCTTTGCGGTCATGCCACACACGGCGGTAATGTTCCTCACCATCTTTGAGCGTTCTTTCCATCATGTCGTACCAACCGCCGCGCTGGTTATCGCAACCTGCAGGGGGAATCGCATCAGCGATTTGGTGAGCAAAGGTTTTGTAGCTCTCTTTCGGGTTCAGGCTGTGCATCCGAGTTAAGTTCCAAGCCACTTTGAGGTTGTGACCCACAACACACCTGGCTTGATGAATTCCCCACTTCAAGTCGTGTGTCCAGTCATCAAAGAACTTCTCGTTCATAAATGGGCTGTACCCATAATCCGGGAAGTGCTCGCAGATCGTGTCGAATGTATCTTCTAGAAATTTGGCATAACCTTCTTCACCCGTAGCCAGGTAAAGGTTGATGAGATACGCAGGCGCATGATCGCCAACGGAGTTCCAGTTTTTCTTTGCCTTGTTGACTCCAAGTGATTCTGCTTTTGCGTCAAACGTCACTGGATCCACGTGAGAGTAGTAGCCGCCGTACGGTCCGTGGTCCTTGTAGTAACGGTTCAGGAAGGAAATCGTGTCATCAATGTCATGACGGATTGTTTCGCCTCCTGTTAGGCGCCAGGTCTGGGTTGGACCAGCAAGTGCATAGATTTGTTCATAGCAGGGGATGGCATTTCCCCCTTCATCTCCACCGGCTGTTGAGCCCATATATTTACGAACGCTGCCATCGTCCTGAATGTCAATCTGGCTGTACCAGTAGCAAATGCCTTCGCTCTTATTTTGATGCCGGAAGTGACGTTGCATATATTCGGTGCCATTTGTGGCAGCCTCCAGTGCTCGCTCATCGCCCGTGATCATGTAGGCCGTCGCAAAGCCATAAACCAATCGGGAAATGGTATCCAGATTTTGAACTCCATCTTGCTTTTTGCCTTCTGCACTTAAATCGGTTCGGAATTTTTTGAAGTCAATTGCTTCACCCTCAACAACTTTGAACTGTGCCTCCAGGTAGAAGTTCAGAAGTTGTTGAATTTGATGGATCCACCAGTTTTGATCCTCGAAGCGTAAATCATCTTTGCCGCGTCCAAACAGCAGCATATGTTTCGCTTCAAATTTAAGACTATCGGCTTCTGGATAGAAGAGTCCATAGACATGTATGAATCGATCTTCAACCAGAATTTGTTGAAGGTCGGGAGCCATTTGGAATGGCTCTCCCAGATTGCGTACCAGTTCCGCGTAGCAAGCATCAGTGATCTTGACTGTGTACATCCGACCATCGGATGTTTCCAATTCAATGACGCCCTTGCAATCAAAGGCCTCCGGATAAGAGACTTTGCGTATATAGCCCGCGATGAGGTCTGAGAATGGGAAGTCGAGTTGATTTTGTGAGGCCATTTGTTAATAAAAGTTTTGTTTAGGTGGTTGAAGGATGAGTTTCAGCTTGTTGTTCTCGATGTGAGTACAACAATGCTTCGACCTGTCACGACATAACTGTTTTCATTGATGGCAATTTGTGTTTCTGGTTCAGCAATGTCATTTGGAGAGCTGAGAGAGGTATCAATGACTCGATACCAGCTCAACCCGTCGATCTGCGGTATCTCAAACTCGACACCATCCCAATACATGTTGAACATCACATGAATATTGCCTGTTTGATCTGTGTCCTCCGCTGTATCTCCGAGAGTCATCCCTAGGCATCGTGCATCGGGATCATTCCATCCCGGTTGATTCAATTTGGTTCCATGCCAGGCAACGTCATATAGTCCATACTTGTTTACTGCTCCGGTGAAATATCGCCCTTTAAAGTGATCGATGAACCTTTTTCTTTTCTCCATTACCATCGCCCAGAACCGAATCATTTCTTGGCTTTGTGCTGATCCAATATCATCCCAGTTGAACCAATTCAGTTCATTGTCGTGGCAGTATGTGTTGTTATTTCCCCCTTGGCTGCGCATGAATTCATCGCCAGCAACCATCATGGGCACACCCATTGATAGCATATGAATTGTGGCAAAGTTTTTGACTTGGCGTTTGCGCAGATCGTTGATCCATTGGTCTTCTGTTTCGCCTTCGGTTCCACAATTCCAACTGCAGTTGTCGTCTATTCCATCGTTATTCCCTTCACCGTTTGCCCAATTGTGCTTTTCGTTGTATGCGGTTAGGTCGTACAACGTGAAGCCATCGTGGGCAGTGATGAAATTGACGCTGTTCGTCGGTTCGTGATGGCGATCCTGATAAAGGTCTGCACTTCCGGTGATTCTGCCCGCCACTTCTCCAATAATTCCTGGTTCGCCTTTGACGAAATTGCGGATGCAGTCTCTATATTTTCCATTCCATTCGGCCCATCTAGCCCCTGGGAATCCACCTATTTGATAAAGGCCGGCAGCATCCCAGGCTTCTGCAATCACTTTGGATTGGCCCAGAAGGTCGTCCAGTTCAATGGACCAGACCACAGGAGGATGTTCCAGTGGGGCGCCGTCTTCTCCTCGACTCAGTACTGATCCCTCATCAAATCTGAATCCATCGACGTGCATTTCCTCAACCCAGAAACGCAGTGAATCGATAATTAGTTTTTCGCCAACAGGATGATTGCAGTTGAACGTATTCCCACAACCTGTGTAATCGTAATAAAATTCCTTGCTCCCATCGGCACCTGTTAGGTAGTAGTAGGAAACATTGTCAATTCCCTTGAAGCTGAATGTCGGCCCTTGGTGATTGCCTTCGTCTGTATGGTTGTAGACAACGTCGAGAATGACTTCGATCCCTGCTTGATGCAGGGCTTTCACCATGTCCCGGAATTCGTTGATGTGTTGGCTTGTGTCCTGGCTGACGCAGTAGCCCTGATGTGGAGCGAAATACCCCATCGTGCTGTAGCCCCAGTAATTCACCAAGGTCCTCCCTTCGTGCACCTTGGTTACATCGGTGTGGTCAAAGCTGCAGATTGGTAGAAGCTCGACAGCTGTGATTCCGAGCTGCTTGAGGTAGGGAATTTTTTCAATCAACCCAAGATATGTTCCTGGGTTCTTCACACCGCTCGTTGGGCTTTTGGTGAATCCGCCTACGTGCATCTCGTAGACGATGGTTTCCGACATGGGGAGTTTGAGTGGTTCATCTCCTTCCCAGTCGTAGGTCGATGTATCAACAACGACACTGCGCATGCTTTTGTGCAGGTTGTTTCCTGGTACGCATGCGGCACCCCGATCCCAGAGGCTTAAGCAGTTGCCTTTGGCGTAAGGGTCAACAAGAACTTTCTCAGGATTGAATCGGTGTCCATTCCAGGGTTCCTTTGGCCCATCAACCCGGTAGGCATATCCCATCCCTGGTTTGACACCTTCAATAAATGTGTGCCAGATGTTGAAGCTTCTGTTCGAACCACTGTCCAGATCAACAACTCTGCATGGTTCCAGGTCGTCAGGTTTCTTGAAGATCAGAAGTTGAACACCAGTGGCACTGCTGCTGTACAGAGAGAAATTGACGCCTTCGCGTTCAACCGTGCTCCCGAATGGGTGTGGAGAACCCTGATAACGACGCAGCTCCGTACCCTTTGGCTCAAGTGGATTCCCTCTCAATGAGGTTTTCGACGAAGGTGAGCTGATCGTCATTTCAGGTCTGTGAGACGTGGATTTTTATGAAGGAAGACGTTGGAGACAGGAGTCTTCTCGCCGGTTGTTCCTTGTTGGTCCGGATCGGACATTCCTTGATTAGCAACCTTTTGAGGTGTCCGGTTAACCAGGGCTTTTGGGTTTTGTTTCGCTCACATGTCTTGACGAATTCACTCGTCGCACTAGAGCAGTTTTTGTTGGATGTACTGCAGGGCTTGCAGTCGATTTTTCATCACCTTGTCCACTCCGAATCGTTGAAGGCGTTTGGTCAGTTGTTGGTTGGCGCCGGCTACGACGGCTACTCGCCCTTGCGATTCCGCTTCTTGAATCATCCGCTCCACAGCCAGTGCTGCAGTCACTCCCATTCTTGGAACTTCGCTGATGTCTAGAAGCAAGGCTTCATAGTTATTTAGTTGTGCCACGCGGGAGTTGATTCCCCTGGCTGCTCCGAAGCTCATCGGTCCCCGCAGTCGAAACAACATCAGTCGGTTGCCACAGGCTTCGATGATTGTTTGTTCTTCCTCGCTGAGATGTTTTGCCTCTTGGCCTTGAGCGTGAGGAAGATTGTCGTCGTCCATCCACTGGAGCTGGCTTTGGGTGATTCCGTCGACTGTGAGCAAGTTGGCGATGAACATGCCAACAAGGACTCCCCAAATCAAGTCCCAAAACACCGTCATCAGCAGCACGGCATACATCAGGACTGCTGTCTTGGCCGAGAGTCTGTGAGCTCGCAGTAAGAAGCCCCAGTCGATGATGTCGAGCCCTACCTTGATCAGGATTCCGGCCAGCAGTGCTGTGGGAATCGTTGCGGCCATCGGTCCAGCACCCACCAGGACGAGCAGCAGAACAACGGAGTGGGTCATGCCGGAGAGCGGTGTTTGACCCCCCGACTGGATGTTGATCACCGTTCGCATCGTTGCCCCTGCCGCCGGCAGGCCTGACACGAACCCTGAGCAGACATTGGCGAGCCCCTGGCCAATCAATTCTCGGTTTGAGTTGTGGTTGGTTTGTGTGAGGTTGTCGGCCACCAGAGACGTGAGCAGGGAGTCGATTGCTCCGAGCAGAGCCAGAACAGCACCCGCCTTCAGCAATGTCTGCCAGTGTTCGCTGAAGTTAGGCAGCGCTGGTCGCAGCCCTCCTTCCGGAATCGTTCCAATCCTGGCCAACGGTTCGACTCCGAATTCTCTGAGTCGGTCGTCGTTGAAAAGCAACAGCGACAGTGGGGTCACGATCAGCAAAGCCAGCAATGGTGATGGCACCCACTGACGTATGCGTGCAGGGGTGAGAAACACCACGGCCAACGTCATGCTGCCCACAGCCACGGCAGCAAGGTTGGGTGAGGACGCGTCCAGCAACATCCCGATATTGGCCATCACGCCGCCTCGGGTGGTGATGCCAACGAAGGGGCCAATCTGCAGGATCAGGATGATGACCCCGATGCCAGACATGAAGCCCGAGACCACCGAATAAGGGACGAGTGTGATGTAGCGACCCAGGCGGAATATTCCCAGCAGTGCCTCCAACAGGCCTCCAATGACGATTGCTGCCATCACGAGGGGGAGCATCTCTCCAGAGGCCAGATCGCGTGAAACACCGACGGCCGCGAGGCTCGATACCACTCCGGCAACGGTGACACTCATCGGACCTGTTGGACCGCTGACCTGTGCAGGAGTCCCTCCAAACAACGCCGCAATAAATCCTGCGGCTACAGCTCCGTAAAGCCCGTAGATGGCACCTCCTGGTCCAAGGGCTGCGTTGCCGAAAGCCAGTGCGAGGGGCAGGGCCACGACGGCCGCAGTGAGACCTCCGAGCAGATCTCCACGGAGATTTCTGAAGTGCAGCCCGTGGATGAGGGCCATGGTTAATTCAATCCGCTCCAACGCCGCAGGGTTTCCAGGGATTGCACACCTTCCAGCCGTGATCCATCGCTCATCTCCCAGGTGGGATAGACCCTCAAATCAGCGTTCCGACAAAGCTTGGCTTGGTCGGGGTATTTCTCTGGTTTGTTGCACTCGATATAAGGAACCGCATCAATGTCACTCAGTCCGAACAGATTCAATTGGCGTTTGCACGCCGGGCAGGTCCACGAGCCGTAGAACCGGACACCAATCGCTTTGAGGTGTTGGGCCAGGCGAATGGGGCTTGACGCTGAGTTGCCGCTCGATTGTCCGAGAACTTCCACGTTCCCAATCACAAACAATGTGCCGAGCCCGACAACCAGAGCCGTAAAGCGGTTCACCTTGGAGCGAATTAACACGTTGTTGAAACGCTAGGACTCCCTTCTCGTACGGGCTTCCCTCCATGGGGAACCCACAGCAAAGTGGATCAACGCTGAGACAATGAAGACGTGGATTGATTGACATGGCCGGCAGCGGATACAAGGATTATTTCCAGGTGCTGGGCGTGGATCGCGGTGCTGATTCAGACGCCATCAAACGCGCGTTTCGGAAGCTGGCGCGTCAATACCACCCTGATGTCAATCCCGGAGATGCGTCTGCCGAAGCTCGTTTCAAGGAAGTGAGTGAGGCCTATGAGGTCCTGTCCGATCCGGACAAACGCCGTAAGTATGAGCAGTTCGGTCAGTACTGGAATCAGGCCGGCGGAATGGGTGGTGGTGTGCCAGGGATGGATGTTGACTTTGGCCGTTATGGCAATTTCGACGACTTCATCAACGATCTCCTCGGTCGGTTTGGCGGGCCTGGCGGAGCTGGTGGTTTTCAGAGCAGTGGTTTTCCGGGAGGCTTCCCCAGGGGTGGAGCCGGATCTCGAGCTCCCGTGAATCTGGATGCGGAAGCAACCGTCAATGTCAGTTTCGCGGAGGCGTTCCGTGGCAGCGAACGGACTTTGTCTGTCAACAACGAGCGCGTGCAGGTTCGCATTCCCCCTGGTGTCAAAAATGGTTCGCGTCTTCGTTTGAAGGGCAAGGGAAATCTTCAGCCCGGCACGGGTCGACGGGGCGATCTTTACTTAAATCTCAGTGTCAAGGACCATCCGGTTTGGCGACTCGAAGGTGATCAGCTCAAGGCTGATCTCCCCGTCAGCCTGGATGAACTTGCTTTGGGTGCCACCGTTACTGTGATGACACCCGATGGTG
Source organism: Synechococcus sp. AG-679-D13 (assembly GCA_003210735.1). Taxonomy (GTDB): domain Bacteria; phylum Cyanobacteriota; class Cyanobacteriia; order PCC-6307; family Cyanobiaceae; genus Parasynechococcus. The sequence goes on from QCUM01000027.1 coordinate 15,008, forward strand.
AAGCCCAGGTTGCGATCCCAGCAGGCACCGCGCCGGGTAGAAGCCTTCGACTGAAGAACAAGGGTTGGCAGGCCAAGGGAGGTCGGGGCGATCTGCTGTTGACCCTGGCTTTGGTCATGCCGTCTTCATGGAGCTCGGAAGAGCAGCAACTTCTTGAGCAGCTCAGGCGACAGCGCTCCGAAAACCCACGCCATGGCTGGTTGCGATCCGCCGCTCTCTAGCTCACGGGCCGTACGATCTCTCCCTGCTCAACGGACTTGATGGAGCTCACCTATCGCCCTCGGCGCCTGCGCCGCACACCGGCTCTCCGCTCCATGGTGCGCGAGCACAGCCTCTCCGCCGCCGATTTCATTTATCCCCTGTTCGTGCACGAGGGGGATGATGTTCAACCGATCGGCGCGATGCCTGGGGCAAGTCGCTGGAGTCTTGCGGCTCTCACAGGAGAAGTGCAGAGAGCTTGGGACCTGGGAGTGCGTTGCATCGTGCTGTTTCCAAAAGTCTCTGACTCGCTCAAAACCGAGGACGGTGCTGAATGCTTCAACCCTGAAGGGTTAATCCCCCGTGCGATTCGTCAGATCAAACAGATGGTGCCTGAGATGGCGATCATGACGGACGTTGCTCTTGATCCGTACAACTGTGATGGCCATGACGGCATCGTGAGTGAGGACGGTGTCGTCATGAATGATGAAACCATCGAGCTGCTATGCCGCCAGGCTGTGGTTCAGGCCGATGCCGGCGCTGATCTGATCGGTCCCAGCGACATGATGGACGGTCGTGTTGGCGCCATCCGCGAAGCTCTCGACGATGCCGGCTTCGAGCACGTGGGGATCATCAGCTACACCGCTAAATACTCGTCGGCCTACTACGGACCCTTTCGCGAGGCGCTCGATTCAGCTCCTAGGGATGCAGGAAACAAACCAATTCCCAAAAACAAGGACACCTATCAGATGGATCCTGCCAACGCCCGGGAAGCGATTACGGAAGCCCAGCTGGATGAGCAGGAAGGTGCCGACATCATGATGGTCAAGCCTGGCCTGGCTTATCTCGACATCATTCACCGTCTGCGTGAGGAGTCTGAGCTTCCGATCGCTGCCTACAACGTGAGTGGGGAGTACTCGATGGTGAAGGCTGCGGCGGAACGGGGTTGGATCGATGAAAAATCTGTGGTGCTGGAAACCCTGCTGAGTTTCAAGCGTGCCGGTGCCGATCTGATCCTCACGTACCACGCCTGCGATGCCGCAGCCTGGTTGAAGGAGGCTTGAATTGATGGGCAGCGTCAGTCGTCTCGGCCATGTCGCCATCCGTGTTGAGGATGTCGAGAGAGCCGTTGTTTTTTACACCGGGCTGGGCATGCGCCTGGTCTGGAAGGCTGACGACTGGTGCTACCTGGAAGCTGGAGAAGGTCGGGATGGTCTGGCCTTGCTCGGACCGGGATATAAAACCGCCGGACCTCACTTCGCCTTCCACTTCAAAAATCGCGAAGACGTTGATCTGGTTCACGACCGGTTGGAGGCCGACGGCATCCGTGTCGGGGCTGTCCACGACCATCGTGATGGCACCGCCTCCTTCTATTTGAGAGATCCAGAGGGCAACTGGCTGGAGATGCTTTATGAACCCCCCGGTGGCATTCCTTCCAACTGCAACTGAACCTGCAACGGAACGGTGCCTGGATGACCAGGCCTGGCAGGAAACCCTCGAGCTTCTCGAGTGGCCGTTGGTGTGCCAGCACCTCAGCGACTTCACCAGCACACGCATGGGACGTGATGCTGCTCGGACGCTTGAACTTCCGGTCTCACTCGCGGCGAGCAGCCAGCGACTCGCCGAAACCGTGGAGATGGTGGTTCTTGATGACATCAGTGAAGGGGGACTGAGTTTTCGCGGTGTGGTGGATCTGCGTCCCGTGCTGCTGCGCTGCATTAAAGGAGGTGTCGCATCTGGGGAAGAGCTCCTGGGGGTGGCTGAAACCCTCGCCGCAGCGCGGCGCTTGCGCAGGCAGATCGATCAACCGGACTTGCGTCCGGTTTGCACTGCTCTGATCGAAAGGATGGTGACGCTGCCTGAGCTTGAGCAGCGACTGAAGTTCGCTCTCGAGGAAGGCGGTCGTGTTGCCGACCGGGCGAGTACTCCGCTCGCCGGTCTTCGCCAGCAGTGGCAGGGGCTTCGTCAGGAGCGTCGAGACAAGCTGCAGGAGATGCTTCGGCGGCTTGGCACGGTTCTGCAAGACACCGTGATCGCCGAACGCCATGGCCGGCCAGTGCTGGCCGTGAAGGCCGGTGCCGTCAGCCAGGTGCCAGGACAGGTGCATGACAGTTCGGCTTCGGGGAGCACGCTGTTCGTCGAGCCCCGTTCGGTGCTCAGCATCGGCAACAGGTTGGTTGACCTGGAAGCCCGCATCCGCGATGAGGAGCGCAAGGTGCTGGCCGAACTCAGTGGCCATGTTGCGGAGGAGGAGCCGACCCTCGCTCAGCTGGTGCTGGTGCTGCTGCAGTTGGATCTTGCCTTGGCGCGTGGTCGTTACGGCCGCTGGCTCGGTGGTGTTCCCCCTGAGTTGAACGACAATCCTGATGCGTCATTCCTGTTGCGCGAGCTCCGCCATCCCTTGCTGATCTGGCAACAGAAAAAGGCGGGCGGACCGACCGTGGTGCCGATCAGCGTTGATGTGTCATCCAGCTTGCGAGTGGTGGCGATCACCGGCCCGAATACGGGTGGAAAAACGGTCACGCTGAAAAGCATCGGTCTGGCAGCGCTCATGGCCCGGGCCGGAATGTTGCTCCCCTGTTCCGGTCAGCCTTCACTGCCCTGGTGTGCCCAGATTCTGGCGGACATCGGAGATGAGCAGTCGCTCCAGCAGAGCCTGTCCACCTTCAGCGGTCATGTGAAGCGCATCGGTCGCATCTTGTCTGCTCTGGCTTCTGGACCTGCCCCGGCCCTCGTTTTGCTGGATGAGGTTGGAGCTGGCACGGATCCGAGTGAGGGAACAGCTCTCGCATCCGCCTTGCTCAAGGCTCTCGCCGACCGCGCCCGACTCACGATCGCCACCACGCATTTCGGTGAGTTGAAGGCGCTCAAATACAGCGACTCGCGGTTCGAGAATGCTTCGGTGGCCTTCAACGCTGAGACCCTTTCGCCGACCTACGACCTGCTTTGGGGTATCCCCGGGCGCAGCAATGCTTTGGCGATTGCCTCCCGTCTTGGGCTTGATCCCGACGTGCTCAATCAGGCCCAGGAGCTGCTGGCACCAGCAGCGGAGGGGGAGGTCAACAGTGTGATCCGCGGTCTCGAGGAGCAGCGCCAACGTCAACAGTCCGCCGCTGAAGATGCTGCTGCTTTGTTGGCGCGCACAGAGCTGCTGCACGATGAGTTGCTGCAGCGCTGGGAAAAGCAGAAGCAGCAATCCGAGGTTCGGCAGGAACAGGGGCGCCAGCGGCTGGAACGCTCGATTCGAGATGGTCAGAAAGAAGTGCGTTCCCTCATCCGACGATTGAGGGACGACCGGGCCGATGGAGAGACCGCTCGCAGGGCTGGGCAGCGATTACGAAAACTGGAAGACAGTCACCGTCCAACTCCGGAACGGCGTCAGCCTCGCCCTGGTTGGATGCCTGCCGTTGGCGACAGGATCCGACTGCTGGCCCTCGGCAAGGCGGCAGAGGTGTTGGCCATCAGTGACGACGGTCTGCAGCTCACCGTGCGTTGTGGCGTGATGCGGACAACGATTGACCTTACGGGTGTGGAGAGTCTGGACGGCCGTAAGGCGGAGCCGCCACCGAAACCAGTGGTGAAGGTGCAAGCCCGTTCAGGGGGTATTGGTGGAGCACAGGTGCGCAACAGCCGCAACACCCTGGATGTGCGTGGCATGAGAGTGCATGAGGCTGAAGCCGCCTTGGAAGAGCAATTGCGTCATGCCCATGGTCCGGTATGGGTGATTCACGGCATCGGCACCGGCAAGCTCAAACGCGGATTAAAGGCATGGCTGGACACCGTGCCCTACGTGGAGCGGGTGGTCGATGCGGATCAGGCCGATGGTGGCCCCGGTTGCAGTGTGGTCTGGGTTCGCTGAAGAATCGTCTTCAGTTCAGGTTCGGAAGACTCGGTCCCGCGTCCTCCTGCTGACCAGGGCCAATGGCCTCCCCTGCGCTGTTAAACAGTTTCCAGCCGCTGGGGTCTGGCTCCAGATGCAGGGTCTGTCCAGGATGCCAGTCATGGTCGGGGGAGGCGCGCACCTGAACCAGGTGGTTCCCCTCCTGTAGTTGACATGTGAGCACCTGTTCATTACCCAGTACCTCGCTGTGGCTCAGGGTTGCGGCCAGGTTCCGGTTGGTTGCAGGGGCGACCCGCCAGCTCTCCGGCCTGAGCCCTGCCGTGAGCTGTTCGCCATCCCTTCCTCGCAGAGCTTCTGCCATCAGCCCATCCACGGCCAGGCGATGGTTGCCGAACTGAAGCGTTGAAGCTGCTCCGACAGTCACGGGAAGAAGTGCCATGGGCGGGCTGCCAATGAACTGGGCCACAAACAGATTTGCGGGCCAGCGGTAAAGCTGCATCGGGGTGCCGAGCTGCTGCAGTTTCCCTTGATTGAGCACAGCAATCCGATGGCCCATGGTCATCGCCTCCACCTGATCATGGGTGACGTAAACCGTTGTTGTTCCAAGCTCCCGTTGCAGCTCAACAATTCGCGTTCGGGTGCTGTTGCGCAACTTGGCATCGAGGTTGCTGAGTGGTTCGTCCATCAGAAACACCGCGGGTTCGCGGGCCATGGCGCGGCCCAAGGCCACCCGTTGTTTCTGGCCGCCCGAAAGCTCCTTGGGTCTGCGGTCCAGAAGAGGTGTCAGCTCCAGCGCTTTCGCCACCGTGGCGATCCTCTTCTCAATATGTTGCTCGCGGCGGGAGCGAATCCGCAATGGGGCTGGCAGGCTGCCGCTGAATCGGTGCAGCTGATCCTGCAGTTGCTGCAGAGCGGTTCGGGTCTGGCTTCGCCGCAGCCCGAAGCTGAGGTTCTCTCGAACGCTCAGGTGGGGATAAAGGGCATAGCTCTGAAACACCATGGCCACATTCCGCTTGCCCGGGCGGACCTTGCTCACGGGGCGGAGGCCGATGCGGATTTCACCGGCCGTCGGAGACTCAAGGCCAGCCAGGAGGCGCAACAGGGTGCTTTTGCCACATCCGGATGGACCCACGAGCACAAGGAATTCCCCGTCTTCAATGGTCAGATCGAGGGATTCGAGAACCTCAACGGGGTCTGATCCACGCCGACCTGGGTAGGTCTTGCTCAGAGCTTCGAACTGAACGCCGGCCAACGACAGTGCTGCAGCGGCTGAATCCTAGGGTTGCTGGTTGGATCCATCCGGCAGCGCCGTGCAGTTCATCGATCAGGCGCGGATCACGGTGCGGGGCGGTCGCGGTGGCGATGGCATCGCAGCGTTCCGCAGAGAGAAGTATGTGCCCGCAGGTGGGCCCTCTGGTGGAGATGGTGGTCAGGGCGGGCCCGTTGTCCTGGAGGCGGACAGCAACCTTCAAACACTGCTGGATTTCAAGTACAAACGCCTGTTCGCTGCCGACGACGGTCGCCGCGGCGGTCCAAACAAGTGCACCGGTGCCTCAGGCCGCGACCTGGTGATCAAGGTTCCCTGTGGCACAGAGGTGCGTCACCTCACAACCGGCATCCTGATGGGGGACCTGACCGATCCCGGTCAAACACTCACCGTTGCGTTCGGTGGTCGTGGCGGGCTTGGCAATGCGCATTACCTCAGCAATCGAAACCGGGCCCCCGAAAAGTTCACGGAAGGCAGAGATGGAGAGGAATGGCCGATCCAGTTGGAGCTCAAGCTCCTGGCCGAGGTTGGCATCATCGGTCTCCCCAATGCCGGCAAGAGCACGTTGATCGCCGTTCTCTCGGCAGCGCGTCCAAAAATCGCCGACTATCCCTTCACCACCTTGATCCCCAACCTGGGGGTCGTCCGTCGTCCCAGTGGAGATGGGACGGTGTTTGCCGACATACCCGGTTTGATCGCTGGTGCAGCCCAGGGGGCGGGTCTTGGCCATGACTTCCTGCGCCACATCGAACGCACCCGACTGCTGATTCACCTGGTGGATGCCGGGGCTGAGGACCCGCTTGATGACCTGCGCACCGTTGAGAAGGAGCTTGAGGCCTATGGCCATGGATTGGTGGAACGTCCCCGTTTGCTGGTGCTGAACAAGCAGGAGCTGCGTTTTGAAGATGAACTCCCTCAGCTCATGGACGAGCTGGCCAAGGCCAGCGGCGTTGAGCCTCTTTGCATCTCAGCGGCAATGGGCACAAATCTGGATGCACTTCTGGAGCGGATCTGGAGTGAACTCGGGGTTTGATCGATTGGTGTGTGCCGGCACACGATCACTTGTGGTGCCGAGCTTCAGCAGCCATAACGGAAACAGACCCGTCTGTGGAGTCGTGACCATGACCTTCTACACCTGTTTCGATCCTCAGGGCCAGATGATTGCCCGCTGCCAGACCCCTGAAGACATCAATGTTCTGAAACGAATGGGGCGTCCGATTGCTGATGTGCAACCCATGCGCAGCGAGGAAGCCGTCGTCTGCAGCCTGACCGGAAGCCCCTCCGAATATGACGAGGAGTATTGAGCCTGGAGCAATCAAGGCCGGATTCACTCGCTGAATCCGGCACACGTCAAGCAGCGGGCCGTTAGCTCAATCGTCGTAAACGCGGCATTCGTCCGCTTCGGGATTGGCGTCGCAGTGAAGCTCCAATGAGGTGGGGTCGTGCTTGTCGCCAGGGTTGTGCTCTTTGTATTCCTTCAAAGCATTTAGTTCACTCTCGAGATGGCGCACTTTGGCGGTGTCACCTGCAGCCTTGGCCTCCTCGATTTCCGACTGGTCCTTTTGGATGTGCTCGTCGATGGACTTCATGGCGATCCGCTGTTTCCATCGCCCACTTTAGAACTGTCAAACCATTTCGAAATGCCGTGTCGGCGTAAAAACAAACCAATGTGCTTCTGAACGCTCCTGGCCCGTAGTCGTGGCTACTGAATCAATTCCTGGGGGTGCACCTAAGCCTCGAGTTCACTCAGCTCCAGCCAGCGCTCTTCGGCCTGCTCGATGGCGGCGATCAGATCGGCCAGTTCCAGGCTCAGCTGGGTCCGGTCGCTGCAATCACCCGCCAGTGCTTGCTCCAGTCCGGTCCGCTGCGCTTCCAGTGCGGGCAGCTTCTCGTCGAGCTGAGCCAGTTCCTTCCCCTCTTTGAAACTGCGTCGCCGCTGGCCTGGGGAGGCTTCCTTCCTCGGACCGCTCTTTTTTGATTTGCTGGCTTGCTGCTCCAGAGTGGCTCGTTCCCGTTCCTGACGGCGCTGCTGCTCAAGGAAGTTGCTGTAGTTGCCTTCAAATCGCTGCAGCTGGCCTTGCTCAAAGCAAAACAGTCGATCAACAGTGCGGTCGAGGAAGTAACGATCGTGGGACACAACGATCACGCAGCCAAGGAAGTCTTCGAGGAAGTCCTCGAGAACGCTCAGTGTTTGGACGTCGAGATCGTTGGTGGGTTCGTCCAGCAACAGCACATTGGGTGCTTGGATCAGCATTCGACACAACGTGAGGCGTCGCCGCTCCCCGCCTGAGAGCTTGGACAGTGGGCTGTGTTGCTGCGAAGGCGGAAACAGAAATCTTTCAAGCAGTTGGGATGCTGTGACCTGCTCTCCGCCGAGGTCGATCCGTGAGGCGGCTTCCTCGACGAAGTCGATCACCTTTCGCTCGAGCCCTTTCCCCTGACTGAAGGCTTCGGTGTGCTGATCGAGGTAGCCGATGTGCACGGTCTCACCAAGTTCCAGGGTTCCAGCCGTGGTCATCCGCCTGCCTGCGATGAGATCGAGCAGCGTGGATTTACCGCTTCCATTCGGCCCAATGATGCCGATCCTGTCTTCTGGACTGAAGCTGTAGGTGAAGTCTCTTAGAAGGCAGCGCCCCTCCAACTGGCCGTCGGCGGTCACGCTGACCCCTTCGGCTTCGATGACCACCTTCCCGATCCGGCGGCTCACACTGGCCATCTCGAGCTTGCCTCTGGCCTGAAGCGGTTTTTCATTTCGCATGGCTTCGATCCGCTGCAGTCGGGCCTTCTGTTTGGTGCTGCGGGCCTTGGGCCCTTGTCGCAGCCAGGCCAGTTCCCGTCGTAAGACCCCCTTGAATTTCGCCGCCGAGGCGGCTTCGGAGGCTTCTTCTTCAGCTTTGTGCTGCAGGTAAGTGCTGTAGTTCCCCTGATAGGTGCGTGCCCGTCCCCGATCTACCTCCACCATCCGGCTGGTGACGCGGTCAAGGACATAGCGGTCATGGGTCACCAGCACCAGGGCACCCGGGTAACGGTCGAGCCAGCTCTGGAGCCATTCCACTGCCTCGGCGTCCAGATGGTTCGTGGGTTCATCCAGCAAGAGCACTTCAGGGCATGCAACCAGTGCTGACGCCAGCCCCACCCGTTTGCGATAGCCGCCTGAGAGATCTGCCACCGGGCGATTCAGATCACTGATTCCCAGTTTTTGCAGCACCTCACGACACTGTTGTTCGAGGCTCCAGGCCTCTTCTTCATCCATCCGTTGACTCAGTTCTCCAAGCTCGGCCAGAAGAGTTTCGTTGTCTGGTGCAGCGGCGATGGCATCGCTGAGTGCTGTGAAGCGCAACAGCAAATCCCGTTTGGCGCCGCAACCTTCCAGCACCTGTTCCAAAACGGTGAGCCCTGGCGTGATTCGGCTGTCCTGGCCGACGAGTTCAACGCGCAGTCGCGGTGAGCAGCGGCGTTCTCCATCACCCAGTGGTTCAACACCCGCCAGCACCTTCAGCAAGGTCGATTTTCCGGCTCCATTCGGACCGATCAGCCCAAGGCGTTCCCCATCGCTGATGTGGAGGTCCAGATCGGCGAACAGAGTACGGATGCCGAAGTCCTTGGCTGCACCCACCAGGCTGATCAGGCTCACGACGGCGTGTCAGGCAATTACCCGACCAGATAAGCAAACATTGATGTGAAGAGCGGGTCGAGTACCAGGCTGGGTCTGAGTGAGGCCGTCTGGGATTAACACATTGACCAAGCCGTTGATGAGTGATGGGACTTGCTTGATAGATGGGATTTTTCAGTGCTGATGAATCGTCTAAAAACCGCTGATTGGTTTAACAGAAATCAAAATTATGCCGCTCTTGAAATCCATTGCTTCTGGCTAAAGGTCCATTTTGCTGGGTTAAAAGGCAAATGATAAGCCAGGGATCCTGTCTCTATTTTGTTCGATTTTTTCTCTGATATATGAAAGCTTTTCCCTCTAGTTGGTCGGTTTTGAGATTTCAAATAGACCTTTGAATTTGAAAAATCGGGAGTTGATTTTCTGCCATGCTCTCGCATGTCAAATTTTGCTGTTGATGAGTTCGGTTAATAGGTCCTTTGTTTCCGGAAGCCTGTCTTGGTTTCAGTCGCTGGATCGGTTGTCTGTTTTTTTCATCGCTGACTGCGAAGCTTGCGTTTCGGCGTGCATGGCATCACCAGGCTCGACCTTCAGGTCATGTTCATCAATCACTCTTGCGAGTCACCGATCCTGTCGGTATTGCTGCAGCCTGCAGGTATCGACACCCAGTACTTAGATATTTGTACCAAAAGTATGTTGAACGGTCGGTTGTTTTGTTAATTCCTGGCTCTCTTGGGCCATCGCTCTCGATAAATCACAACAAAACACCAAACCATCGCTGCGGAGAAAAATGCTTCCACCATGACTGAACTTCGAATTAACCAAAGATGATTCCAGCGCGAGTGGGATGCCATTGCATGGAGAACAACTCTACGTATCTTTCGATCTGATCGGGGATGTTCCATCGGTGGGCAACGTCATGCCCTCGCTTGGGAGTGAAGAAGCGTGATCCAATCCTTGATGTTGGAAGGTTTGAATCGATCAAGCTGGTCTCTGCAGGCTTGACTGCAACGTTCCGGTCTGTTCGGTGGACTGATGTCAGCTGTTCAAGCTTTAGGCGAGGGGAACCAGCAGCCGGTTACCCATCAATTCCTGCGCAGGAATGCTGAACCTGTGAATATGGACACGTTTTTACGACTCTGTCTCAGCTCACGCAAAGCAAAGGAGCAGTCACTAATTTGTGATGGCCTTTCACTTTTGAAAGATGCCCACCCCTCGCGAAGTATTGAAAGATTATCTTCCTGTTGTTTTTGACTTGGTTAAAACCACGTCGCTTGTTGTGATCGCTGCAAGCGGGATTCATCTTGGCTATCACGTTCATGAGATGACCCATGAAGGGGTGATCTGGCGTGATCCTCCTGCTGATATTGATCACAGTGGGCATAGCCACTGACTTCTTGGTTTCTTTGAAGCGATGGTTCGCGACATTTTCGTTACATCTACGGACGTCTCTCCAGCGTTGTTCTTTGTGTCCCCTTTTGGTGTTGTTGGCCTTTGAGACTTAAGTCCTGTTAGGTCTCAATTTGTCAGAGGTTAGTCCTTTGATTGAAGCGCTTCATGGATTTTGATTGATTAACGCTCCTCTTTAATAAATATTTTTCAAAAGGAGGTCTAGATTTTATCCGCTTCTGAATGTCCGTATTATGCTGCCGTGATACCCGCGATTTCCGTCAAAATGGCCGAAGAGCGTCTCTATGGTGAAGACAAAAAGAAGGCTTTGGAAAAGTATTTTTCAAGATTTTCCGAAGAGGTTGATGATCTTTTTCTGAAAAAATTCGAGGAGCTTTCTGAATTAAATGTTGGGGAAGGTGAAACCACGCGAATTGTTGGTCGTCTCCTTAATGCCAAAACCAATCTGATTGACGCCATCAAGGCATCAGGTGGATCCCATTGATTTTGCCCCCTTCGATGGTTCGTCCACCCCGCATGCGGATCAGTGTTTTCTGGTCAGCATTCCGGTAGCGGATTGACTGGCATTGGCAAAAGTGGCTCGGTTAGAGATCGGGCAGGAGTTATGAGCTATCACCGTTCCTTCGAGCAGGTCGGACGGTGAGACTGATGACTCAGGCGATCCAGGCTTTGCTGGTGCTGGATCCGCCTGCCTCGAGGGTGATCGGTTGTTTCTTGTCGTTGCGCAAGTAACAGATGTACTGGTTCGTTGCGTTGAGTCGGAATTAACAAGTGAATGAGGCATCGAGCGAGGGCTCGTTTCGTTGACTCGGGTGGTCCGCAGACGTGTTGAGGCGTCGGACTCACCTGTCTGGGTGTTTGATGCGGACGTTGATCTGAACCCCCAGGGCTCGTCGGGGATATGAAATAACATCTGCGGGCCGTGGTTCTGATGTTCTTCTCTTCTGGTCGGGAAATCTGACTGAATCAATAGGATCAGGGCTTAGAAATTGTTTGCTTTATCTGTTATCGGAAAATCGAATTTTAGGATATTGATCTTATTTTCGCCTCCTGGAGCTTGCTTCTGATTTGGATCGAAATTTGTCGAGATTCTTTGGCAACGCTTACTTTTTAGACTCCTCCAGGTAGGCGAAAACGCTTTTATCGCCCACGTCAGCGGCGGCGGCGATGCCAAATTTTCGGCAGGCCAGCAGCACCAGCAGAACAGCGGCAACACCGATCAGCGTGAGGCATGGGGTGGCAGGCATCAGCCCCAACAGTCGGCCAAGGAGTGCAACAGGCAGAAGCAGGGTTAGGCCAATGGCTTCCGGTTGTTGGAAGCAGAAGAATTCCTTGAAGCCGATTCCAGCCAAGGCTGCGAAAAGAGGGCCGATCGCCAGTAGCCAGAGGGGTTGTTCGGCGATCGCCGGCAGGCTTGCCGGCAGTCCCTTTGTTGCGATCAGCGCAATCCAGCCGAGACAGCCCAGCAACCAAAACAACTGAAGCAGCTGATGCAGGGGTTTCAAATAGATGTGAATCCATTTGAGGGCCAGCCCAACTCCCAAGGCGAAAGGGATGGCCCAGATCGATGCCCACCGAGCTCCAATCAGCCACCAGTTCAGGACGCCGCTGAACAGCGACAGACCGCTTAACAGCAGCGCGAAGCGATAGTTCTGAACCTCCCTGCGGTCCATCTCATTGATGACGTATGGGCCATAAACGCCCTCGAATCGCTGATCCGTCGTGGTCATGGGGTCGGAACTCCACTGTTCACCAGTGTGCTTAGCTCCGGCCCGGCGGGGACGATCCCACCTGGATTCAAGGGAAACAAGGCACCGAAGTAGTCGTGCCTCCAGGCTTTGGCGTCGCAGGTGGCCAGAACCCCGGGGAGGGCCAGCAGTTGCTGCCGCCATCTCCAGATGTTGGGCAGCTGCCACAGCGGTTGACGGCTGCACCCGAACAGAGGGGCATACACGGTTTCCCAGCGGATCAATGTGGGGAACAAGCGCAGGTCAGCCAGGGTTAATCGATCCCCGCAGAGCCAGGGGCCGTGGCTGGCGAGGCTGTGCTCCACCTGCTCGAGCGCGTTATACAAGGCGGCCTCTGCACGGTCATAGGCTGCCTGGGTTCTGGCAAAGCCGCAGCGGTAGACCCCGTCATTCACATCTGTCTGAAGAAGCTTCTGCCAGTCAGAAATGGCTGATCTGAGGTCTTCGGGCTCGAGGTCAGGTGCGGCAGCGGCAGCGGGCCAGCGGTTGAGCAGTTCCACAAGCTGGGCGCTTTCGTTGCCGAGAATGCGTCGTTCCAGCGGGTCCACCAATACCGGAACGGTGGCTCGGTATGAGGGGGAAGCGCCGCAGTGGCGGTAAAGCTCGAGCAGGGTGTTGCAGTTCCGCCATGGCGGATCGAGTTGCCATCGGCCTCCCTGGTGATCGGCCTTCGCCATCAACACGTTGAGGCTGTCGCCCAATTGCCTCACGGTATGAACCAGCCACGTCCGGTGGGCCCAGGGGCAGCTGCGCCCCAGGATGAGAATGCAGCGGTTTTCAGCGAGTCGCCCCTCGACCGGTTGTGCTGGAAGGGCAGCCGACGGGTGGTCGCCGGCAGGGCGACGGTAATTGCCATCGCTGTCCGCTGGCCCCAGGCCTCCCATCAGCTGCTGCCATTGCCAGCTCCAGCCGCAGCGCGCTGTCTTCACCAGAGCCGGGGGGATTGCCATCACGCTGATGCGGACGCTTTAGTTTTGCTCGAACGCATGCTTCAGTCACGTCATCTGGGCTCGTTGTGATGACCAGCTTCGATGTGTTGGTGGTGGCCGGGACCCATGGCAATGAGGTGAATGCCTCCTGGTTGCTGGATCAATGGGAGCATCAACCTGATTTGGTCGACACTGCCGGACTGTCCTGCCGGCGCGTGATTGGTAACCCCCAGGCTCGAGCAGCAGGGACCCGTTATCTGGATCGGGACCTCAATCGAAGTTTCCAGCCGGATCTGCTTGCCAGTGATGGGCAGGAGGTGGAGCTGCGTCGAGCCCGGGAACTCGTGCAAGACCATGGTCCGGCTGGATTCAATCCTTGCCGAGTGGCTCTGGACTTGCACAGCACGACTGCCGGAATGGGTTCGTCCTTGGTGGTCTATGGCCGGCGGCCTGCGGATCTGGCTCTTGCCGGGGGGGTGCAACGTCTGCTGGGTCTGCCGGTTTACCTCCATGAATCGGATGCTGCTCAGACCGGTTTCCTGGTGGAGCGATGGCCTTGTGGTCTCGTGATCGAGGTGGGTCCAGTCCCTCAGGCTGTCCTGGATAGTCGTGTTGTCATTCAGACCCAGCTGGCCCTGGAAGCCTGTCTGCAGGTGATCAGCGAATCCCGTTCAGGCCTTGGCCTTCAGCCCAAGTCTCTGGTGGTTCACCGGCATCTGAGAAGTCTGGACCTGCCTCGCGATGAGCATGGTCAGCCATCGGCGTTGCTGCATCCTCTCCGCCAGGGAACCGACTGGCGTCCACTTCAGGGGGGTGCTCCTCTGATGCGGCGACCTGACGGGTCGGTGATTGACGTTCCGGATGATGCGGAGAATTTGATGCCGGTCTTCATCAATGAGGCCGCCTATGCCGAGAAGCGGATTGCTCTTTCACTCACACAGCGCGAAGTCTGGCCAGTGCTCCCGAATTGGATTGCGGCGCTTGAAAAACTGATGGCAGGTTGATGCGGAGCGCCGCTGCTTATCCGCATGCCCAGGTTGTTTTGCCCTCTTCCGTGCAGATCAGATCACTGGTCTGTCCATCAGCCCAGTAGAGCCGCAGTCGGTCGTCTTCAGTGCCGAGTCGCAGGGTGAGAGACAGCAAGGGGCCAGCCGGTTCTTTGGAATCACTGGGGTCCTCGCTGGTTGAACCCGTTCCAAGACGACGCTCAAGTTGATTCAACCGAAGATCCAATCGTTCGAGTTCTGCATTCGTTCTGTCTGCGTTGAATGCTGTTGTCGTGCAACCGCTGCAAACGACAAGACAGGAAACAAGGCCGGCTGAAATTAAACCTCGATCCATCTCAGCGGATGCGTCTGTCCCAGGATCTCAGCTCAGCGGACTGGGCACCAGCCTTTCACTCCAATACACAGTTGCTCCCTGTGCTTCCAACTCCTGGCGACGATGTCGGGCCTTGGCGAGTGGCACCGTTTCCTCCTGACGGAGGCCGGAATGCAGCCAGCGAATCAAAACCACAATGCGTCGCGTTGGACCCATGAACCTTAAGGCTTTCTGTACCCCGTTCCAGGGCTGAGCTTGTCCGGCGGAGGAATCAAAACATTTCCGAGACATTGCTCAACCTTCCGTTACACTCCCGTT
>QCUM01000028.1 GCA_003210735.1 Synechococcus sp. AG-679-D13
ACATCGCCAGGATCTGTGGTGGGCTCGCCACAAGACAGCACGAATCCAACCGCGAGCCAGGACAGGGAGCTCTACGTCGCGTGGTGATGGGTCAACCAGCCATCTCCGTGGACGAAGCGGTTGCCACCCTCTGCCGCTGGCGCGGCGTCTCCCTCACCCCTGGCATCCCGCTGTGGCCATGGTTAATCGAAACTCTGATCCGGATCCTGCCGATCGAGGTGAATGCCTGGGACCGGTTCAGTATTCGACAAAGACACTTCGTCCATGAGCCTGTGAGCCAGCCGGAACGCTTCGGTGGCGTCAGCCACGCTGGCACTTTGGAAACAGTTCTTAGCGATTCAGGCCTACCCAATCGCGGAAGACCCCGATCTGCGCGTAATCTCCACGAATAGACAAAGCCTTTTTATGCGCTCCGTCATCCGCACCCTTGCAGCAGCCTGCTGCGCAGTCCTGATGCTGATCGGCCTTAATGTCGGTTCCGCACAGGCCGCCACTGTTGAAGTGAAGCTCGGCACCGATGCCGGCATGCTCGCTTTCGAACCCTCCACCGTGACCATCAAGGCCGGTGACACCGTCAAATTCGTCAACAACAAGCTGGCCCCTCACAACGCTGTGTTCGAGGGCCACGATGAGTACAGCCACAGCGACCTCGCCTTCAACCCCGGCGAATCCTGGGAAGAGACCTTCTCTGACGCCGGCACCTACGACTTCTACTGTGAGCCCCACCGCGGTGCTGGCATGGTCGGCCAGGTTGTTGTTGAGTGATCAGCTGAAACCTGATCTTCAAGTTTGAATGACATCCCTGGCATGGCTCCATGTCAGGGATTTTTTAATGGAAGCGAGAGGACTTCCATGGCAGAACTGAATCAAGCCGTCGGGACGATTGGATGAGCCGGGAAGCGTTGCAGGATTTCCTGAGGGCTGTTGAACATCACCAACAGCTCCGCCAAGAGGTGAGCAGCTGCCACGATGATGCTGAGCTGATTGAACTGGCTCAAAGGCATGGATTCATGCTCACACCAAGGGATCTGGCCTGCGATTCAAACGACAGTCGCATCAGCCGCTGGTTCGAGAGCAGCCGGATCAAACCTTCTTTTCGCATCCATTCCTCCAATGGCCGTTGTCACACTGCTCAGTGATTTCGTCGACGGCAGCAGCATGGCGCTGGCGGAGGACACGGATGCACCGACGCTGAACGATTACATGACCCGAAGCCAGGGACGTCTCTGGGCGGGCGTTCAACAACGCAGGCATCAGCGTGGACTGACCACCAAGAGACGCGGCCCGGGCACTATTTACTTTGCCCCGGACGACCTGTCCGCTGAAGCGGTGAACCGTTATCTGCAGAGCGACACCGGCTCTGACGAGGAGAAACTGGCCCTCGAATCACTGAGAACGACCCGAGTGGAAATGGCTCCACACGTGGGGGCTGAAGCGGAGAGAATGGCCTTGCTGGATGGAAAGCTGCGGGATTTGTCGCCCCAAGCCAAGGCAACGGGCTTCGGTTGAGCCACGAACGCTGCTGTTGATTCAAACGGCAGCGCGGGCGGCTTCCAGCACAGCGAGGTAGAGCTCTTCGTCGATCTCACGAATGTCGTATTCCGTGGGCTTCACGCCGTGATGGTGCTCATGCACCACCATCCAACAGCTGCGTTCCAGTTCACCTCCAGCAGTGGCGGACAGGGTCAATCCCTGTTGCACCAACGTTTCGACCAACTGGGGTTCGGGCATTACGGCGGTCAGATGTTCGGCGAACTCTAAAAAGCACAACCGGTTTGCCGTCCCCGCTGCAGCGTGGATGCCCATACGGTTTGAAAAGCACAACCGCGCCAAGCAATGCAACCCACCGCGGAGCAGTTCACCGAGAAAGCCTGGGCCGCCATCGTCGAGGCCCAGAACCTCGCTCAATCCAACCGACACCAGCACCTGGAGTCGGAGCATCTGCTTCTGGCCCTGTTGAAACAGAACGGACTGGCCGGACGGATCCTGACTAGAAGCGGCGTGGATGCCAACCGCTTCCAGTCGACGGTGGAGTCTCACCTCAAGCGACTGCCAAGCCTTGGATCCCCGCCGGATTCGGTCTTTCTCGGTCGCAGCATCAACGCGACGCTGGACAAAGCCAAAACGCTGCGGGATCAGTTCGGCGATAGCTACATCGCCATCGAACATCTGCTGCTGGCCCTGGCGGAAGATGATCGCTGCGGCCGCCAGCTGCTTCAGCAGGTTGGTCTCGATGCAAGCAAGCTCAAGGAGGCAGTCGCAGCTGTGCGCGGCAATCAATCGGTGTCGGATCAGAACCCTGAGGGCACCTACGAATCCCTGGAGAAATATGGTCGTGATCTCACCGACGCCGCCAGGAATGGGCAGCTGGACCCGGTGATTGGTCGGGATGAAGAGATCCGTCGCACGATCCAGATCCTCAGCCGCCGCACGAAGAACAACCCGGTGCTGATCGGGGAACCTGGCGTCGGCAAAACAGCCATCGTGGAAGGCCTGGCCCAGCGCATCATCAACGGCGACGTCCCTCAGGCGTTGCAGAACCGGCAGCTCATCTCCCTCGACATGGGATCCCTGATCGCTGGAGCCAAATACCGGGGTGAATTCGAAGAACGCCTCAAGGCCGTGCTCAAGGAGGTCACCGCTTCCGAGGGACAGATTGTGCTGTTCATCGACGAGATCCACACCGTGGTGGGGGCTGGAGCCAGCGGCGGAGCCATGGATGCCAGCAACTTGCTCAAACCGATGCTGGCCCGGGGTGAGCTGCGCTGCATCGGCGCCACCACCCTGGATGAACATCGGCAGCACATCGAGAAGGATCCCGCCCTGGAACGCCGCTTTCAGCAGGTGCTGGTGGACCAGCCCACCGTTGAGGACACGATCTCGATCCTTCGGGGACTGAAGGAGCGCTACGAAGTTCACCACGGCGTGCGCATCGCCGACAGTGCCCTCGTGGCAGCTGCCGTGCTGAGCAACCGCTACATCGCCGATCGCTTCCTGCCGGACAAAGCCATTGATCTGGTCGATGAATCAGCGGCACGGCTCAAGATGGAAATCACCTCAAAGCCGGAACAGATCGATGAGATCGACCGCAAGATCCTCCAGCTGGAGATGGAGAAGCTGTCGCTCGCCCGGGAATCCGACAGCGCCAGCCAGGAGCGATTGCAACGGATCGAACGGGAACTGGCGGATCTGGGTGAACAGCAAAGCAGCCTCAATGCCCAGTGGCAACAGGAGAAAGGCGCGATCGACGACCTCTCGGGTCTCAAGGAGGAGATCGAACGCGTGCAGCTCCAGGTGGAGCAGGCCAAACGCAATTACGACCTGAACAAAGCCGCCGAACTCGAATACGGCACCCTCGCGAACCTGCAGAAACAGCTGCAAACCAAGGAAGCCGAGCTCGCCCAGGAAGACGGTTCCGACAAAAGCCTGCTGCGCGAAGAGGTGAGCGAAGACGACATCGCCGAGGTGATCGCGAAGTGGACCGGTATCCCGGTGGCCCGGCTGGTACAGAGCGAAATGGAGAAACTGCTTCAGCTGGAGGAGGATCTCCATAAGCGGGTGATTGGCCAGAACAAGGCGGTCACGGCTGTCGCCGATGCGATCCAGCGCTCAAGAGCCGGCCTGAGCGATCCCAACCGCCCCATCGCCAGTTTCCTGTTCCTGGGACCCACCGGTGTTGGCAAAACGGAGCTGTCCAAGGCTCTGGCCAACCGTCTCTTCGACAGTGACAACGCCCTGGTACGCATCGACATGTCGGAGTACATGGAGAAGCACACCGTGAGCCGACTGATCGGTGCACCCCCCGGCTATGTCGGCTACGAAGCCGGGGGTCAACTCACCGAGGCGATACGGCGCAGGCCCTACGCCGTGATCCTGTTCGACGAGGTGGAGAAGGCCCACCCCGATGTGTTCAACGTGATGCTGCAGATCCTTGATGACGGGCGAGTCACCGACGGGCAAGGCCGCACCGTGGATTTCACCAACACGGTGCTGATCCTGACCAGCAACATCGGCAGCCCATCAATCCTGGAGCTGGCGGGGGATCCAGGCCAGCATGCGGCCATGGAAGATCTGGTCAACCAGGCCCTGCAGGCCCAGTTCCGGCCTGAATTCCTCAACCGTCTGGACGATCAGATCATTTTCCAGAGCCTGAATCAGTCCGAACTGCGCCAGATCGTGACTCTCCAGGTGGAACGGCTGAAACAGCGATTGCAACAGCGCAACCTCAACCTCAATCTGAGTGACTCAGCTGCCGATTGGCTCGCAGAAATCGGTCGGGATCCCGTCTACGGCGCCCGTCCGTTGAAGCGGGCCATACAACGGGAGCTGGAAACCCCGATCGCCAAGACAATCCTGGCCGGGCAAGCCCCTGAAGGCACGACCATTCAGGTTGACGTTGACGGAGAACGCCTGTCGGTGAACAGCACCAGCGACTGATCGCTCGAAGAACAGCCCAACGGTGTTGTGGGTGATCAAGGGCTCTGCTCTGCAGCGGCTGCAAACCAAGGGGGAGTGGCCGTAAAAACAGCCGCATTGCTGGGATTCTCACGGGCTTCCACAGCCCAGCAGCAGGTGCGGCCCCCATCACGCTCCTGCAGCAAGGCATTGGCCCACTCCCACACCAGAGCGGCTGTGGCCTCCATCCCGACGTTGTCCATCACCCGCAGATCTAGAGCACCGAGGTCATGCAACCTCTGCCATTCCTCTCTCAGTGGATCATCGGCATTCACCAAAAACGTATGGTCGAACTGATCCCTGAGCTTTGAGTCGAGCGGCCGGAGGCTTGAGAAATCCACCACAAAGCCACAGGCATCCAGCTCCGTTGCGGCGAACCAGAGGGTGAAACTGCGGCTGTAGCCATGCACGAACCGGCAATGGCCCGGATGACGCCACTGCCGATGGCAGCAGGGGTAGCCCTCAAACAGCTTGCTGCAGCTGAAATTGGTGGGGGGGTGAAGCACGCTGTAATGCAAAGAACCGGGTGAAACGTTGCGGGAGGATCAGGGGCACTGACCGTGGAACCGAGGACTGATGCAGCCTCTCAGCCCCGCCTTCATCAACCAGCTCCGTTTTAACGAAGCTGGCCTCATCCCAGCCATCGCCCAGGACTGGCTGGATGGTGCGGTGCTGATGGTGGCCTGGATGAACCGCGAAGCGATCGAATGCACGTTGCGCACCGGAGAAGTGCATTACTGGAGTCGATCGCGTCAGGAGCTGTGGCACAAAGGCGCCACCAGCGGCCACACCCAGACCCTGCGCGATCTCCGCTACGACTGCGATGCGGATGTACTGCTGGTAACGATCGAGCAGACCGGAGATGTGGCCTGCCACACCGGGGCTCGCAGCTGTTTCTACGAAGGTGGTGATCAGCGCACACCGGGTGGCAACGAAGCGCCACCACCGCCGGCAGATGCCTGCACCGAGCTGTTCCGGGTGATTGAAGGCCGGCGGGAACGTCCGGAAGAGGGCAGCTACACCAACAAACTGCTAGCCGGAGGAGACAACCGGATCCTCAAAAAGATCGGCGAAGAAAGTGCCGAATTCGTGATGGCCTGCAAGGACGACAACGCTGATGAGATCGCCGGCGAAGCCGCCGACATTCTGTTCCACATGCAAGTGGCCCTCACCCATCACGGTGTGAGTTGGCGAAAGGTGCAGGAGGTGCTGGCGGCCCGTCGCGGAGCCCCACGCCGCCATTGATCCCTGCTTGCCCTCAGGGAAGGCAAGTGCTGTCGCTGGCAATGTCCACCTGGTCACCCAGATTCAACCGATCCAGCAGCACTTCCATGGTGAAGAGGCCTGCATTGATGCAGCCCCCGGTCACCGCCTGACCGATGCGGCTCTGATCATTGCTGCCGTGAATGGCGAAGCTGTACCAGCGGAAGGTGCCGTCGTAAGTGTTGAACGCAAAAGGCTGCTCCGTCATTGGAACTGGCTCGAGGCTGATGTATCCGGTCCCATATTCACCTGTCTCGCCATCGCCCTTGAAATCGATGGAATTCATGTTGCTGAACAGGGTGCTGCGCAGCTCGGCTTCTGTTTGTCCTGAGCGCTCTACCAGATCCGGGTCCATCTCAAATCGACCCTCGCTGAGAATCGCATTCACCCGGAAACGTCCCAGCGGTGTCACCCCCTCCTGAAACCGGGTACCGGCACAGGCAATTCCGTTACGGCCCTGGCCCACACTGAAACGCAGCGGTTCTTCCGGACGCTGCAACAGGCCAAAGCTGGCTGCGGGGTCATCGCCATCGAGCTGGATCGTCAGCACTGGACCGTCAGCAGACCCCCCAAGCTGAGTATCGGGAGGGTCCACCGCCGCACAGGCATTGAGAAGGGTGAGCAGCGCAACGGCGGCCAGGGATCGCAGAGCCATCACGACCTGAGGTGGCTATCGGCAGCTTGCCGACTCACGGGGAACCCTGCAGCGTGGATCGTCCGAAGTCATTGGGCTGATCACGGACCCATCTCAGGGTGATCCGGTCGCGATCACTCAGATCGAGCACCGGAACCCGCCCCTGATGAACCGCCATTGCATCGGTCGGTTCCGGGCTGTGGCCCCAGAGTCCGAAGGCGTGACCCAGCTCATGCAAGGCGGTGGCCTGCTGGACCGGAGCCCTGAGGTTCGGTGAAACCAGAACGGTCACCTGAGGTTCAAACCGCCACACCTCGCGACGACGCACCTCCAGCAATTGAAGGAGACTGCGTCCATTGCTGGCGCGCCAACCTCCAGCCACGGCTCTGAGGGGCGGTTTGCGACGTTTCAGCAGCACTTGAGCCCGCTCCGGAGATTGCACCCGTTGCAAAGGCACCAGCTCCGACCAGCGATCCAGGGCTGCATTCACCGAGGTGCTCCAGCGTTGTTCCCAGCGGTCAGGCTCCTCGCGAAGGGGTGGCTCAACCCAGACGCACCATTGCGACAGAGAGGGCCAGCCCATCGGCGTCGTGGCGAGAGAACCGACATAACCCGGTGCTGCCGAGGCAACTGCGCGCTGCAGAGGCGCGGCCTCCACAACACGAACTGACTGGGCTGGGGGGCAGAGATCCACTGGCGTCAAGCGGCCGGCAACCCCACACCACGCGCCATCAGTGTGGCCATCAACGGAATCGAGGCAAAACCAGCTAGCTCAATATTGATGATCCAGCTCAGACGGTTGGCCAACACCTCAGTGACCTGAGGCAGCTCACCTTTGCGCAGGGGAATGGCCCAGAGGATGTAGGTGACCGTTGGATAGAGCGAAAGTCCGCCGACGGAGAGGTAGAGACCCACCTTCCACCAGAACAAGGGGTTCTGGGTATAAAACTCAGCCCCTTGACCGAAATACATCACCCTCAGGATTCCACTGACAAGCAGTGCCAGAGCAGCAATTCCGTAGACAATGTCAGTGATGACCATCGCTGTGGCCTCGCGACGGTTAGGACTTGCCTTGATCAGCCGACGCTCTACAACCAGTGCTGCAAAGCAGAGCATGAAGCTCAGGTAGTGGACGTAAGCGACACCAGCGCTTTTGGCGACGTCAGAGGTGAAGGCGACCGCCAGGAGCATGTGGCTGTAACAAATGGTGCAGCGACCATAACCGCCAGCAGCACGCTTCCACGAAAGATTTTCTTCCAGAGATTAAAGAAACCGTTTAATCATGGAGCAAAAATGAATTCCGCAGTCTTTATTACGCCCTCAAAAAGGAAACTCTCAGGTTCTAGGTTCAATTCAGCGTCGGCTTGTAGATGGTGAGTTCTCTGAGTGCATTCCTCGGTGAAATTGGTCGTCACCAACTGCTCACTCCAGAGCAGGAATTGATGTTAGGAAGAAAAGTTCAGGCGATGGTTGGTATCACCGATCGCTGTCAGCTCGCCGGGGGAACAGGGCCGGATTGTGAGTACAGCGATGCTGAAAAAGTCGTGATTCGTCGTGGCGAGAGAGCCAAGAATCAGATGATCACCGCCAATTTGCGTTTGGTGGTCAACCTGGCCAAGCGTTATCAGGGCAAAGGCCTCGATCTTCTGGACTTGATCCAGGAGGGAACCCTTGGACTGACCCGTGCCGTTGAGAAATACGACCCAACCCGAGGCCATCGTTTTTCGACCTATGCCTACTGGTGGATCCGACAAGGTCTGAACCGTGCTCTTTCAACCCAGAGCCGCACGATTCGGATCCCAGTGAATGTGAATGAGAAGCTCACCAAGCTGCGAGCAGCCAAAGCTCGCCTGATGCAGCGCAACGGCCTCGCACCCACCAGTGAGCAACTCGCAGAGACCATGGAGATTCCCTTGGCTGATGTGGAAGATCTCCTGGCCTGCGAGCTGCGCAGCGTCACCGTGAGTCTTCAAGGGGTTGTGAAATCCAAATCAGATCCCTCCGAATTGGTGGATGTGCTGCCCAGTGACGAGCTCCCGCCCATGGAGCGAGCCGAGATCGCTGAACGATCCGCCTCCGTGTGGACCTTGTTGAACAAGGCGAATCTCACCCCGAAGGAACGCACTGTGGTGACCCTGCGCTTCGGCCTGGATGGAACCAATGAATGGCGCACCCTGGCTGAAGTCGCACGTCACATGAACTGCTCACGCGAATACTGCCGGCAGGTGGTGCAACGAGCTCTGCGCAAGCTCCGCAAAACCGGCATTCAGAGCGGACTGGTGGAAGCCACTCCCTGACGCGGCAAAGAGCAGACTGACCATCCGGACGTACGACTCGCGCGCTGACCCCAATGGCTGCCTGGACCCCCGAGTTCGAAGCGGAGCTGACATCGTTCCTCAAGGACTGGCTCAAGCAGCAGGGACGCACGCAGGCCGATCTCCGTCGAAGTCTGAGGGCGATCTCCACCCGAATGCCAGCCATTCTTGAGGTTCTTCAGCGTGAGCATCGGAACCATGGTCTGGCCGGATTGGCCAGCCGACTTTGTGCTGTCGAGGCCGAGTGGCATGGGGGCGTGAGCACCTCTCCGGACGCCGAAGACGCGAGCGATCCCTTCGGTCAACTGGACATGCTTCTGCAGGAAATCAGAGAAGACTGCGCCGACTAACGCATTTCAAGGGCAAAGTGGACTGAACTCGATCGATCCGACGGATGATCTCGGCGATGACCACCGCAGCCGTGGCAGTCATGGTGGGCCTGACAACCATGACCATTCCAGCTGCTCAAGCCCAAAGTGAGGGCTGGATACTCGGCCCTGGCAGCCGCAACGACAAGAACAGCACTGTTGTGCCCACAAACTGCGTCACAGCGGAGGACGGCTCAATCTCGTGCGACACCAAGCTGGAGAACACGGGCAGCGGCACCGCTGCTCGCCCGTACTACAACCCTTTCAATGATTAGGACGCCGTGAACAGCAAGCGTCGCCTGAAAATCGATTTCCTGAGCATCGTTGACTCAGGTGAACGAGAGGTGGCCAGGATCCTGACGGTGATCACGGGAGTCGTGATCATCTGCACCTTGGTGCAATTGGTGTTGGCCCTGGGATCCAAACTTCTTTCTGGATCGGAAGCGACCTGGCTGGGCGACGACCTGATCAAAGTTCTGGGTGACCTGCTCACCGTGCTGATCGCACTCGAGGTGCTGCAGAACATCACCAGCTATCTGCGTCAGCACGTGGTTCAGATCGAGCTGGTGCTGGTCACAGCACTCACCGCCGTCGCCCGCAAGGTGATTGTTCTGCCCACCGGTGCCGAAAACAAACCGCAGTTACTGGTGGGCCTGGGCATTGCAGTTGTGTCATTAGCGGCGGCCTACTGGCTGGTCAAGCGCGCCAATACAGCGCAAGCCAAAGGGTTCCAGGCTCGGGGTCCGTCCTCTCGACGCGATGAGGGCGATGCGACTCGATCAACACTGGATCTCCGACGCTGAGATCAATCTGTTCCGCAGGATCCTGAAGCCTCAATTCCGCACTGCCTCGGAGCAGCAACACCCATTCGGTCTCCTCCTGCACCAGCCACTTCCCTTTGGGGGTTTGGAACGCATTGGAGAGGATGAGATGCAACCACCAGTGCTCACCGCTGATCAACGTGCGCTCCGACTCAGTGCCCGATGGCGGCAGGGATTGGGCGAGCAGATTGCCCTCCTTTCCAGACACGGTTTCCTGCTCTCCCCAGCGGCGACCGATCTCGAAGCCCCACTGGCGTGCCAGCTCCACAACGGCGTTGTGATCGTTGCAGTCGGCCAATCGCTTGCGACGCTCAGGCTCCTGTTTGAGGCTTTCGACAAGCTGTTGAAGCTGCTGAACCTTGTCGAGGAAGCGAATCAGATCGTCTTCAGCCATGGAAGGGGAAGCCTGTCTGTCAGGTAGTCCCGACAACCGATATGTCGCAGGGAACCACCGAAAGTCTGCCGATCGCGATTCGCAGGCACAGATGCGTGCTCCATCAGACTGATCGCATCCCATCCGCCATGGCTCGGTTTGATCCGATGGATTGCAGGCCTGGTTTTGGCCCTGGTCGTTGTCACGACATCGGCTGCCCCAGCCAAAGCTGAAGGCCCAGTCGACCTCAATGGTGCAGAACTGTTTTCATTGCACTGCGCCGGTTGCCATCTCAACGGCGGCAACATCATCCGCCGCGGCAAAAATCTGAAACTGGCAACGCTTGAGCGCCGTGGTCTCGACTCCGTTGATGCCATCGCACGCATCGCACGCGATGGCGCCGGCCAAATGAGTGGCTATGGAGACGTCCTCAGTGAGGGAGGTGATCGTGTTGTCGCCAGCTGGGTTCTCGAACAGGCTCAGAACGCCTGGATCCAGGGATAGATCTCCACAGACGTCCAGATTTTCTCTCGCCAATACACATCAGCCTCCACAAGTTGACGCACGACTTCGATCGCTTCGGCTTCAAAGATTCCGAACACATGGGTGCTTCCTTCCGTTGGACCGAGAGTGATCAATTGCCCCTCGTCTTTGAGAGACTGCAATCGCGCCAGATGCTCATCGCGGAAGGGGGTTCGCTTCTCGAAAGCATCAGCACAATAAGTTCCCCAAAGTACAAAACGAGCCATAGCAATAATCCGAATCAAAGCAAATTTCTCAAGGTCAACGATGGCACATAGCAATGAGTCATTACTAAGTTGAACGAATTAATTCACAACAATTTAATCCTTGGCGGAAACGATTTCCACCAATAAATTCAAGGATCTGGTTGATGCCAGTAACTCAGACTCGTGCACGACTGTGGTTACGTTTCCACCAAGAAAGACGGCGTAGAGCGGCTTGACTTCACGGCCTTTTACGAGGCACTTCCTGAAGCCAAGGGCATCAATCTCAGCGTTGGCGGCTCGGGAAGTAGCAGATTCAACTGATCCCCGAGGCCAAGAAAATGCAGAGCGATCTCAATCGGAAGCCGCACGCAATTCACGACAGAAACGCGCCGCTTCAGTAGCGATTTCACCCGACGGCGCCGCAGCCATACGCTTCACCAAAGCACTGCCGACAATGGCCCCATCCGCTCCCCAGTTGCGGACCTGACGCACCTGTTCCGCTCCTGAGATTCCGAAACCAACCGCCACCGGAACAGGAGACGATTGCCTGAGCTTCTGCACCAGGCCTTCCACACGTGTTTCCATCTGGGCCCGTTCACCCGTGACGCCGGTGACACTGACCAGATAGGTGAAACCTCTGCTGCTTCGACCAATGCGGGTCATCCGCTCCTCGGGTGTGGTTGGCGCAACAAGAAGCACCAGATCCAATCCATTCGCTTCAGCCACAGGAGAGAGGCGCTCGGCCTCTTCCAGGGGCAGATCAGGAACCACCAGGCCGGCAGCACCGGATTCTGCGGCCTGCTCACAGAACCGCTCCATCCCCACGTTGAGCAGGGGGTTGGAATACGTGAAAAGGATCACAGGAATCGAGAGGCGACCCTTCAGGGACTTCAGCATCTCCAGCACGGATCCAGGCGTTGTACCAGCGGCCAGAGCACGGGCCGCAGCAGCCTGGATCACTGGACCATCGGCCAGAGGATCGCTGTAGGGCATCCCCAGTTCCACCATGTCCGCACCGGCCCCCTCCAATGCCAGAAGCACGTCAGCGGTGGTCTCCAGATCCGGGTCACCGGCCATCAGAAAAGGCATCAACGCCAGCCGGTTGGCCTGACGAACCTGCTCGAAACGCTGAGCGATGGGGGACATCGACGAACTCGGCATCGCCTGCGGGCATCGGGGTGGAAAACCCGATGAGCCTATGAGCCTGCGGTGGGCTCCTTGTCGTCTACTCCGATCTTGCGAAGCAAAGCCTGTTGCTCGTCGGGAGACAGTGCCTCGAAGCGAGCGTCCAGATCCTGAATTTCCTGCTCGTCGTAGACCTCTCGGTAGCGACGGCGCTGCTGCATGTAAGTCATCTGTCCAGTCACAACCCTGAACAGATAGGAGCTTGTCCAAACCACCACGATCAGCACAAGCACCGCCTGAGCAGCGATACCAGCGGAGAAGCCCTCGAGCCCTGCAGCGTCGAATCCGACGTATCCGACGCCTCCAAGCAGGAGAACGGCCAATCCGATCAGCAGAACTTTGCCGCGGGTCAAATCAGTTCTCTCCCTGACCGCTGAGGCGAAGGTTCAGGAACGGTGCAAACACGATCATCCCCGGGAAAAACAGGAACACAAGGCCGTACACCAGCAGACGCTCGATGTTGCCCATCCGGTGCCAGCGGCTGTTCATCCAAACGAACAGAGCCAGGGGGATCACCAGAAGGTAGAGACCACCCAGCAGGCCATAGGCCAGGAGCACAAGAACTGTGTCCTGAGTCAACAGGTTGACGATGGATTGGGGGTCCAAATCCGACCAACGAATGGGTCGAATCTAGGATGTCCGAGCCGGGGGCATGGCGGAATCGGTAGACGCACGCGACTTAAAATCGTTTGGGCCGTAAGGCCTGTGGGGGTTCAAGTCCCCCTGCCCCCATCTCCGCTCAGGAGCACTCGTCGAGCAGAGCCTGGAGCTTGCTGCGGAATTCACCCTTCTGGGACCCACCCTTGATCTCACCCTTGATGGCGAAATCACCATCGGGGTCGGTCACCAGCAGGTACGTGGGCCAGCCCATCCCCTCCTTCTTGGGATATTTCGCCAGAAGGACGCGCCGGTACTTTTTGTAGGCCTCAAGGTCCTGCAGCATCACGGAGATGAAGCCGCAGCCCAGCTCTTCGGCGACCTTGGCGTCGTAATGGCTCATCCGATGGCAGGTGCCGCAGTCTTCCGAACTGAACTTGATCAGATGCATCACACGATCGTCCACGACAGGATCTGTCCAGCATGGAAGGGAACCAGACCATCGACAAGTTCAGGCACCAGCTGATCGCGACGTTTCAAGGTGATGCGGTCGCTGTTCACCGGTAATCCATAAAAAGCCGGACCGTTGCGACTGGCGAAGGCTTCCAGGCAATCCAGAGCATTTTCTTCGTCAAACACCTGGGCATAGCTCTCGAGTGCATGAGGTGCATTGAAGATGCCAGCGCAACCACAGGAGCTTTCCTTCCCGGAGCGTTCGTGGGGGGCCGAATCGGTTCCCAGAAAAAACCGGGCATCACCGCTGGTGGCAGCCCTGCGCAGGGCCAGACGATGCCGCTCCCGTTTGGCCACGGGCAGACAGTAGAAATCGCTGCGCAGACCTCCCGAAAACATCGCATTGCGGTTGATGTGCAGATGGTGCGGTGTGATCGTTGCGGCAAGGTTTTGATCCGCGGAACCAACGAAATCCACGGCCTGTTCGGTGGTGATGTGCTCCAACACGATGCGCAGATCCGGATGTCTGAGCGTCAGAGGTTTGAGATGGCGTTCGATGAACGTGGTTTCACGGTCGAACACATCGACATCAGCATCCGTGACTTCGCCATGGATCAACAGAGGCATTCCGATGCGCGCCATGCAATCCAGCACCGAATCGATGCGGAGCAGATCGGTGACACCGGCGGCTGAATTGGTCGTGGCATTGGCGGGATACAGCTTCGCGGCGGTGAACACCCCGTCGCGGAAACCGATCTCGATCTCTTCAGGGGGAATGTCATCGGTCAGATACGCCGTCATCAACGGCGTGAAATCCAGCGCCGCAGGGCAGGCCGCTTGGATCCGTTCCCGATAGGCCCTTGCGGCGGCAACGGTGGTGACCGGTGGCCGCAGATTGGGCATCACGATCGCCCGTCGAAACGTTCGAGCTGTATCAGCCACCACCCGTTCCAACAGTTGCTCATCGCGCAGGTGGACGTGCCAGTCGTCCGGGGAGGTGATCGTGAGCTGATCAGCCATTCATGGGCAGTCCCTCCACAGCCAATCGTAGAGCGGTCAGACGATCGGAACCAATGTTCTGTTCGGGAAGACGCTCCAGCAGTTTCATCTTCTCAAGACGTTTTTGCGTGCTGCCAGTCGCTCCAACGAGGAAGACCTCACGCCCCACTTCGATGGCTTCCTTGACGGCATTTTCCAGAGCAATGGCAGCTGTCACGCCCATGTGGGAGACCTCCGAGAGGTCGAACACCACCACTCGGCAGTTACCGATCGCGTTGTGCTCGCGCGCGATCGCCTTGGCCACCCCGAAGATCATCGGGCCAGCCAACTGGAACAACAAGACCTTGCCGGAGGCCTGGTCCAGCAGCAGCTGCTCCTCGTGGCTCAGCTCAACATCGTCATCGGCTGTGCTGATGGTTTTCACCTTGCGCGACTGGAGCGCGCTCATCCGATCAATCGTGAGCACATTGGCAACGAAAACACCGATGCCGACCGCTGTGATCAGGTCCACCAGAACGGTCAGGGCGATCACGCCATAGGTGATCACCGCAGCCTTGACCGACAGGTGATGGGCACGCTGAAGGAAATCCCAGTCGATGATGTCGATACCGACTTTCAGGGCGATGCCGGCAAGAACGGCAAGGGGGATCGTTGAAGCCAGCGGCGCGAAAGCCAGAACCACCACCATCAGGATCAACGCCCTGATCAACCCGGACAGGGCGGATCGGCCACCAGCCTGAATATTGACCACGGTTCCCATCGTGGCTCCAGCACCGGGCAGACCTCCGAAGAGACCGGACGCAATGTTGGCGACCCCCTGCCCGACGAGCTCCTTGTTGGAATCGTGCTCCGTGCGGGTGAGGCTGTCAGCCACGACCGACGTGAGCAAAGCATCGATGCAGCCCAGCATGCCGAGCACTGCCGCATCCACGAACATCAATCGAATTTGCCCACCGCTATAGCTGGGTATCTGAAGGGTGGGCAGCTCTGCATTAAAGGCCGGAATGGTCTTGAGACCGGCGTCCTGGAACAAGGTGATCGAAAGCAATGTTCCAAGAACCAGAGCCAGAAGCTGAGGAGGGCAGAACTTCTTGATTCCCGAAGGGGTCAACCACAGGATCGCCACGGTGATCAACGCCAGCGCCAACTCCATCGGCTGGATTCCGGCCATCAGGGTGGGCAGGCTGGTGAGTGTGCCGATCACCCCCCCTGAGGCCTCCTGGCCCAGGAAAGCCGGCAATTGCAGAATCACCAGGATTGCTCCGATGCCGGACATAAAGCCCGAGATCACCGTGTAGGGCATTTGGGTGACGTAGCGCCCGAGACGAAAGACCCCGAACAGGATCTGGAAGATGCCGGCCAGGATCACCACCGTGAACGCCATGGCCATGGCGGTCTCCTTGTCTGGAGCGGTGGCTGTGAGGCTGAGGATCACCGAGGTGAACACCACCGTCATCGGACCGGTGGGCTCGGAGATCAAGGTGGGGGTTCCACCGAAGAGGGACGCCACCAAACCGATGATCACGGCGCCCCAGAGGCCTGGGGCGGGATCACCCGTTGCAGCCACACCGAAGGCCAGGGCCATTGGCAGCGCCACCACGGCGGCCGTCAGTCCTCCGAATGCGTCGCCGCGCAGGTTGTTCGCGTTGATGCGGTTCAGCAAATTTCGGTGCTGCTGTCGTGGCTGGTGACCTTAGGTCGGTTCTCGGCAAAGCAGAATTCCCTCGTACCAGCTTCCAGCGATGCCGGACTTCCTCAGGGCCACGATCGATGTCCTCCTTGGCATCGGGCTGCTGTTCGGCGGCGGCGAACTGTTTGTGCAGGGGTCCGTGGCCCTGGCGCTTGTTTTTGGCATCCCGCAGCTGGTGATCGGTCTCACGGTGGTGTCGCTGGGCACCAGCGCACCCGAACTGTTCGTGAGCCTCAGTTCCGTTTTCAAGGGATCCGATGCCCTGGCGGTGAGCAATGCCGTCGGCAGCAACATTTTCAACGTGATGGTGGTGCTGGGGGCCAGCGCCCTGGTGTTGCCGCTGCGCGTGGAGAGCCGTCTGGTGCGGCGGGACATCCCCCTGTTGATCGCCATCTCTGCCGCGGTCTGGGGAATGGCCTCAGCCGGCCGCATGACCTGGCAGGCCGGCGTCGCACTTCTTGTGGGATTGGTGATCAACACGATCTGGGAGATCCGCACCGCCCGCGAACAACCTGATGTCAGCGTCGATGCCGAGCCCGAGGTGGACGCCAACGCCGGCAAGGGCGGTTGGGGGCTTGCGGTGTTCAAACTCATCGCCGGTATTGCCGTGCTCACCATCGGATCGAGGGTGTTGGTGAGCGGAGCGATCACGGCGGCCACGCTTCTGGGGGTGAGCGAAGCGGTGATCGGCCTGACGATCGTGTCAGCCGGCACATCCACACCCGAATTGATCACATCGATGGTTGCGGCCCTGCGCGGCCGCACGGATCTCGCTATCGGGAATGTGGTTGGCAGCTGTCTGCTCAACCTCACCCTTGTACTGGGAGGCGGTGCTTTGGCGGCAGGCAGCCGTGGTCTGCTCGTCTCGGCAGACCTGATTCACGATGATCTGCCGGTGATGCTTCTCACCAGCCTGGCCTGCCTCCCGATCTTCTGGACAAAAGGGCGCATCTCGCGGGTGGAGGGAGGCCTGCTTCTCGGTCTTTATCTGTTGTATGTGATCGACAACATCCTTCCCCGCACCTCAATGGCCAGCTGGGCCGATGAGTTCCGCCTTGTGATGCTCTGCCTGGTGATCCCTGCCGTGATGGTCATCATCGTCATCCAGGCCCTGCTCTACTGGAAGGGAGCTCAGAGAGTCAGCAGCGACTCCTGAAGTGAGCATGAGACAGAAGGAGTTGTATTTCACAATTAAGTGCTGACGGCTTGAACGGCGCTGTTCATCCTTGAGCTAAGCCGTTCCATACACGAATGTTTGAGCTGCTGCCGCCGCTCAACGACAAAAATCTCCCCTGGCTCGACGTCATTCATCCGATCGTCGTTCACTTCGTGATCGCGATGGCCCTGATCTCAGTGGTCTTCGACATGATCGGTGTGCTGACAGGGAAAAAAAACCTCTTTGAGGTCAGCTTCTGGAATCTGATCGTCGCCACCGTGGCGATCTTCATCGCCATCATCTTCGGCCAGATCGAAGCTGGTCTCGCCAATCCCTACGGCGCATCACGAGACATCCTCAACATTCACAGCACCATCGGCTGGTCCCTCGCCGGAGTGCTGGCGTTGCTCACGAGCTGGCGGTATGTGGCCCGTCAAAAGAACCCAACCGTGCTGCCCAGGCCCTTTCTTGCCCTGGATGTGGCCCTGGCCGCACTCGTGGTGGTGCAGGTTTATCTGGGCGACAAGTTGGTGTGGGTCTATGGCCTGCACACCGTTCCGGTTGTGAAAGTCATCCGGGACGGGGTGCTGTCATGACAGCGATCGCGACCATCGCCTCCCCGATCAACGACATCGCCGATTCCCTCGGCGCCAATGACCTGCCTTACGCCATTCCAGTGCACCCCAACCTGGTGCACTTGACCATCGGTCTGTTCGCGATCGGGATCGCCTTTGACTTTGCCGGGGCTTTTTACCCGCTGGAAAAGCGGTTGTTCCGCTTTCTCGCTCTACCGGTAACGCGCAGCGGATTCCACGATGTGGGGTGGTACAACCTGCTGGCCTGCAGCGGTATCAGCTTCTTCACCGTGGCGGCAGGCTTCTACGAGATGCTGCTGGCGGTGCCGCTGCCGGGGGTGCGCAGCGTGCTGGGGCAGACCGCGATCGACACCATGCTTTGGCACGCCATCGGTGGTGTCGCCATCCTGCTGGTGATCGTCGCCATGACCATCTGGCGCGGCTATCAGCGCTTTGTCTGGCGGAAGGATCTGGGACGCCAGGTCACCTGGCTGTATCTGCTCAGTGGCGCCGTGATGCTGCTGTTGATGGGGCTGCACGGAAGCCTCGGTGCCTGGCTGGCCAGCGACTTCGGCGTACACATCACCGCAGACCAGTTGCTGGCCGCCGGTGCCGATCTGAATGAGGTGTTGCCATGACAACGACGACTCCCAAGAAGAGCCCCAACATCGGAGCCATCGTGATCATCACGATTGCGATTGGGCTGAATCTTGTCATCGCCAAAATGATGGCGAACTGGTCCTACAGCTGGTTCCCACCTCAAGCCTCCAGCGCCGCTCCCTATGTCGATGATCTGTTCGCCCTGGAGACGGGCATCGGATCATTCATCTTCTTCGGTTGCACCGGCTTCATGGGCTGGGTGCTGCTGTTCAACCGGGCTGGGAAATATGACGAAAGCGATGGTGCTCCGATCGAGGGGAACACCAAGTTGGAGATCACCTGGACGATCATTCCCCTTGTGACGGTCTTCCTGATCGCCACATATTCCATGAATGTAAATATGAAGCTTCAGACCCTTGGTCCGAAGCACAAATACGCCATCGGTACGGATCCAACGGTGCTGATTGCGAAGGATCCCAAGGCAGATGTCGGTCCTATTGATGTCATTGCCCGGCAATGGAGCTGGGAATTTGTCTATCCCAATGGAGTGCGGAGCTCTGAACTTCATCTACCCGTTGATCAACGCGTCAATTTTCGTTTGATCTCAGAGGACGTTCTGCACAGCTTTTTTGTGCCTGCTTTCCGCCTGAAGCAAGACATCATCCCAGGAAGCATTATTTCCTACAGCTTGACACCCACGAAAGAAGGCCGTTTTCGACTGCGAGACGCCATGTTCAGCGGTGCCTATTTCTCTCAGAACCAGACCAATGTTGTTGTGGAATCTGAAGCGACCTACACGAACTGGCTGAAAACAACAGCCGATCAACCACTCCAACCCGGTCTCGATCCAGGGCGTGCTCTGTACGACCGCCGTCTGGCCCGTGGGGATAAGGGTTGGGCAACGGTGCCTCCCGCCCCACCTCCACAGGTGAATGACCCCGGTGATCCCTCCATCCCCCACGACGCCTGAGGCCTGTCATGACAATTACTAATTACGACCCTCGCATCCTCAAGGCGCCCCACCCCGTACCAGGCGCGCCAGACAACTGGAAGCGCTTCTTCAGCTTCAACACCGATGCCAAGGTGATCGGGATTCAATACATCGTCACCTCGCTGTTTTTCCTGCTGGTGGGCGGTTTATTGGCAATGATCGTGCGTGGGGAGCTGCTAACACCACCGGCGGATCTGGTTGATCCCACGGTCTACAACGGGCTGTACACAATGCACGGAACAGTGATGCTGTTCCTGTTTCTGTTTCCGATTCTCAATGGGTTCAACAACCTGTTGATTCCCACCATGATCGGTGCACCCGACATGGCGTTCCCCCGGTTGAATGCCGCGGCGTTCTGGTTGGTGCCGGTGTTCGCCACCGTGCTGATGGGCAGCTTTTTTGCCCCCGGAGGACCGGCGTCTTCGGGTTGGTGGTCCTACCCACCAATGAGCCTCCAGAACCCTCTTGGGCACTTCATCAACGGTCAGTTTTTGTGGATTCTGGCGGTCGCCCTTTCCGGGATCTCCTCGATCATGGGAGCCGTCAACTTCGTGACAACGATCATCCGGATGCGAGCTCCAGGGATGGGCTTCTTCAAGATGCCGATCTTTATTTGGACCGCCTGGGCAGCACAAACCATCCAACTGATCGGCCTGCCTCCCCTCACCGGCGGTGCGGTGATGCTGCTTTTCGATCTGAGCTTCGGGACATCCTTTTTCCGACCGGAGGGTGGTGGTGACCCGGTGCTGTTCCAGCACTTCTTCTGGTTCTATTCCCACCCCGCCGTTTACGTTCTGGTGCTGCCTGTTTTTGGCATTTTCTCCGAGCTATTCCCTGTTTACGCCAGGAAGCCACTGTTCGGCTACAAGTTTGTCGCCATCGCGTCGTTCGGGATCACTTTTCTCAGCATGATTGTCTGGGCTCACCACATGTTCTACACAGGAACTCCGAACTGGATGCGTCACATCTTCATGTTCACCACGATGCTGATCGCAGTTCCGACCGGAGTGAAGGTGTTTGCTTGGCTGGGAACTTTGTGGCGGGGCAATTTAAGACTCAACACACCGATGTTGTTCTGCCTGGGTGGACTGTTCAACTTCATCTTTGCCGGAATAACCGGCGTGATGTTGGCAACCGTCCCCATCGACATTCATGTGGGGAACACGGCCTTCGTGGTGGCTCATTTCCATTACGTGATCTTCAACACGATTGGCTTGGGTGTCTTTGCAGGGATTTACCACTGGTTCCCGAAATTCACTGGACGCATGTACTACGAAGGTCTGGGAAAGGTTCATTTCGTTCTCACCTTCATCGGCGCCACGCTCAACTGGCTTCCTCTTCATTGGGCAGGCCTGCTGGGCATGCCACGACGGGTTGCCTCCTACGACCCTGAATTCGCCATCTGGAACGTTCTGGGAAGCATCGGCGCCTTCATGCTTGGAGTTGCTTCCATCCCTTTTATCCTCAACATGGTGAGCTCATGGGCCCGTGGTCCCCAGGCACCACCCAACCCATGGAGGGCGATCGGGTTGGAATGGCTGCTGCCTTCACCTCCACCTGCAGAGAACTTCCAGGACGACATTCCCACCGTGATCAACGAGCCATATGGCTACGGGCTGGGTCGTCCCCTCGTTGAAGACGAGGAGTTCTATGTGCGCCGCTCACAGGAGGCCTGAACCATGACCGGCATCAATCCCGACGTTCAGCTGAATCACACCCCTGGGCATGTGAAACACGACGGTCACAACATGACCGGCTTCGTGATCTTCCTCTGCTCCGAGAGCGTCATCTTCCTCGCCTTCTTCGCGGGCTATGCGGTGCTGAAGCTCACGGCACCCCAGTGGCTGCCCGATGGCGTTGATGGTCTGGAGGTGCGCATGCCCTTGATCAACAGCGTGGTGTTGGTGAGCTCAAGCTTTGTGGCCTACGGAGCCGAGCTCTGCCTCCACGCCCGCAAGCTCTGGCGATTCCGAGCCGTATGGCTGCTCACCATGGCCATGGGCAGCTATTTCATCTACGGCCAGTACGTCGAATGGTCCGAGCTCAGTTTCAGCCTGAGCAGCGGAGTTTTTGGGGGCCTGTTCTATCTGCTCACCGGATTTCACGGGTTGCACGTGATCACCGGCGTTCTGCTGATGGGATTGATGCTTGTCCGCTCCTTCAAACCCGGTAACTACGACAACGGTGAGATGGGAGTCGCATCGGTGAGCCTGTTCTGGCATTTCGTCGATGTGATCTGGATTCTTCTGTTCCTTCTGATCTACGTCTGGCAGTAATTCCATGATCATTGACGACCACCACTACGACGTCATCGTCATCGGCAGCGGTGCGGGTGGAGGCACCCTTGCGGGAGCTCTGAGCCGCCGTGGAAAATCTGTGCTGGTTCTCGAGCGCGGCGGGGCCATGGCGCTGGAGGACCAGAACGTCGCCGATGTGGATCTGTTCCGCAAAGACCGCTATCACCCCAAAGATGAGCGATGGTTCGGCCCGGACGGCGACCCCTTTGCACCGCAGACCACCTATGCCCGTGGTGGTAACACCAAAATCTGGGGAGCCGTGCTGGAACGCATGCGCGAGCAGGACTTTGAAGAGGTCCCTCTTCAGGAGGGTGTCTCTCCGGCATGGCCGTTTGACTACGCCGAACTGGCGCCGTTCTACGACCGTGCTGAGCAGTTGTATCGGGTGCACGGCCAGTCGGGGGTGGATCCCACAGAGCCCGGTCGTGCCGTTGATTTCAAAACTCCTCCCAAACCGGTGGAGCCATTTTTCGAGCCGTTGCGTGCGGCCCTGCAACGGCAGGGATGCACGCCCTACGACCTGCCGATCAGCTGGTCGGAAGATCGGGATGATCCCAGTGGTGATGCCCAGTTATTCGGCCTGCAGATGGGTGATCCAGACCGACTCAATGTGCGGGAGAACGCCAGGGTGCTCCGCCTGCATGTGAGCCCCAGCGGACGCGAAATCCGTGGTGTGGAAGCTGAGATCCAGGGTGATGTCTGGTTGTTCAGCGCCGATATGGTGGTGATGGCTGCAGGGGCTGTGAACACGCCCGCGATCCTGTTGCGCTCCGTGAACACCCACCACCCAAGGGGGATCGGTAATGGATCCGACCAGGTGGGGCGGAACCTGATGAATCTGCAGCTCACCTCCATCCTTCAGCTGGCCACCGAACGCAACAGCGGTCGCTACGGCCGATCCCTGGGCGTCAACGACTACTACTGGGGAGACAAGAATGTCAGCTTCCCCCTCGGGCACATCCAGGCGGCTGGCGGGGTGCTGCAGGATGCCCTGTTCGCCGAGTCACCACCGGTGTTATCGCTCGTGACCAAGCTGATCCCCGACTTCGGCCTGGAACGGTTGGCGTCCCGTTCCGTGGCCTGGTGGGCCATGACGGAAGTGGGGCCGGACCCCCACAACAAGGTGTGGTTGAACAGCGATCAGATCCGCATCAACTACATCCCCAACAACCGCGAAGCTCACGACCGACTCGTCTACCGCTGGATTGACACATTGAAGGCGGTGGAGAATGACCCATTGACCAAAGTGGTGCTCAAGGCTCCCACCCATGCCCGTGGGGAAGCACCGTTGAGTGTGGTGGGCTTCGGCTGTGGGACCTGTCGGATGGGCACAGACTCGGCGCAGTCAGTGGTTGACGCAACGGGGCGCTGCCATGACATCAGCAACCTCTACATCGCCGACGCCAGTGTGTTCCCAAGCTGTCCGAGTGTGGGCCCTGGGCTCACGGTGATTGGCCTGGCGCTACGCATGGCCGATCACCTGAGCTGATCTCAACCCATCGTGACGAATTCCTCGGATACCGAGGGGTGAAGAGCCATGGTTCGATCGAAGTCGGCTTTCGTGGCGCCCATCCCGATGGCGATGGCAGCCATCTGAATGATCTCGGCGGCATGCTCTCCCACCATGTGGCAACCCAGCACACGATCGGTGCTTGCCTGAATCACCAACTTGAGCAGGCAACGCGACCCGCTGGCCGGCAAAGCCCGCGCCATGGAGCGGAAGCGGGCACGGTGAACAACCACCGCTTCAGCGCCGTATTCCGCCATGGCCTCCTCCTCAGACAAGCCCACACTGGCCAGCTCTGGATCACTGAACACTGCACTGGCCACCAGCCGATGATCCACCTGTCGATGCTTGCCGGCAAAACCGGCATCGGCATAGGCCCTGCCCTCATCAATGGCCACGGGGGTGAGATTCACCCGATCGGTCACATCGCCGACGGCATGGATATGCGGAACCGAGGTACAGGAGTCGGCATCCACCACGATTCTTCCGTTCTCGGTTTCAACATCCGCCAGCTCCAGGCCGAGATCAGCAAGCCAGGGGCGACGGCCGGTCGCCATCAGCACGCCGCCGCAGGGGATACTCAAATCATCGTCGAGCTTCGCTGTGATGTTCCCTGCCTCGCCTTCGAGGGAGGTCACGGTCGCGTTGAAACGCATCTCGATGCCCTGATCGTGCATCCCCTCGAGCACGGCATCCGCTAGTTCGGCGTCAAAACCGCGCAGCAAACGCGGGCCTCGCACCACCTGAACCACGCTGACGCCAAGGCCTCGCAGGATGCAGGCGAATTCACAGGCGATGAAGCCTGCACCCACAACCACGACCACCTTCGGCAGATCCTGCA
Organism: Synechococcus sp. AG-679-D13; assembly: GCA_003210735.1. GTDB lineage: Bacteria > Cyanobacteriota > Cyanobacteriia > PCC-6307 > Cyanobiaceae > Parasynechococcus. Next base: position 23,849 of record QCUM01000028.1, read on the forward strand.
GCTCGAACATGTCGTCACTCACCCAGCTCAGCTCAATCCCGGGGATCTCTGGCCGGACAGGACGCCCACCAACAGCAACCAGCACTTTTGAGGCCTGGAGCTCCGTCTCCACCGGACCTCCTCGTTTGGATGAGATGCCGATGCTGTGGCTGCCGGTGAAGCGACCCCATCCCTGGATGCGGGTGACGCCGGCCTTCTCCAGGAAACCGAGATGGAGGTGATTCAACCGGTCCACCTCAGCGCGCACCCGGTTGAACAACTCGGGCACGTTGGAGGTCACTGAGCCGATGCTGAGTCCATAGGCCGATGCATCAGCCAGTTGATGCCTGGCCTGTGCTCCATAGACCAACAACTTCTTGGGGACGCAGCCTCGGATCACACAGGTGCCCCCAACACGATCCCCCTCAACAATCG
>QCUM01000029.1 GCA_003210735.1 Synechococcus sp. AG-679-D13
TGAAGAAGATGAAGAGGGGAGGAAAGCGAGTTTCAGCTTTGAGGTGACGATTGAAGATCCTTGTGAGGAAGTGAAGGTTTATGGGTACGACTTCCGCAATGTGAAGGGTCTGAAGGGCTATGAATTACTGGGGATTGAAGTGGTGAATGCCGCTGATGTGACGGTGTTGACGCCAGGGGAGAAGAGTGGCGAATTTGAATTAGCAGCCGGTGTTGGAAGTTTTGCAGTAACGGTTGAAATTGAAGTGAGCGATGTATTGACCGGGAATGAGGAGTTGCTGCTGGAGGTGACCAATCCGGAAACGGGGAATAGTGATAACGAGGTGGCTGGGATTGAGAACTTCGAGAACTGCGAGCCGGTGCCACCAACGCCAGGAGAGGATCCTTGTGGTGATGAGATCGATGTGGATGCGATCGGTGTGTGTGATGAAGGAGATGAAGAGGGGAGGAAAGCGAGTTTCAGCTTTGAGGTGACGGTCGAGGATCCCTGTGAGGAAGCGAAGGTTTATGGGTACGACTTCAGCAATGTGAAGGGGTTGAAAGGGTATGAGCTTCTGGGCATTGAGGTGGTGAATGCTGCTGATGTGTCGGTGTTGACGCCAGGGAAGAAGAGTGGGGAATTTGAATTAGCAGCCGGAGTTGAGAGTTTCGCTGTAACGGTTGCGATTGAAGCGAGCGATGTGTTGAGCGGGAATGAGGAGTTGATGCTGGAGGTGAGCAATCCAGAGACGGGTAAAAGTGATAACGAGGTAGCGCGTATTGAGAACTTTGAGAACTGCGAGCCAGTTGAGCCACCAGTTGAGCCACCAGTTGAACCACCAGTTGAACCACCAGTGAATCCTCCTGTTGTGGATATTGACTCGGAGGGAGCTTGCGTCGATTCAGAAACCCTCAGCGATAAGGACGCTGTGTTCAGCTTCAGCGTGGCGTTGAATCCTGCCAGCGATGAGGTGCAGGTCTACGACTACTCACTCGAGACATCGAATCTTTCTGGAGATGGATACACGGTGAATAGCGTGATCCTGGATCCAAAGGAGGACGTGCTTTTGCTTGAAGGCGGTGAGACAGGGCAGATTCAGGTTTCACCTGATGTCTCGGAGTTTGAGTTCAGCGTGACGGTCACGGCCAACAGCGCCTTGACCGGTTCGGAATCGCTCAGCCTCGAGCTGTCTCAGGATGGAGAATCACTGGCTGACGCTACCGCCAGCCTGGATGGCTTGGAGGAGTGCCAGCCAGCACCGCCGGAGCCAGGGGAATGCATCGACGATGTGGTGCTGTATCTGGTGCTGGATAACTCCACATCCATGTTGCAACCGGACCCCTCCACCGGTGCGGCATCCCGCAGTGATCGTCTCGAGGCGCAGGATCGTGTGGCGCTTTACTCCTACCAGCAGGCGATCGAGAAGGCGGGTTATGGCTTCAGTCGCATCGGTGCGGATGATGTGCTGAGCACCGAGGCATTCCGTGATGCGGTGATCAACAACTCGTCCGCTTCTTTGGCGCAGACGTTGTCGGACTTTGAGGTGGTGCTTCTGCCCGATGTGTCTGCTGATGAGGCCCAGAAGGTGACGGTGCATCTGATCACCTACGGCTATGCGGTGGATTACGCCAAGACGTCCTTTGGTCCGAACAAGCCGCAGAAGGGAATGGATGTGGCCGCGAGGATCCTCGATGTGCAGACACCGGATCAGATCTATGGCAACTCCATTGATGGCAACAGCCTGTGGCAGCGCCGTGATCTGCCGGAACCCACAGAAAATGACCTCTTCCAGGGTTCTGGTCGCCCCAGTTCGAATCTGTATTCCGGCACTGAAATGCTCGGAGCTTTGATGGGATTGGAGCATGTGCTGAGCAAGCAGGTGGCGTCTGGCGATGCCCAAGGCTTCACCTATGTGGCGATGACCACCGACGGCCGGCCTGAACGGCGTGCCTGGTGGGACACGCGCGAGGGGCCTGGATCGGATTCGATTACCGGTGAGGCTGTGCCCTTGCCGAAGAAGCTCGGCGGTGATCCGATCACCACATCTGGTCTGATCTACAACCAGTCGGGCGATGCGTTCTATCTGGAGGACAACAGCGGCGATCGCCCCTGGCCGGAGATGCAGCGGCGACTGAATGCGGCGCTGGATGCCGTAGCCGCCCAGGCCACGTGTGAAGACACAGTCGAGGTGGATGTGGTGGCGATGGGTGACGACACCGATGCCAACTTCCCGGCGATCTATGGCGATCTGTTCTCCGACAAGACGTTTGATCCATCCAGCGGTGGTTGGAGCTATGCGGTGCAGGACAGCTATGGGTTGCCGGAATTCGACGGCTGATGGAACAGGGATTGGTAAGAAGTGGCAAGGCTCAGGCCTGCTGCTTCTGGCCGACCCTGATCCTGGTTTCGGTGCCAGCCATCGCGTCTGTTGCTCATTGACTCAAGCCTGCAGCGGGGATTTGTGATTCGCTGTGCAATGTCTCTGCATCCTCTAGGCGTAATGGCTCCAGAGCCTTAAGACTTTCACGATCCGTTCTTCATCCAGCACCTGATAAATAAGACGGTGTTGGATGTTGATCCGACGGGAACAAGCGCCTTTCAGGTCGCCTACCAAGGCTTCATAGGGGGGAGGCTGTTGGTAGGGATCAACCTTGAGCAGACCGATCAAGCGTTCCGCTTTGCTTTTCAGGGCTGGCGCAGCACTGGCCAGTTTGCGTGCATCTTTTTGAGCTTGGCGGGTGAACAGCACACGCCAGGTCACCAGCCCGGATCCTCGCCCAGTTCGGTTGTTGGTGTTGCCATGCCCTCCAAAATCGACTCCCGCATTCCTGGAATGGTCGTCAGGTAGAGCGTTTCTTGAATCGCGCGCCAGTCGTCTTCCGAGACCAGCACAGCATTGCCACGCTTGCCCTTGATTTCAATGGGAGCGTGCGATTCACCCACCTCATCGACCAAAGCGAACAAGCGTTTGCGCGCCTCGGTAATGGAGACGGATGTCATTCCAACGGAGCTGATGTACAGGAAAGCGTACGTGTTTCGTGTGCCTTGTGCAGCCCTCTCGCTGATTACTGCTTCTGGCCGATCCGTGGTTCGGTGCCGGCCATCAGCCGCTGGATGTTGCTGCGATGCCGCCAGAGCACCATCGAGCTGGCCACCAGCGACACCACCACGTAGGCGCTGCTGTTGCCGGCAACCAGCATCAACACCGGTAGGCCAATCGCTGCGACCACGCTCGCGAGCGACACGATTCGGCTGAGGCTGATCGTCGCCATGAACAAGCCAAAGCTGGCAAGCCCCACTGGCCAGGCCAGCCCCAGAAACATCCCTAAGCCGGTGGCGACAGCCTTGCCCCCTTTCCAGCCCAGCCACACCGGCCAGATGTGGCCGGCGAGGGCTGCCAGGCCCGCCAGCACCTGCACCCAGTCGTTCAGGCCGACGCTTTTCGCCAGCAGCACCGCCAGGGCGCCTTTGCCCACATCCAGCAGGAACACCAGCAGCGCTGGCCCCTTGCCCACGTTGCGTAGCACGTTGGTGGCGCCGGTGCTGCCGGAGCCGCAGTCGCGTAGATCAATGCCCTTCAGCCAGCGGCCGGCGAGGTAACCGCTTGGAATCGCTCCCAGCAAGTAGCCGATGGCGAGAAAAAGAAGGGCGGTAAGGATCACAGCAGGTCGTCGTCGTCGAGGCGTTCACCCGGTCCGGCCGCGAAGGCCAGCCAGAGCGGGAACTGAAGCACGGGGATCTCCACGCTGCGTTCGGCGGCATCAATCAGGATCAGCGGCACCTCGCCCCGCTCCTCGAGCCGATCGGCGCGTTCCACCAGTGCTTCGGGTCGTTCGAACAGCACAATGCCGCTGCTGGGGCCGAAGTCTTCGCGGCCCAGGCCGAGGGCATCCTGCAGGCCCCGGCGCCATTCGCCGAGGCGTTCCGGGCCTCCGGCCAGCACCAGGCACTGGAACTGATCGCCGTAGAGCTCGCCGATGATGGCGACGAGGGCCGCACTGGCGAGAATGTTCCGCGGCCGGGTGCCGCGGCTGGGCTGGGCACCGCGACCGCCCTGGTTGAAGAACCAATCCTCTAGCAGGGCCGTGTCGCGCTCATCGATGCTGCGCCGCAGATTCCAGGGGTCGGCATAGACATCCGGCTGTTTGAGGAACCGCTCCAGCGCTGCGCGAATCAGCTCTTCATCGGGCCGAAAGGTGTCGGCGACCGCCGCAGCCGGTGCTGCCGAACCCTCGATGCCGGGAGCGGTGCCATTGGAGTCGGCCTGCTGATCCAGGGGGGAGGGCTGCACCACCATTGGCTGTACCACCAGCTCCAGGTTTTCCACGCTCTGCACCAGGTCCCCGAGGGCTCCGCCCAGGTACTCCTGGAAGCCCTTCACGCGCCGTGCGATGGCATCGGACTGGCCGGCGAAGTTGGTCTTGAGCTCACGCTCCAGCTGTTGCTTGCGCTGGGCCAGCTCGCTGATCTCCTGTTCCAGCGCGTCACGGCGTTCCTTCAGGTCTTTAAGAGCCAGCTCCACCACCGCATTGAGCTCAGGAGTAGAGGCTTCAGCCTCTTGCTCCGCTGCTGCGTCTGCGGGTGACTGCTCGGTCTCGGGTTCCTGAGGGTTCAGGTCGGTGTCGTCTGGCATTGCGTCAGCGGCCGTGCTCTCCATCGCTCCATTCCAGCCGACCAGACGCCAAGACACCAGGCCGGAACTGGTGTTGATGTATTTAGTGCAATATTTATACGATATATAGCCGAAATCGTGAGAATATCGTGCTTATTGCTGAATGGTGGCCTCGGCGAGCTTCAGCACTTGCTCGGTAACGCTGCGTGCCTGGTCGCTGGCTTGCTGTCGCAGTAGGCCGATCCGTTGATCACGCTTGCGCCGCCGGATGGCAAACACCGTGGTGGTTGGTTCATGCCCTTGCAAGCCGGTTGCCTAGCTAAACCCCCGCACACAGGATCCGTAGTCAGCCAAGGCTTGATCGCAGGTGAACAGAAGCAAGGGTTCAACCCTGCTTTGGCAGATCAAGAGCCGGTCGAAGGGATCGCGATGGCCTTCGATTTGCTCCAAACGGGCCACCTCCAGCAGATGGTCGTTGCTGATCATGAGCCACTGAAAGCCCTGCTTCGGGACAAGTTGCTCCAGTGCCCTCAGGTCAACGTTCAGCTGCCCAAGGTTCAGTTTGATCGCCAATTCCCATAGCGAGGCCTGACTGATCCAGACCGTGTGGCGATCGGTTTGAAGCTCGGTGACGAGGACGCTCGGCAAGCGCGGATCATCTTTGAGCCACCACAACAGCAGATGGGTGTCGAGCAGAACCCGACTCATCGATCGTGGCTGTTGTCAGGCTCAATGGCAGCGTCAAACAGCGAATCCAGTGGGGCATCGAAGTCCTCGCCGATGCTGATCTGATCTCGCATGGCGCCCGGAGGCTTCAAGCCTTTGCACTGTCCGTCGATGGGAACCAATTGGGCGGAGGGTTTGCCGGCGCGGGCAATCACAACGGTTTCTCCGGCTTCCGCTTGCAGAAGCAGACGCGACAACTGCGTTTTTGCCTCATGCATATTCACCGTGGCCATGGCACCCGTTCAGGCTTGGCTAAGTTTAGCTAGCTGGGCGAGTCTGCATCCTCCGGTTTCGGCACTTCCAGCGCCCCCACCCGTTGCTCCAGCTGTTCCCGCAGCTGTTTCTGGCTGAACAGGATCGGCAGAAAGTGAATGCTCTGGGTTTCACGGAAATAGAACAACCCCGGCAGCCAGGGTGCAAACAAGCGCCAGGTGAGCCACTGGTCGTAGGGGAAACGCCGCAGCTCACGGCCGTTCTGCCACACGATCAGAGCGCGTTCTTCAAATTCCAGCCGCAGGCTCGCGGTCTGGATCAGTAAGAACACGCCGAACAGCACCACCACAACGGTGGGCCAGGGGCTCAGCGGCAGCGGCAGCAGGGCCACCCCAAGCACCACCACCAGCAGCGGCAGTCGGGCGTCGGGGCTGAGGGTCACAGAAGCAGGGGTCGTCATCCGCCGAAGAGCATCTGGGTGAGAACGACATCCATGATCGCCACCAAAACCAGAATCATGACGACCGCTCCGGTGGTGCTGCTGCCCACCTCCTTCGGGCCCCCTTTGGTGGTCAGCCCCCAGCCGCAGGACACGATCGCGATGATCATCCCGAACACCAGGGCCTTCAACAGCATCGACAGCAGATCAAAGGAGTCGACCCAGTTGCGCACGGAACCCCAGAACACAGCCGGTGGGATGTTGTAGAGCGCGGTGCTGGTGATCTGGCCGCTCCACACCGCCGCCAGGAAGAAGAAGAAACACTGCACCGGTGCCATCACCACCATGGCGATCATTCGCGGCACCACCAGGTACTCCACGGGATCGGTGCGCAGCATCGTGATCGCATCGATCTGTTCGGTCACCTTCATCGTTCCCAGCTGGGCGGCATAGGCGGTGGCCACCTTGCCGGCCAGCAGGCAGGAGGTGAGCAGCGGGGCAATCTCGCGCGCCAGGCCGATGGCCAGGATGCCGCCAACGGTCGAGCCCGCCCCCTGTCTGGTGAGCTCGGCCGCCACCTGGATGTTGAACACCGACCCGGCGGCCACCGAGATGATCAGCACAATCAGCAGGCTGCTTGGGCCGGCTTCCATCAACTGGTCCTGAAGCTCGGATCGGTTGATTCGCCCCTTCACGGTGGCGGTCACGGCCTGTCCACCGATCACCAGGCTTGCAAGAAGGCGATGAAGCCAGCGGGGAGATCTCATCCGGCGGAAACGTTCAGATGGGCACCACGGTCGGGCCAGCCTCGCATCACCATCAGGCCAAACAGCACCAACAGAGCCGGCAGTGCGCCCATGCATATTCGAATCGCCAGCAGGGCTGTTTCAGGTTGTTCGATGAAACTCAGCGCTCCGGAGCATTCCCCCTGATTGGAGATGTACCCCGTGACTGAAAGCAGGCTGCCGAACACCGACATCGTCAGCCCGATGACCAGTTTCTGGCCCAGCACCATCCAGGCGGTGTAAAGCCCTGCCGGCTTGCCCGGGTCGGCATCAATGGCGTCCGGCAGCAGCGACCAGGGGATCAGATAGGCCGTTGCTGCACCGACACCCAGTAGCGCGATCAGCAATCCCAGAGGCAGGAGTTCCATCCAGCCGGGGTCCGCGCCCAGTGGCGGGAACAACATTGACAGCAGGCAGCCGATGATCCACAGCCCAGCTCCCCAGCGCAGGGTCGCCACCCGGCCGTTGCGGTTGCTCAGCACACTCCAGAGCTGCAGGCCTGCCAGTGACGCGATCTGGAAGGGCAGTAGGAACCAGGTGGAGAGGTTCGGTGGCAGGTGCGCCACCTGCACCAGCCAGATCAACGCCACAACCTGCATCAGTTGCAGGCCGAACCACAGCAGCAGATACAGCCCCACCACCTGGCGGAAGCGCGCATTGGCCAGCACCCGCTTCAACTGCTGCAGCGGGGGCTCATGGTTGGGTGCAGGACGCTGGGCCTGTTTGGCATAGGGGGCCAACCCCCAGCAGCTGATCAGGGTGGCCACTGCCGCAATGGTTCCGGTGATCCTTCCCATGGCCACATAGCCACCGCCTCCATCGGTGAGCACCAGGGAGGCCACGATCAAACCGCTCAGCCCCGCAAGGATCGAACCCGTGAAGCGGGCGGCATTCAGGCGCGTGCGGGTGGCGGTGTCCTGCGTCAGCTCGGTGGAGAGAGCTGCATAGGGCAGGTTCACGCTGGTGTAGGCCGTCATCAGCAGCACCGCCATCACCACGTAGTAAATGGTTTTTTGCCCCACATCGCCGGGGGGCACCCACCACATCGCCGCCAGGCTGATGCCGAGGGGCAGGGCGCCGCTGAACATCCAGGGCAGTCGTGGACCCCAGCGACTCTTGGTGCGGTCGCTGAACCAGCCGATCATTGGGTCGTTCAGGCCATCCCACACCTTGATCACCGTGAGCAGCGAGCCGGCGATGAAGGCGGGCAGACCTGCGTCGCAGATGAAGAAGGGAAACAGGTAAAAGCCGAGCTGGGCTGCGGCCAGCCCTGTACCGCCATCGCCGAGGCTGTAGGCCAGCATCAGGCGGCGGCGGGATCCTCCCCGGAGTGCGTCAGACGATGTCACCCAGAAGCTTTTGTCATGCGGACCGCCATAATGCAGAAGTGCGGTTGCGCTGACCACCCATCTCGGGATTTGGTTAAGCGCTATCCAGCGCGGGTGTTGTGTAGTGGTAAGACCTCAGCCTTCCAAGCTGATGACACGGGTTCGATTCCCGTCACCCGCTTTTCAGAACGAAAGGTCCGCTGTCATCTCTCCGGCGAGCAGCAGCACCAGGCTGCGGCTGGTGAGTTTCATGGTTGCTCCTTCGCTCAATGGCAGCTCCGCGGGCAGGTCCTCGCCGGGGGGGCGAGCCGTGTCGATGATCCGTCTCCAGGGTGACGTCGGCTCCGGCAGCTCGAACACCAGATCGTCGCTGTAGGCGTTGAAACCCATCCACAGCAGGGCCCCGTCGCTGCTGCGGTGCAGGCTCGTGGCTGCGGTGCGGCTCCAGGCGGCCCAGTCCGGCTGGCCCAGCTTCACTCCATGCCACTGGAGCCAGATGCCGGAGGGGGTCTCCACCGTTTTGCGGCGTACTTCCCTGGGCGGCACGAGGGGATTGAACAGTTGCGGCAGTGCAGCCCGCAGCTTCAGCAGCCGTTGCAGGAACTGCTTCAGCTCCAGATCGCAATGATCGTCACCCCACACCATCCAGCTGAGAGGGCTGTCCTGGCACCAGCTGTTGTTGTTGCCGCCCTGGCTGCGGCCCACCTCATCCCCCATCAGCAGCATCGGCACCCCGCGCGCCAGCAGCAGGCTGCTCAGCAGGTTGCGTTGCTGCCGTTGCCGGAGTGCCTTGATCGTCGGGTCGGAGGTCGGCCCCTCCACGCCGTGGTTCCAGCTGTTGTTGTGGTTCTCCCCATCCCGGTTGTCCTCGCCGTTGGCCAGGTTGTGCTTGCGGTTGTAAGCCACAAGATCCGCCAGGCTGAAACCGTCATGGGCGGTGATCAGGTTCACCGAGCGCCCTAAAGCAGCGGGTTTGTTGCCGTAAAGATCGGGGCTGCCCTTGAACCGTTCGGCCAGGGTCCAGCTGCTGTGCTCGTCACCCTTCCAGAAGCGACGCATCCCATCGCGGAAATGGCCGTTCCAGGTGCCGATCCGGCGAGAGGGGAAGTCCTCCAGCCTGTAAAGCCCGCCGCAATCCCAGGGTTCGCTCACCAGCTTCAGGTCGCTCAGCTCTGGATCGGCGTCGATCGCAAGGAACAGCGGAGGGCGGTCGAGGGGTTTGAGCTGGTCGCCTCGGCTCAAGGCGATGCCGAGATCAAAGCGAAAACCATCCACCCCCAGTTCCAGGGCCCAGCAGCGCATCGATTCGAGAATCAGCCGCGTGGTGATCGGCTGGTTGGCGGCGATGGAATTGCCGCAACCGCTCACATCGAGATATTCGCCATTGCTGGTCTGGTGGTAGTAGTTGCGATCAGCGAAGCCGCGCCAGCTCAGGGTTGGGCCGCATCGGCTGCTTTCACTGGTGTGGTTGTAAACCACATCCAGCAGCACCTCGATCTGGGAGTCATGGCAGGCGGCCACCAGCTCACGCATCTGATGGCGAAGCTGCAGCGGGTCGTCGCCGCAGGCGTAGCCGTGATGTGGGCTGAACCAGCTCAGTGGGCTGTATCCCCACACGTTGTCGCGGCCGGGGGGTGCATCGGCTGGATCAAAGGCGAACACAGGCAGCAGTTCGATCGCCGTGATGCCCAGATCCTTGAGATAAGGAAGTTTCTGGATCAGCCCGCGGTAGCTGCCCCGCTGCTCCGGGGGCACCCCGGAATTCTCCCGGCGGGTGAAGCCCCCCAGATGGAGCTCATAGATCACCGAGCGCTGCCAGCTGTTGCGGGGGCGTGGGTGGGCCTGGAAGTCGAAACGCTCCCGTTCGGTCACCACCCCCTTCAGGCAGGCGTGGGTGTTGGGGCCGGGGCCGGTGGCCAGGTCGCGGTCGTAGACGTCCCAGCCGGTAATGGCGCGGGCTGTTGGGTCGAGCAGCACCTTGGCGGGTTGAAAGCCATGGCCGCCGGGCACCCGAGGGCCGAACACCCGATAGCCGTAGCAGCACCCCTCTCCCAGATCCTCGACCTCCACGTGCCAGTACTCACCGGAGCGGTTGTGGAGGCTGTCCAGTTCGATCACCTGCGCCGGTGCCGTGGCAGAACCGTTGCTGAACAACAGCAGTTCGATCCGGTGAGCAGCGGGGGCCGCTATCGAGAAATTCACACCCCTGGCAGTGCAACTGCTGCCGAGAGGCCAGGGGCTTCCTGAATGAATGCCGCTCAAGACCGTGGGGCAATCGAACTTCAAACTAGTGGTTTCGGCGCGTTCTGAACGTCATGACCATGACCACAGCTCTGGAGGCCGGCCGACCTCCGCAGCAGCTGCGGCAGGACCTGTGGTTGTTCCCGCCCAACAAGGATTGCCAGGGCGGCAGTTCCTGGTGGTTGGAGGCGGAGCCAGAGCCGGTGTTGATCGACTGCCCGCCGCTCACGCAGGCCAGCCTTACGGCTCTGCAGGATTTGGCCGGCTCACGAGCTCCTCGCATCCTGCTCACCAGTCGCGAGGGGCATGGTCGCTTGCGCCGTGTTCAGGAACGCCTCGGTTGGCCGGTTCTGGTGCAGGAGCAGGAGGCCTATCTGCTGCCCAATGTCTCGCCTCTGGACACCTTCGCTGCCGATCACGCCACCATCAGCGGCCTGCAGATGCTCTGGACTCCGGGACCAACGCCGGGCAGTTGCGTGATTTATGCATCGTCTGCAGAGCTGCTTTTCTGCGGTCGTTTGCTGACGCCACTGGCTCCAGGGCGGCTTGGACCCCTGCGCCATGGCCGGACCTTTCACTGGCCACGGCAGCTGGCGAGTCTGGAGCGACTGCGGGCTTGGCTTCCTCCAGAAGCAAGGCCAGCACTAGCTTCTGGGGCTGGCCTGGGGGCTCTGCGCGGTGAGCATTTGGTGCCCTTTAGCGGGTGGTCTGGGCCGGAGGGATCGAGCTAAAGCATTGCGGCACAGGACCTTTCGCTTGCAGCCCTTGGTCAGGCTCCATACGATTGGCGCGCTTGGGGAAGGCAGCGGCGGTTTCAAACGCCGTTTCAGCGCCGTCTCCGCCTCCCGACTCTTCCGTTTCCATGAACAAAGCAGACCTGGTGAATCTGGTTGCAGCTCGCACCGAGCTCACCAAGACCGACGTCTCGATGGTGGTCGACGCCGCAATCGAAACCATCATCGACTCCGTTGTCGAAGGCAAGAAGGTATCGATCCTTGGCTTCGGTTCCTTTGAACCTCGCGAGCGTTCCGCCCGTCAGGGACTGAACCCCAAGACCGGCCAGAAGATCGCCATCCCCGCCAAGCGTGTCCCCGCTTTCACCGCCGGCAAGATGTTTAAGGATCGCGTTCAGGGCTGATCCGCTCCACCAACTGTGGAATCCAACCTGATGGCGGCCCCGAGTGGGCCGCTTTTTTGATGTCGATTCCAGGCCATCTGCAGCAACAGCTCGACCAGGGCCTGCAGCTCCGAAGAAGTAGTGGCTATCGAGGCCGCTATGCACCGTCACCAACCGGTGTGCTGCATCGGGGAAATCTGCAGACGGCCCTGCTCTCGTGGTTGCAGGCCCGGCAGCGCCGTGGCAGTTGGTTGCTGCGCATCGACGATCTCGATACCCCGCGAAATCGACCCGGCGCCATCGAGGCCATCGAGGCTGATCTGCGCTGGCTTGGCCTGGATTGGGATGGGCCGATCATCCTGCAAAGCCGCCGGAAAGAGGTTTATGACGCCTGGCTGTCCTGGCTGCGGCAGAGCGGGCGGTTGTTTGCCTGCCGCTGCTCTCGCCGCCAGTTGGCTGGCCTGGCCCGCTATCCCGGCACCTGTCGAACTGCCGGCCATCACTGGGGCTGGCAGAACCAACGCCTGCCCAGCTGGCGACTCCAGGTGCCCGATTCGGATCCAGAGGGCAGCGGTGATGTGGTGCTGCGTCGATCCGATGGCTTCATCGCTTATCAACTGGCCACCGTGCTCGATGAACTGACCTTGGGGATCACCGATGTGGTGCGTGGAGGGGATCTTCTCCAGGCCTTACCGGCCCAGCGCAGCATCTACCGGGCTTTGGATCACACGCCCCCTCGCTTTCATCATGGCCCGCTGGTTTGCGATGGGTCTGGCAACAAGCTCAGCAAGCGTGAGGCCAGTGCTGGACTGGCCGCATTGCGAGAGCAGGGGATGGACGCCGCCGCTGTGGTGGGGGTGCTGGCTTCCGGATTGAATCTGGTGGAGCCTGGTTCACGGTTGACGGCCCGGGAACTGCTCGAGTGCTTGACGCAGGACCCGATCCATGCATTTGATTCTTAAGGAAGGCTTCGGGATCGAAATCGGGAATTCCGATCACACTGAATCCAGCATCCAGCCAGCGCATGAGTACCTGCACGGTCTGCGGAGGAACCGGAATTCAACGTGTGTCCAGTCAGCGTTTCCGCACCTGCCTGGATTGCCTGGGTACGGGGAAATTGATCGCTGTGTCCCAATCGGCACCGGCCAATCAAATCAAGACCGCAGCCATGGTGATGACCTGCACAAGTTCCCGGTCAGGACAAGCTGTCTGATTGCGGCTCAGCTGAGGGGTGCTTTTTGCTTGTTGCGGAAAACAAAAAAGGTTGCCGTGGCGACCACGACAAGCAGGGGTACCGCGGTGAACAGCAGCAGGGCAATCGCAGACCAGTCGGTGTACACGGCTGAAAGGGGTCGGGAAGTTGCGCCATCATCTCAGTAAGCCCAGGTCCTGTTGCGTGATTGCACGACCCATCTCAGTTGCTGGTCTTGTTCTTCTGCTGGCTGATGTTGCGGGAGCTCAGCCAATCAGCCTTTCCGTGGTTCTAAGTGGCGCTCATCGCTGCTTGCAGAGGTTTGACGAGCGGGCCTGCGAGCAGACGCTCGACCAGGCGGAGCTTCTGCAGCAGCGGGCTGCGTCACGCGAGGCTTATCCATGCCAGACCCTGCTGCTGGGTTTACAAGCCGATCTGATTCTTCAGCAGCTGGGCAGCGGACGCTCCGATCAAGCTGTTGACGATCTTGGCTCGATTCAGCGCGGTTGCGCGGGCTTGTGAACAACATTCCCCCCTCAGTTATTCAGGCCATGGTGGTCTGAATGTCCACGCTGTATGTGTGCATCCAAGTATTGAGCAAGCCGCTGTTTTTCTGGATGTGAATCTCATTAATGGCATCAAGATTCATTGCTTCGGCAACCCGTTCTGAGATGCGATCAATCCCAGCGAGCATGGTGCCTCAGGCGATGCCATGATCACGAAGGGTGGACTCGTTTCAAGGAAGCCCTTTGCCACTTACGCGTTGCTGGATATGCCGCGTCGCCTTCGTTCGTGGTTGCTGCTTGTTCTCCTTGGCCTGGCTTTGTCCGTAGGCCTGGGGTCATGGGTTTCAGCAGATCCCTCGGTGATCCAGTCACCATCGGGACCCACAGCCCAGAAGATCGACTGGGGAACCTTTGAACAAAGCCCTTCGCAGCCGACTTTGCCTGGTTTGCGGGTGGGTGCCTACATCACGAACTTCAGCAACGTCAATCTTCTCGATGATGAGTTCTCGATCGAACTGCTCCTCTGGACCCTCTGGCAGGGCGACCCAGACGTGAATCCAAGTGACCAACTTCAGATTCTGAATGGCATTTATGACGGAGATGTGCAGCGGTTTGAGCTGGTGCGACGGGATGTCGTAGGTGGTGCCAGCTGGAGTTTGTACAAGGTGCGTTCAGCGGTGGTGAAGCGATGGAGGTTGCAGCGTTATCCCTTTGATGATCAGCTTCTCCGTGTGCAGGTCGGTCTGGATGATCCTTTTCAGCCCGTCAATCTTGATGTGGTGCCCAAGGATCCCTTGACGGTGACCCCCAGCCTGTTGCTTCCAGGCTGGGATCTGAAGGAACCGCAGGCCTATGCATCCACGGTCACGCTGATGAATGACCTGGGGCGTCCCACTGCTCCGGGTATCTCCGTTCGGCGTCAGCCAACGGTGTCGTTTGATGTGCCGATTCAACGCCGCAGCTTGTTGTTTGTGGCTCCAGATTTCCTTGGTTACATGTTGGCGGTGGGGCTCTGCTGCATGAGCCTGTTGATCACCCGCAGCCGCGATGAATTGATTCTGGCCGCGGTGGTGTCCGCCGGCGGAAACTATGTGTTTATCGCGGGTCAGCTTCCCGTCACAGCGATGACCGGTTTCATCGGACATCTCCAGCTGATTATTTTTCTTGGGATTCTCTATGTGGTTGCAGCTGATGAATTGATTGATCATCAGCTCAGCCATCTCAGTGCACGTTTTGCGCAATGGTTGCGTGTCCTGTTATTGCCCAGCTACGTAGGAATGACGCTTTTCGGTATCTGGTGGATCATTCCGTGAGCACAGATCAGGCACAAACTGCGGAGTCAGACTCTCAGCCCTTATCGGGTGCTGTGAGCCTGGTCTCAACGGTCATCACCTTGATGACGATGTTGTTGGGTGCGTTATTAATCCAGCCAAGATTGGTGGAACGACGTGCTTTGGTCGACGACCAGCACATCCTCACCCTCGCTGAGGTGAAGGCCCTCCCGGATGGGGTTCTGGCTGTGGTGTTGGATCGCTCGCCGGGTCAGGATCAGTCCGATTTTCGATACCAGCTGCTCAAGCTCGTCATGGAGCGCAGTGGCAGGCCCTACGCGCTGGGTTTGAGTGAACAAACAATCTCGCAAGACGAGGCCATTGCTGCTCTGGATCAACCCAGTTGGAACCAGGGTCGTAATCCGTTGGCCATCAGCGTTGGGCTCTACGGAGCAGGCTTGGAGCTCAACCGTCGGCTTCAGCCTGTTCCGATCCCTGTGACGGGAGGCATCCTCGGCTTGAGAGCGGGTTGGACCCATCGCGATGGGGTGGAGCGTATGGCTTCGGTTCGGAGCCCGAATGATCTGCGCGACATCGTTCTGCTCCAGGGGCTGGGATGGAGCGATGTGGATATTTTTGATGCCTCCGGCATGCGCACGTTCACCGCACGATCGGATGACCTGTTTCGGTTGGTGGACCACCGCCGCGTGCAGTTGTTTCCCCGTGGAATTGCCGAACTCGAGCGCGATGCTGTGATTGTGCAGGACACAGCAAATTCAACCCAGCTGGATCCACATCTGTTGATTGCTTATCCCTTTGCCGGATTCTTTTACGTCAGCCGATCCAATCCAGCGCTTGCCGATGCGATTCAACTGGGGTTTTCGCGAGCCATTGACGATGGTTCGTATCAGACGTTGGTGGAACGGCTCATCCTCACGCCATGGTTGCGCCGGCATCTTCAGCTGGCGAATCGGTCGGTGGTGGTTCTTCCCAACCCGGTGGCTGCATCCGTCTTGGCTGATGTCGATCCAACACACTGGATCGTCCCCTGGGGTGACCTGCTGCAGGGAAAAATCTCTTCCGGGTCTCAACTGTGTGAAACCCCTTCGCTGCGTGTGCTCTGCGAGGGATAAACAACGTGCTTTCAGCCAGGGAGTGGAGTTTTGCTCTCACCCCCTGTTCACTTGCGCTCTCTGGGTTACCAGTTAGCGAAGCCTCCCCTGTAGCGGGCATTGGCAAATCCGCCGCCGCCATTGCCCCAGCCACCGCCACGGGCGTTCCCGAATCCACCGCCGCCACCGCCTCCATTGGCCCAGCCACGTCCGCGGCCGTTGCCCCAGGCAGCGATGTCCGGATGTTCGTTCGATGTTTGCTTGAGCAGGGGAGACCACCTGTCGTTGCTGCGGGCTGCTGCAATGCGTTGTTCGATGCTGTTGTCAGCCTTCTCATAGGTGTAGGCCCCGGCTGCAGTGGCGCCAACGCTGCTCCAGGTGCTGAGCAGAACCAGTGTTCCAAAGAGGGTGGTGGGTTTCATGGGTTGCGATCAGAAAGTGTTTTGGGTCTTGCAGGGAAATCAGTCGGGTTGGGTTTGGGTATCGATCCCCGTCACGGTTGACAGCACAGCGTTGTAGTAAGTGGCGATGGTCTCTGTCGACAGGCCCACAGCACTTTCAGGACCGATCCAGCGGTTGATGCGGTTGGTGCTGGCGTCGTCTCCGTCGATGTAGTTCTGCAGCAGCTGGGCGATGGCCACATTGGCCTTGGCCAGCAGCGCCTGGTTCTCAGGGGTGACGACGCAGGCAACAGCCGAGCGGCCGTAGGGACGTTCCGGCACGGCCTTGCTGCCAGGGACCGCATCGGCATTGGCCTTGGCCCAGAGGGCACCATTGGCGATGGCGTCCACGTTGCCCTGCTTGAGGGCATCCAGAGCAGCCGCTGGAGAGTCGAATTGCTCCAGCTCGGTTTCAGGCAACTGCTTGGCCACCACGTCAGCTGGGACGGAGTCCTTGACTACGCCGATGCTCGTTCCTTTGAGCGCCTCAGGTGTTCCATCGTTGTCGCCGGTGGTGAGCAGTCGCACCCCTCCAACGGCGAAAGGCAGGGAGTAGCTCAGTTGCTCGGCCCGCTCCCAACTGAAGCTCACCCCGCAGGCGATGTTCGCGGAACCATCTTTGAGTGCTTCACCAGCGGCTTTGATGCTGGTGACATCAATGATTTCAGGCGCGGCATCACCACCGAGTTCAGCCTGGATCACACCCAGGACCTCATGGGCCAGTCCTTCCCACTCCTGCTCGTTTTGGGAGCTGTAGGGCAGGGCATCGCTCAAGGCCACGGCCTTGAGCTTGGTGATCGGTTCTGGGGTGGGGGCAGGTGCTTCAGCCTCAGACGTTGAGGCCGTTGAGCTCGTCTGTGGCGTCGAACAGGCGGTCAGGGCTGTCAGTGCCAGGAGAAGAGCAGAGGAGCGAAGAAGCATCAGTCGCATCGAGCAGCTGAATTGCTGAATTGCTGAATTACTGAAGTACTAGCCACGTCGGAACCGCATGCGGCTGTTTTGGCAAGCACGCAGCTGTTGCAGCTGTCCAAGGTGCCAATGCACATGCCAGTCCACCATCAGCTCGGCAACAGGAGCACAGACATCTGGTTGTCGTGGGTCATGGTTCAGATCGCTTTGTCAGCAAAAGGCTCGTTGTGCAATCGACTCCCAGTGACTGAGGGGTTTCTCTTGAAAATCAATCAATGACCTCGCAACTTTCACAATGGAAGCGGCAGAAATGGTTTCGTCTTCAGGAATCCAATGGCCATAATGATGCGCAATGAGATGTGAGCCATCGTCGCTATTTCAGGCATATTTTGCATGGATTATTTTGCGGTTGATGCGATCAACAATATTCAGGTCAGATGCTTGGCTCGCGGTGCTCTCAACGCGAATCACGTGGCTTCGCTGCAGGGTGATACCCAAGGCGACATCTTGCCCTGATGGTCATTCATGAAAAACGAGACATTACCTATCCCCGCAGTGCTTTTGATCACGTCGAACTAGTCGCGATATCTCATGGCTGATTCCTGGTTTTCTCTGAAGACGAATGATCCAAGATGGATAAGTGAGCCTTGACCGCTGTTCCTTTGGATCGACTGATGGTTCAGAACGATTAAGGGCTTGCTGCTCTGGAACTTTGTGGCTCTTGGAAATCCCGTTTCTGTTGCGTTGACTTGGTATTACAAAAAAGAACCATTCGTAATCTCACGCCGAGATTAATTCTGATACACATTCATGACTTTTGAGCGGCAAGTCATGAGTGAACTGAGGCCAATGGACGATGAAGCTGTCGCCAGGTCTGTCATGTATCTGGCCGGTGCAGTCCTCTTGATCGTTGTTTTTGCGGTTGTCGGTCTATTGCTGAATGCAGAGCTTGGTGAGCAGGCAAAGCTCAAAGCACAAGCTGAGCAGTCCGTTGTGGTTCAAACCACTTCTCCGCTCACATCAAAAGGTGGGTTCTGGCGGCGCCATGCTGGGTGACAGACAGGCCGATGCTCTTCTTTATGGATTTTGATGAAGGAATCAAGCAGGCCTTGATGACCGAATAAAAGTAGAGACGTAGCGAAGTTGGTAGCTCGCTGCACTTTTCACACAAGGGTCTTGGCGGGCACCCAGCTTGGGAGTCCGCTTTTTTTTGCTTTCCTCAGAGGATTTAGTTGTGTTGCGCTAACCGAAAAAACAGTAGGTCATTAAGCTTATTTCATGAATTTCCGTAAAGACGGCGTGTGATGATGGTCAGATCGTAATGCTCCTAAATGCTGAGCCTTCAGATTCCCTTTAGATTGTTTGGAGCGTTGATTCTGGGCTCTGCCCTTTTTCCAATGGCACAATCAGCCAAAGACGCTGCTCTCTTGGGAGGAGCATTTCTAGTCGGACTGGGCGCAATCGAAATTGTCTTGAGGTTTGGGGGCCTCTAGATCATCAAATTGTTTGAGGGAACCATGCCCTGGCCTTGATTGCCGGGGCTTTTTTTGAACTGTATCCACTAAAAAACCGCCCTCGATCGAGCGGTTTTATGATGCCGACTAATCCCCATCACCCGGCCAAAATCACTACATAGAGTCGTGATGGCCAAATAGTACATCAATCACCGCACATGTGGTGCTTGTCTACTGATTAGCTTTCGTGAAGGGTGAAGAAATCTTTGCCGTCTTAACCAGTATCAAGCGGAACCCTGTCCATAGCGTCGAAACGGCTATAAAGTGAGTTCCCCCATCACCCGGCCTGTCGCTTGCGACAGGTTTTTTTATGTCCAAGCGCTATCGCTAGGGCTTGTGGCCAAAAAAAGCACCCCCTGAGGGGGCGAGGGACGTTCTTCTAAAAAGCGAACTGATGGGGTGTCGACTCAGGCATCGGTCGCTTCTGTTGCTGAACCAGCGGATATTGCGGCGGCTTATAGAACAGCAGTTTGATGGCCAGCCTGAACGAATTTATAGGAGGCTAAATCCAATTGAAATCGACTAAAGCCGACATTTTGGATTGAGACTTGATTCAATTGTCTTCCGATTCAGGTATTGATATTGGCTGGTTATTGATTGCAGTGCGAAAAGGTCATCATCGTAGTGCTGCCAGCATGAAAGTTATCGTATCAAATTTGAATTATCTATGGCTCTATTTTAGTGGGAGTGCATTTCAAGTGCGTGGGCATTGTTGAGGTATTCATCGCCCACGACAGTCGTAGGCTCCTTCAGGTCAATGTTCCACTGGATTGAAGTGCCGCCATTGGCGAAACCAGGGTAAAAGGCATTGACTGCATGAATCAATGTGTCTTGAAGAAGCCCTTTTTGGATTCCAGAAGGATCGCCTTGCACACCCTTGACAAAATAAGAACTAAAGACATTCTCGATCTCTCCATCTCCATGGGCAGATTTTTCGATGCTGTTGAGCGCAAACAGTCCCCCTGAGCCGCTACTGTCTTGGATGGGGATGAATGCTGCATCCTTCTTCGAGATAGATATGGTTTCTCCGTAAACCTCCATATCTCCCCAGAATTTCCATGACACATTGTCACCATAAATAACTCCTTCACCGGTTAATGGATCGATCTTTCCGCCGATCTCTCCAACCTCTACTTCGAACTTGAGAGAGCCTGAAATAAACACATTGTCAATAGCATGTGTTTCTTGAGGGCATATAAATGAAATCACGTTGCCATCATTGTCTGTTCCGACAGATACGATATCGGTGTTGAAGACAAGAGTGCCAGGTCCAGGTTGCCCGTTCAAGACTGGGGTTGGTGTGTACTGAAAGTAGACGTCTTCTGAAGACATGTATTGCGTGACATCTGCATCGCGGGAGTGATTCGGTATAAGCGGGTCCGTTGATACGGCAGTGATTGAAAATCTCTTTGCTTCTTTTTTTGATATTTTACCATTATTGTTTAAATCAAGAGCATTCATTAGGTATGTTGCGTCTTCATTCTCCACGTCTAGATATGGATAGCCATTTAATGAATCAAATTGACCCTCAAAATAAATGCTTGACGCGGCGGATGATTCACTTTTTGCTCCTCTGTCCTTCTTGGCGCTTTTGATATTTTGATTTAGCCTGAAGACCATATGATCGCCATAGTGATTTCCGTTTTCTATAAATCCTCTTGCCTTTTTCGCAAGCTTTAATTCGGGTAAAATAGATTTTTTTCTTTCAAAAGCTCTTTTAATATTTAGCTTGGTCATTCTTAAGGTTTAATAAAATTAACTTTAACAAGGCAGGTGATCTTGGTGGGTCATTCTTCAATAATTGTTAGAAGCAAATGCCTAGTCATTTATTCTGGAAAATATTGCCTTGGTCTTGGAGTTCCAGTGGTCGTTTCGATCGAAAACTGCAGCGTCATTGGAACATTTGAGAATGATCCCGCTTCTCTGGACATGCTGGGTGAGAAGTTGCGTTGACCCCACCCCCTTTACCAGTGCAGGCGTGCTGCCCAGAATTTTTCTGGAGGATTGGGCGTCTATCGATGACCGGGAATGACCGGGGCCTTCAGTGCTGGAGAGGGGGCTCGGTCTGCATGATCGGCCAGCACCTCATCACCGTTATGGCGATGCATCCGGTGACGTGTTGGAGGCATTGGGGCATTCGGGACCCATCGATGAATCCACACTGCGAGCCACTTCCGATGGGCTGATGGGGGCTGGTTTGAACTGGCAAATCAGTTATCAGTTGCTGCTGACGATTCACCCACCAGCAACCCAACGACTCCAGATATCTCCGGCGTTGAATCAAACCGAATCAGGCATCAGTTGGGAAATCTCCGGCATCGGGTCTGGTTTCCCCTCGGCAATGGCCTTGGCACGTGTGTAGAACCAGCTCTCGGTGGTGCCATTGGCTTCCATCTTTTCGGCGATGGATTTCCAGTTGTTGAGTTCGGCTTGATCCATGGGAATAACGCGTTGCGTCAATGCTGCTGAACGATCCTTACTTCCGCGATCCATTCAGGTTGTGATGACCGTCACCTCGATCAATCGGGATGAGACCAGCGCATGCCCAATGATCAGATGGATGCCGACAAGACAGACACTTCTCTATTTCCAGGCGATGATCGCCCAGTTTCAGAAGGCTTTCAGATGGCGCGTTTCATGATCCATTGGTGCGCTCCCGATCCCACCAGTCAGGAGTACACCCAGGCCATCGTGAATTACATCAAGGGCGGCAAGTCCATGGATGAATTTGCCGGTTTCTCAGTCCTGGCGCGTCAGATCCACCCTCAGACCGGTGGTGGCGTGCTGCTGGTGGAAGCCGACAACCTCGCTGCTGTGCAGAAGCACACTTATCCCTGGACCAAGGGGCTGGGCGTCACGGCAACGATTACTCCCGGCCTCAGCGATGAAGAGTATGTCGAGCTGGAAGAGAGCATGACCAGCTAGCTATTTGCAATTATTTGGCCCCAATCGTTTCGAGTCCAATTCCTCAACCATCTGCGGCTTCCAGTTGCAGCATCAATTGCAGGCCTGCACTGAGATTCTGTAACTGAAACCGGTACCTCCGGGGTCCTTGTTGGCTCCGATTTTGAAATTAACCTGGTTCACAACCTTTCCAGAAGGGGAGGTGAACGGACCAAATTGTGCCCCGGTGCCCGTCGGCGGTTTCATGGACTGATCCACAACTTTTAGGTTGCTGCCATCAGCGAACTTGAGATAAGCCTCGATCGGGTAAGACCCCGGTGTGCCTTCCGTGGAATCGGCGGTGAAAAAGAGCTTGAAGCGATTGCTGGGTTGATCGACCACGAAATCGGTGTTCCAGTTGGTGCGTCCAATGGCATTGCCGATCAGGCCCTTGGGGCGTTGAACCTGCTTCTTGACGATGTGAGGGGCGGGACCATTTCCGTTGCCTCCAACAGGCATGAGGAAGTGGCAGCGTTCTGCGGCGGCTGGAGTTGGCAGAGTCAGGCCTGAAAGCACAACACCGAGTGACGCCAGGGCAATCCGGTTTTTCGCTAATCCAAGTGATCTGGTCATTTGTGATTCCGCTTCAGAAATGAGGCTTTGACCTGAGTTCTAATCATCAGGAGTGTCTGCGCCAACTCTGTTCCCCCAGCACGCCTGGGCTACGGGGTGGTGTGAATTGTTCGGTACTTCTGGCAAGTGCTCCCGCGGTGCCAGGGGATGCCATTTCACCGGTCCAATGGGCAAGGGTGTTTTTGAACAGTCGATCGATTTCGATTTGTCACTTGTGGCGATTGATCCCGATAAGACTTCACACCAATGTCGTCACAAATGGAGCGAATCGGCCAGTCGTTCATATGCAGTTCACAGGTCCGAATGTCGCGGTTGATTAGTTCCAGCTACAGCGAATAACTCTTGCTGTAACTGGGTTTTGTTAAAAAGCCGATGACCTGACTTGAACAGGCGACCCACGCTTTACGAAAGCGTTGCTCTACCGGCTGAGCTACATCGGCGGCACATTCAATTTAACATTTCCGCAAGTGCATGATCTGTGTTGACCAACGAGCGGCCTGCTGATAAAAACCTCGACCCCGCTGTCAGGGAGCGCTTATTGCGGGAATCACAAACCCCCTGGCGTGGACTCCGGCGTTTGGTTTGGGTCGCTCTCTTCGCCTCCGCTGGGCTCGGACTGTTCACCATGCTGTTCCGCTTCTCCGCCGGCGATAGCGTCCCCCTCAACGACTTCGGCATCCAGGCTGGTGCTCTCTTGATCTTTTCCGCTCTGCTCTGGTTCGACCGCAATCGCAGCGGTGCTGGAGATTGAGGCCTGCTCCTCCAACGATGCGTCGTTGAGCACCGTTTCGTCCTCTTCAGGCATGTCCTCTTCAGGCAT
>QCUM01000030.1 GCA_003210735.1 Synechococcus sp. AG-679-D13
CCTGCTCATTGCCCTTTGAGGCAAATCGACCGAATGTGGAAATGATGTGCCTGGATCCGCGAGCAGCTGCACACAGCGCCTGACCAGGCCCCTTCCCGTTGACCAGAACGCAAGTACTTGCATTGGTTCGACAGGAGAGGGCTGGCTGCAGGATCCAATGGTGTTTGTGGATCTCGGCCGGGGAATGCCAGGCGATGAACAACGCTGGCTGGATGGATGGGCCGATACCGGCCTGGCTCATACGGCGTCTGCGCCTGAGGAGTCTTCTTCTATTTGAGTCTTTTCAGCACCTGAGTGACAAGCCAAATCGATCACAGAATCCAGCTCGTACGACTGCCTTGCCTTGCCTAAAACATCAGAAACGTATCGCCTGCATGGCTGTTGAGCCTCTTCCAGAGAGTTGAAATGACCAATCAAGTCATACGGCGCTCTATTAATGGTCGCGGAAACTGCGAACTGCCGACCACCAACTTTCTGGACGCGCCAGCGCATCAAGCAGGCCTGAAATGCCGACGAACAATTCATGCCCCCTTGGAATTGAGGAGGAAGATTATGCTTACTGAAATCAAGTAAGCGGCAAAGCTTATTATTCTGCAAATAAGTATTTTCATCCATTCCACCTCAGCCCTTGAATTCGCTGAGCATTAATACCCTCAAAAGTTTTATGTGCCTGATGATGCAGAACACCTGAAGTTCGCCTATTAAGGTGAAGCCAACTCAGGAGATTGCCATGGGGTTCACACTTCCGACCATCTCAATCGGAGCTGTTTTGTATATCTGCTTTCACTTTTTGCTGGCGCCAATCTTCGGATAAGGTCTAGGCAATATTGCCTGAGTGTATTTATTTCTTTGCAGAGAATTTGACCTTCAACAACTTTCGGCATAGATAGCCCTTGGTTGTTGAGATTCAAATGCAGGAATACAGACGCCTGGCCAATCAACCTTCCATCCAAGATCGATGGAATGTTGTTGACGAGTACACCACTTGCCTGATGGAGTGCGATGAAGCGGATCAAACATGCACCTTGGTCTGCATGCAGCTCCATCTGGATGTGAACGCTTCTGTTCCCCCCACAAGCGCCTTCGTCTGAACAAGGCTGCGTTTGATCGGCTTGTGGTTCGTCAGCGCTCAGTTTTTATCTGGGTTTCGACTGTTCTGGCCACTGATGCCTGAGGCGATCAAACAGTCAAAACTGCAACGGTTGCGCCACAGCCATCACGCTGGCGACAACAACCGCTGCAGGTGGGTGCGAGTGCAACCCTTCTATCGGCAAGGGCGTTCGCCTCGCTTCAACTTCACCCACATCGCTTTCTCAAGCGCGGTGAGCTTCGGTTCTTTTTCGTTCAGAACGGCACTGGCACGGGCTTTGGCGTCGTAGATGTATCGCGTCGTGCGATCGAGTTCATCGAAGGACATGGCACTCAGGTGGACGACCTATCCGTATTGGTAGCGCTGAATCACAGTTTTGGGTGCCTTTTGCACCAAGTTGCTTTTCCCTGGCTTCTCCTCATGCCCGTTGCAGCGGATTGGATTGGGCAAAGGCCGTGAGTTGGTGATTCCCGAAACAGGCCAACGCCTGTCAGCCAGCCAGCCCAGCTGCAGCAGGAGGAGAGATCGGCCATTGCCATGAGCTAGATGACGTCCACGAAGGAGAACGTGCGGGGAGAAGACTCCCTCAGGTGGGGGACCTGAGGGCCTGAGTTGGTTGCTTTTGCTGGACGGTTCAGCGCCAGGAAAGGTCGCGACTGCGACGGCAGAAGAGGGTCTCAGCAAACCCTCAGCCAATGCTCCCCCTTTTAGGGGAAGACGTAACAGGGGGATCAGTCAACGATGAAAGGGAGCCAAAACAACAGCGATAGCAATGCATTCCGTGATCGATCCCCTGCTGACCCTGCAACTCGTCGGCGCTGTGCTGATCGTGCTCACGCTGCCGGACGTCAGCGAATCCCCGCCAGCCGAACAAACGTCGATACCTGCCGACCGCGAGCCGTTTCAACTCAGTGACGGCAACACCTACGTGGAACACGCCGGAATGGCCGTGGAAGTCAGCCGGATCCGCTGCCTGAACGTCAGCTGCTGACGAACGACAACCCCTCTGAGCACACCGATACACCAACACCGCTACATCAACAAACCCATGCCAACGCTTTATCCACCCACCGGTCATTTTCCGACCCATCCACAGGATCTTGAACGCGAAACACTTGATGAGGCCTACAACGAATTGCGTGTTGCCTACCGGGGCCTGATGGTGAGCCGCGGCTTGTTCCGCAGCAAAGCCGATCAGAACCGAGCGGCGATGCAGGAGCTGGAAACCAAACTGCGAGCCATCGCTGAACGGGAGGCATCTGTGCGCCAGGAGGCCTACGAGATGCTGGAGATCGTCACCAACGTGGTGGGCGAACTGGAAGACGCCGGTGATGACCTGGTGAATGAATTCGGCCTGTATCAGAAAGGCAGAAGGACCTATCAGGGCGGCAGTTTCATCGGCCGGCTGATCAAAGCGGTCGCCACATTCATCCGCCGCTGGACGGGGACAAAGCAACAGCTCGCCGTCATCGTGGAACAACAACAAGCCGTGCAACGCAGCCTGGAGGCAACCGATGGGCAAGATCGCTGAGGTCCTGCGCGCCAACCTGCAGACCATTGCCCAATCGGATGCGCGCAGTCTGCGGGAGCTGGATCAGGAACTGTTCAACGCCAAAGCTGCCGCGCAAAACACCCCGCAACTGCAGGGGCGGGAGCATCTGAAGGCACTGCTGGGCATGGGAAGCTTCCAGCAACAGACCGTGGCCACACTCAAGCGGATTTGCAAAGAGAACGGCATCAGCGGTTATTCGAAGCTGCGCAAAGCGGAACTCGCCGCACAACTGACAGCGGAAGGGATCAGTCCGCCACCGCGTCCACTCGAGAGCTTCAGCAAGAAGGAGCTGATTGCACTGGTACGGCAACTCATTGGGCATTCGTCGTGATGACGATCACCCCCGCTACGGCGAAGCCCTGCGATGGGGCGACGACAGGAACTGGTCGATCGCTTAGCCAACAGCCGATCGGTGGAGTACTGGGGGGAATCCCACAGCGAACTACTCCGCAGCAACACGGATCAAGACCTGATTCCTGAAGCGATCACAGCGTCGCATTGAGCCGAGGCATACCCATAGCGGCATTGATCTTGAGACAACCATCCAAAGCAAGCCGATGAACAACAAGAAAGTGCGCCAACTCATCCAAGAGTTGTTCAAGATCTCCAATCAGCTGGAAGAAGAATTGCCCGGCCGTGGGCTCATGCCTGCCGGCCAACAACTTGGAAACCTGGGGGAATTGTTGATCGCCGATTGCTTTGGTCTTGAACTCACACCACCGATGCAGAAGGCCATCGATGCTCATACAGCTGATGGCACAAAGGTGCAAATCAAAACCACCACAAGCCGCGGGGTTGGCATTCCCCTCGGACATCAGCGACCCGCCGATGACATCTATCTGCTGGCTGGTCTTCTGAATGCCAACGGCACCTGTGACGTGATCTTCAATGGACCCATGGTTCTGGCCTGGGACATCCGCCAAGCAACTCCCAAAAGCGGCGGCGTTGCGTTTGTGTCCAAAGGTCCACTCGAACGCTTGGCACGAGAAATCCCTCCCGAACTACAGCTGAAACCGATTGGCGTTGATTGAAGCCCAGATCCCAAACACCGCCGAGATCTCAAGCCAGCTCTCCGGCTTTGACCTTGTTCCGGATCGCCCGCAGAAGATCTCGAATCAACTCCTCATCGGTCGACAAGCCGCCGCTATGACGATCGCGACGCGCCTCAAAGAACAACGAGCAGCGCAGCTCAGTAAGCGTTGATGAGGTTCCGGAGTTCGCCAACTCAGCGCACGACTCAAACCCACCCATCACGTCGTAGCCGTTGATGGTGTGCGCGAAGCGTTCCCAACCCCAAAGGTCTGCATCCGGATCAGGAATGCGTTCCAGCAGCAACTGCTCATTCGGGATCACTTGCAGTGCCATGCCCAATCAAGGGGAGATGAACTGAGCTTCGGGGGCGATGGCAACCAAGACATCCCCCGGTTGAGGGAGCTATCAACACACCCCAACCACCCGTTTGGGTGATGTGGATTGAACCCAACGACAACAAAATCAAAGGGCCATCAATCAGCCATGCCCTCACGTCTGATCACACCCAGCCAGCTATCGCTGTTTTCGATCAGCCCAGTAATTGGAGCCTGGTGGCAAGAGCTAGAGGCGCAGAAACTGTTTGAGGGAAACAAACCACCCGACAGCGAATTAGACAAACAGCTGTTTGCAGATGGCCTCCGGCACGAGCAGGTTCTACTCAGCAAACTGGAAAAACAAGGCCACAGCATTGCGCGGCTCCCTGGCAAACAAACCGAAGCCGACTACGCCGCAACCCGCCAGGCGATGGACCAAGGGGTGGAGTTCATTCACCAGGCCTCGCTCTACAACGAAGAGATGCGCGGCAGTGCCGACCTACTCAGGCGCATTGAACGCCACTCGTTACTGGGGGAGTGGAGCTACATCCCGATCGAGTGCAAGCTCGCCAGCAAACCGAAAACCACCTTCCTGGTGCAGGCCTCGGCCTACTGCGAACTGCTCACTCCATTACTGGGGCATCGCCCCGATCAGTTCGAGCTGTATCTGGGCGGCGGCAAGTTTCAGGCCTATGGCACTGATCAGTTCTGGGCTTGGTACCAGCTGCTGAGGCAGCGCTACCGCCAGTTCCGGAAAGGCTTCGATCCAGCGGTGATTCCTGAGGATGCACCGGGTGATCACGGTGGCTGGTCGACGTTCATCGAACAACGGCTCGAGGAGGCCCGCGATCTGATCCTGGTGGCGGGCATACGCCAGAGCCAGCGCCAGAAGCTGCGCGCTGCAGGCATCAGCACGATTGAAGACCTCGCCGCTGTTCCCGGCGGCACGACCATCCCCGGGCTGAATGGAGAGGCTCTGCATGTGCTGCGCCAGCAGGCCGAACTACAGCTGCAGCCCGTGGATGCTGATGGCCGGCCGGCCTACCGCCTCAGGCCGATCGAAACCGGCAAAGGCCTGGCAGCGCTGCCTGCTGCTGATGCCGGTGACATCTGGTTCGACATGGAAGGCATCCATGACCCGGTGAGCGGCAGCAAGCTCGAATACCTGTTTGGCGCCTGCTACCGCGACAGCTCAGGAGGCAAGCCATTGTTCAAGGCCTTCTGGGCCCACAGCGAAGCGGAGGAAAAACGCGCCTTCGAGGGGTGGGTGGATTGGGTGGAAGATCGGCGCCGTCAGTTCCCGGGCCTGCGGATTTACCACTACGCCGTCTACGAGAAAACGGCGATGCGGCGCTTGGCGCAACAGCACGCCACCCGCGAAGCCGAGATCGATTCCTGGCTGCGCGGTGAACTGCTTTTGGACCTGCTTCCAATCGTGACCAGCTCGATCGTGTTGGGGGAACCCAGCTACTCGATCAAGAAGGTGGAGCACCTTTATATGGATGCCCGCCAGGCAGGGGTGACCAACGCCGGTGATTCCGTGGTGGCATATCTGCACTGGCAAACCTCCGGGGAACCCGCCATCCCAGGTAATGCGCCCCAGGCCAGCCCCAAGCTGCAGGCGATTGAGGACTACAACCGCGAAGACTGCGAAAGCACGGTTTTCCTGCACGACTGGCTGCTGAAGCTCAGGCGTGAGCAAGGCCTGCCGGAGCAACCGCTGCAGCTCACCACCGGCGAAGAGCAGGAAGCGCGGGAGCCCTACCCACTGGAACTGCTCAGCCAACGACTGCTCGATGAACTCCCCGACCCACTCACGGATCCCGAAGCAATCGGGCCACGGGGCTTGAGCTGGAGGGCCCAACAACTGCTGGCCCAGTTGCTGCCCTTCCATCACCGCGAAGCCAAGGTGGGCTGGTGGGCCTACTTCGATCGGAAGAACAAAGCGCAGCTCAGCCCCGATGAACTAATCGATGACGGCGAAGCCATTGCCGCTGCTGAGTGGACGGGCATGGAGGAACGCCCCAGCGCCCGCACCGGTGCCGACATCCACCACTTCCGCTTTGATCCCAGCCAACCGCTGAAGCTGCATGGCGGTGATGGCGACAAGCGCCTGCAACTGGAGCTACCCGCCACAAGCCTGAAGCTGGATGTGGATGCCCTTGATGCCGAGCAGGGGAGGGTGAGCTTGAAGCTGCCCTGGAGCAAACGCGATCAACGCATCTCCAATGGTCACGGCGAAGGCATCCCCAGAGGCGTCACCAGCCTGATCAAGGTGCCGGCCGACATCAGCAAATCACTGCGTGAAAGCCTGGAAGAACAGGCCGAAGCCTGGATCGATCGCAACCAAAAGCTCCCGGCGACGATGGAGCAACTGCTGGAACGCCAACCGCTGCCCGCGCTCAAAGCACTCAACAGCGAACTCAAAGGCGACCCCAACCGGGTGGGTGAATTGCTGACGGACTTTCTCACCAGCAACAGCGGCATCACCCTGGCCTTGCAAGGGCCACCGGGAACGGGCAAATCCACCGTCACCGGCCAGGTGATCGCCCAGCTGGCTAAACAAGGCCAACGCGTTGCGATCAGCTCTAACAGTCACGCCGCCATCAACAACCTGCTCAAGAAAGCCAGGCGCACCTGCAGGGACGCTGGCGTGAGCGGCCAGGTGGTGAAGTGCAGCAACTCCAAGGAAGAGGCGATGGCCGACGCCGGCATCGCTGTGCTGAAACCCGGCCAGCTGGATGACAGCTCAGCGGTGGTGGGTGGCACCACCTGGATGTTCTGCAGAGAGGAGCTCGCTAATCAGTTCGATCTGTTGGTGGTGGATGAAGCAGGGCAGATGTCGCTCGCCAATCTGCTGGTGATGGCACGCTGCGCCCGCTCAATCCTTCTGGTAGGCGATCAGCAACAACTGGCGCAACCCTCTCAAGCTGATCACCCGGGCCACTCGGGGCAGAGCTGCCTGGAGTTCTGGATGCAGGGGGAAGCCGTGGTGCCGGACGATCGCGGCGTGTTTCTGCCCACCAGCTGGCGGATGGAGCCGAGCCTCACAGCGATGGTGAGCGAACTCTTCTACGAAGGCAGCCTGCAAGCCCATCCAGGAAATTGCGCAAATTGCATCACCTGGCGCACGGCCTGCCAGAGGAGTGATGGCGGGCTATACCCAGGGCAAGGACTGGTGTTTGAAGCGGTGAAGCACAGCGGCAGGAGCGTGCATGCCCCAGAAGAGATCGATCGAATCGAGAAGCTGGTGGATGCACTGCTGGGCAGCCCCTACGCCATCGCACGCGGCAACCGCACAGAAGAAGGCGTGCTCGATGCGAACACAATCATGGTGACGGCGCCCTACAACGTGCAGGTGAACCGGCTGCAGCAACGGCTGCATGACCGGGCGCGAGTGGGCACGGTGGACAAATTCCAGGGCCAAGAAGCCCCGGTTGCCATTCACTCGCTAACGGCGAGCAGTAGTGATGAAGCACCGCGCGGGGTTGGCTTCCTACTGGAACCCAACCGGCTCAATGTGGCGATCAGCCGAGCCCAATGCCTCTCAATCGTGGTGGGCTCACCCGGCCTGGCCAGTGGCGTTGCCAACACGGTGGCGGTGGCCGAGCAGATCAATCGATTGTGTGAACTGATGGGCAAGCAAGGGTCAGGATTTTTGAAATGACATTTCTCACCGAACTAACCAACACTCTGATTGCATTAATTCCTGAGGATGGCAGCCGGATTACCAATGCAGATCTAAAGGCAGCACTTAGCCATGAATTGAACGATGAGATTTCCGACGAAAGATTCCACGAAGTAAAGAAAATGGCTGTTGCACTTGGGGCAGCAAAAAATGCAAAGGGGCCCGGAGGTGGCCTAAGTGCAGCAACTAGCGACGCAAAGCTGCCAAGCGATAAAAATCAAAGCGACAACAAAGAATCAAACTTAAAATCAGCACTTTGGGAAGCAGCTAATATCCTGAGAGGCTCTGCCGTCGATCGTACCGACTGGAAAGGATATATTTTACCTATTCTCTTTTATAAACGAATCTGCGACGCATGGGACGAAGAATACTCGAGAATGCTTGAAGATTATAGAGAAGACTTCAAAGATGAGCATCGGTTTCAAGTTCCCGAAGGCTGTCACTGGAAAGACATCAGATCGGCGCCAAAAGACGTAGGAGCTGCGCTCAAGAATGCCATGCAAATGATAGAACTGAACAACCCAGAGACCTTAAATCGGGTTTTTGGCTCGGGAGATTGGGGAAACAAAGAGAAGTTTCCAGACGAACTAATCAAGGATCTGGTTGAAGGATTTTCAGCCATCAACCTAGGAAACAATGCTGTTTCCTCTGACGTGCTTGGTGATGCTTACGAATACTTGGTTGGAAAGTTTGCTGACGTGACTCGCAGAAACAAAGCAGGCGAATTTTACACACCAAGAAGCGTAGTTCAGATGATGGTCGAAATCCTTGATCCTAAAGAGGGAGAATCGATCTATGACCCCGCCTGCGGAACCGGTGGAATGTTGCTCGCTGCGATCGATCACGTCAAACAAAAAGGAGGTGACCCGCGCACGTTCTTCGGCAAGATCTACGGCCAGGAGAAAAATCTCACGACCTCTTCGATCGCGCGCATGAACCTCGTCCTTCACGGCATCGAGGACTTCAAGATTGTCCGTGAAGACACTCTGCGCCAACCTGCATTCACTGAAGGATCCGGAGGGCTAGCGAAGTTTGACTGCGTAATTGCTAATCCACCCTTTTCACTTGAAGACTGGGGTCAAGACATTTGGGAAAACGATCCCTGGGGGCGTAAGAAATACGGCCTTCCGCCCAACAGCTACGGCGACTACGCCTTCGTCCAGCACATGATTGCGTCAATGGCTGATGCAGATTCAAGCCGAATGGCCGTAGTGCTGCCACAGGGTGCTCTTTTCCGAAAGGGCGCTGAGGGCAAAATCCGCGAATGCTTGCTCAAAGAAGACTTAATCGAGGCAGTGATCGGCATGCCCCCAAACCTCTTCTATGGCACCGGTCTCGCCGGATGCGTTGTTGTTATCAGAAGGAATAAACCCGCCGAGCGGAAGCAGAAAGTCCTCATCGTCGATGCACAAAGCCTTTTCCGCAAAGGCCGTGCTCAGAATTTTCTCGATCCTGAACACGCTGTACAAGTCGTCTACTGGTTCCAAGCCTTTGAAGATGTCGAAGATCGAGCCAAGGTCGTCAGCCTTGATGAGATCAAAGACGAAGGGTGGACGCTCAACATCTCCCGCTACGTCCAGCCGCCAATCGACGAATACATTCCTCCCCTGCCCCAGGCGTGCGCCGCTTTCAAAAACGCACTCACCGAAGCACGCGCAGCTGAAGACCGCCTGCGAACAGTATTAACAGAGGGAGGCTGGCTGAATGGCTGAAAGCCTTTCACAAAAAGAACTCGAGGCCTACCTCTGGGGGGCTGCCACCCTGCTACGTGGGCTGATCGATGCCAGCGACTACAAGCAGTACATCTTCCCACTGCTCTTTTTCAAGCGGCTCTCGGATGTCTGGGACGGGGATTACAACGAAGCCTTTGCAGATACCGAGGACGAGGGCTATGCCACGGCGACTGCCAATGACCGTTTCACCATTCCCGAGGGTGCGCACTGGAACGATGTCCGTATCACCTCCATTGATGTAGGCCGAGCACTCCTCAATGCCTACCAAGCCATCGAAGCGGCAAATCCGGAGCGGCTCAAAGGTGTCTTCGGAAGTGCAGCCTGGTCTGATAAAGCTCAAATGCCGGATGAGACGCTCAAAAACTTGATTGAGCACTTTTCTACGCACACCCTGAGCCTCACCAATGTTCCCGAGGACGAACTGGGCAACGGCTACGAGTACCTCATCAAGCAGTTCGCAGATGACTCGGGCCACACCGCACAGGAGTTCTACACCAACCGCACGCTTGTGCACTTGATGGCGCAGATGTTGGAACCCAAGTCAGGCGAGACCATCTACGACCCAACATGCGGCACCGGCGGCATGTTGATCTCATGCTTGGCGGAGGTGAAGCGCAACGGCGGAGACGCCCGGACCATCGGCCTGTACGGACAAGAACTCATCAACATCACCGCGGCCATCGCCCGCATGAATCTCGTCTTGCACGGCGTAGCCGACTTCGACATCCGCAACGGCAATACGCTTCACGAGCCAGCCTTGATCGAAAGGGACCGATTGAAGACCTTCGATGTGGTGCTTGCCAACCCTCCGTACTCAATCAAGAAGTGGAACCGTAGTGCTTGGCAAAGCGATGAATGGGGGCGCAACTTTCTCGGCACGCCTCCGCAAGGCCGGGCCGACTATGCGTTTTTCCAGCACATTCTTAAGAGCATGGATCCAAAGACAGGCCGATGCGCGATCCTGTTTCCGCAGGGCGTACTCGGTCGTAACGAGGAAGTAGAGATGAGGCGAAAACTCATCGAGATTGACCTTCTTGAGTGCGTGTTGGGTCTCGGACCCAACCTCTTTTACAACTCTCCGATGGAGGCCTTCGTCCTGATCTGTCGCTCGGCGAAGCCATCAGAACGCAAGGGCAAGATCCTTTTCATCGATGCCATAAAAGAAGTTGCCAGAGAGCGAGCTCAAAGTTTTCTCAAGCCGGAGCACCAGGCGAGGATCCTCGACGCTTATCAGAACTTCAACAGTCAGCCTGGCTTCTCCGCGGTCGTGGCCAACAAAGACACACTCGCCCAGGGCGGCAACCTCTCCATCCCTCGTTACGTCGAGAAGGCAAAGACAACAGAGGGACGTGATGAATCCGAGAGCCTTTCCGACATGTGGACCTCATTTGAAGACAACGGGCACCATTTCTGGACGGAGATGCACTCGCTCATAGAAATGTTCGATGGTCTTGTAGCAGAAGAGAAAAGCCATGACTGACATCATCAAGCGCACCAACGGAACCAAGGTTGCCTTTGGCGATGTCGTTCGGCTCTGCAAGGAGCGATCGAAGGACCCTGAAGCAGATGGCTTTGAGCGCTACATCGGGCTGGAACACCTCGAACCGAGTGATCTCAAGGTTCGAAGCTGGGGTGATCTCTCAGACGGAGTGACGTTTACAAATGTTTTTCGCCCCGGGCAGGTGCTGTTCGGGAAAAGACGGGCGTATCAGCGAAAGGTGGCAGTTGCGGATTTCAACGGAGTCTGCTCAGGAGACATATACGTTCTGGAATCCAAGAGTGAGCAACTGCTCCCAGAGCTCCTGCCATTTATCTGCCAGAGCGAACCCTTCTATGACTACGTGATCAGAATGTCGCAGGGAGGGCTTTCGCCTCGTGTGAACTGGAAGGCGCTCGAAAAGTATGAGTTTGCGCTGCCACCACTAGAGGACCAGCGACGGATTGCCAACGTACTGCAGGCCGTCGTAAAGACGCTGAATTGCACTCAACAGATTTCAACTGCAGCTGCCACTGCTTATTTAGCGGCCCTAAAAGATTTTTTTTACTGCGCGACAGGTTCAGAGCCAGCAGATGGCACCACTAGCATCGCTAGAGGCTCAAAGTGGAAATGGCGCCGCGTGGACGAAATGTTCTCTTTGCAGTTAGGAAAAATGAGCTCAAAGAAAGCACGCGAGGGCAAGGAACACGCAAAATATATTAAGAACAATAACGTACTTTGGGGAGAATTCTCATTGGATGACCTTCCAATGATGAGCTTCAACAAGCGTGAGCGTGAAAAATTCTCTTTGGAACCAGGTGACCTTCTAGTTTGTGAAGGCGGCGAGATTGGCAGGGCTGCGATTTGGCCGGAAGGTCACGAAGATATTTACTATCAAAAGGCATTACATCGTCTTCGCCCCAAAACTGCCGAAACGAGCACAAAATTCTTCATGCACTACCTACGTGCATGTTCCGCGAATGGAATCCTAAATAGGATTGCAACAGGCGGCACCATTCTCCATCTGCCACAGGAAAGACTCGCTGAGCTGCGACTTCCATTCCCAAGCTTTTCAGAGCAAGGTAAATTGATAGAAATACTTGAGGCTCTGCAGCAGGCCTTAGAGAAATCAAGAAGGCGATCTGATCATCTCAATAGTTTAAAGAACCAACTTTTCATTGAGGGAATGACGCCATGACTTTCAACGAAGCCAACACTGTCGAGGCGTATATCCGCGACCTGCTCTGCGGCGGCTACACCCAAAACACCATCGTCAGCTCTGGAATAGCTCGCAATAACAACCAAGTCGCTGGCCTTGGTTGGCACTATCTTTCCCACCATGTTCTTCCTCGCCAGCCACAAGAAGCACTTGTTGAATCACAACTTCGAGAAGCAATTATTCGATTAAACCCCTCGATCGAATCCAACGTTGAACGAGCAGGAGACATTCTTTATCGGTTAAGAGCCATCATCATGGGGGTTCGCAGTGATGGCCTTGTCAAAGCCAATGAAGAGTTTTCCACATGGCTTCTTGGCGAAAGATCAATGCCCTTTGGAGAGAATGGTGAACACGTCACAATCAAGCTGATTGACTTTGAAGACCTAGAAAAGAACCAATATGTTGTTACTCAACAGTATACGTTTAGAGCAGGCAAAGAAGAAAAGCGTGCTGACCTTGTCCTACTGATTAATGGAATCCCTCTAGTATTGATTGAAGCCAAGACACCGGTCCGATCAAGCGAAAGTTGGCTAGACGGTGCGCTACAAATTCATGATCAATACGAGCCGAACATCCCCGAACTCTTTGTTCCGAATGCATTCTCAATCGCAACAGAGGGCAAAGAACTTCGCTATGGCTCCATTCGCATGCCAGTGGAATTCTGGGGCCCTTGGCGAATTGAAGAAGAAACTTCCTTACCAACACTTGAAGCGATAGGCAGACAAATCAGGTCGATGCTACAGCCACATGTAGTGCTTGACTTGCTGATGAATTTCACCTCTTACGCAACTCATAAAGGCAAACAACGGATTAAAATTATCGCTCGCTACCAGCAATATGAAGGAACAAACAAGCTGGTTGAGCGAGTCGTCAAGGGGCATCCCAAGAAGGGATTGATTTGGCACTTCCAGGGCTCTGGGAAGTCTCTATTAATGCTATTCGCCGCTCAAAAACTTCGCCTTCACCAAGCGCTCAAAAACCCAACACTCATTATCCTTGTCGATCGGGTAGACCTTGATAGCCAGATTAGCAGTACATTCTATGCAAACAATGCCGCAAATTTAGTAAAGGCAGAAAGCCGCAAAGACCTTCAAAATCTACTAGACAAGGATGTTCGCAAAATCATTATCACAACGATTCATAAATTTGGCGAAAGTGAAGGCGTATTGAATAGCCGTTCAAACATAATCTGTTTAGCAGACGAAGCACACCGATCCCAAGAAGGTGATCTAGGCAGAAGGATGAGAGAAGCGCTTCCCAATGCATTCCTATTTGGCCTGACAGGGACACCGATTAACAAATCAGATAAAAATACGTTTTATGCTTTTGGCGCTGACGAGGATGAGTATGGCTACATGAGCCGCTATGGCTTTGAAGACTCAATTCGAGATGGCGCAACAAAAGAACTTCATTTCGAACCACGATTGCTCGAACTACACGTTGACAATATTTCAATCTCAGAAGAATATCAGGAATTAACAAAAGATCTTACCGACGAAGAGCGCGATAAATTATCGAAGACAGCAGCAAAGATGGCCGTACTTTTAAAAGCACCAAAGAGGATAGAAGCAGTTTGCCAAGACATTGCGAAGCACTTCAAAGAAAAAGTACAACCAAATAATTTTGCAGGCCAAGTCGTTACATTTGATCGAGAAAGTTGCGTTCTCTATAAAAAAGAGCTTGATCGGCATCTGCCGGCAGAGTCATCAGCGATCGTGATGTCCGTTAATAGCGGAGAGGCTGAATACATGGAATACAAACTCGACCGCGATGCAGAAGAAAAGCTTCTTGACCGATTCAGAGATCCAGCAGACCCTCTGAAGTTGATCATTGTCACATCAAAACTCCTTACTGGTTTTGATGCACCGATCCTTCAAACCATGTATCTCGATCGGCCATTACGAGACCACACTCTCCTTCAGGCCATATGCCGCACGAACAGGCCATATGGCCAAAATAAAAGCCATGGATTAATCGTCGATTATCTTGGTGTTTTTGATGACGTAGCACAGGCCCTCCAGTTTGACGAAGAAGAAATCACTAAGGTTGTTTCTAATATTGAAGAGTTAATCAATAAGATTCCAGAAGCTATTCAAAAATGTCTTGCATACTTTCAAGGCGTCGACAAGAGCATTCCTGGATACGAAGGATTGCAAGCTGCTCAGCAATGTCTGCCAAACAACAGCATCAGAGATGAATTTGCAGCAGACACATCGTACTTAATGCGCTTATGGGAAGCCATATCACCTGACCCTACTCTCTCAGAATTTCAACCCGATTATCGCTGGTTGATTCAAGTCTATGAATCGATTAAACCAGTTGACAATACTGGCAACCTGTTATGGCATCGTCTTGGCTCTAAAACAATCGAGCTTATTCATGCAGGTGTCAATGTCAATAATATTCGCGATGATCTGGACACACTTGTCATCGACGCCGATTTACTTGAAGCAATCATGGGGTCACCTGACCCGGATGGTGAAGGAAGAAAAGTTGAAATTAAAATTGCTCGGAGGCTGCGCAATCATCATTCCGATCCTCGTTTCAAGGCTCTTGGCGTGCGTTTAGAAGACCTACGAAAACGCCATCAACAAGGATTGCTCATCAGCGTTGCTTTTTTGAAAGAACTACTGGACATCGCGAAAGACCTTGTCGCAATGGAGAACTCAACTCCAAAAATCAACACTGCAGACGAAGCTAAGGCTGCATTAACCGAGCTTTTTGAAGAAGCCAAAAGCGAACATACTCCAATCATTGTCGAAAGAATCGTGAATGATATCGACAGAATCGTAAAAGAAGTTCGATTTGAAGGCTGGCAAGCCACCCATGCAGGTGAGCGAGAAGTCAGAAAAGCACTTCGAAAAACACTATTTCACTACAAACTCCACAGTGACAAAGCACTATTCGCGAAAGCGTATAGCTATATCGAGAAGTACTACTAAGAATCTTCTTATTTTATTCGGCCTGAATCTCCCGCACCAACTCATCGATCGGATCACTCACATCAAGCTCACCGCATTGCCCCGCCAGCTCCGCAAAACGCCGGCCCTGAGGCAACAGCCGGCTCTGCGCTGAACCCACTGCCGCATTGAAGCTCTTGTTCAAGCGGGTGAGGTTGTTGCCGATGTCGTTGAACTTGTCGATGAACGTCGAGAAGCGTTTGTGCAACTCCACCGCCTGCGCCTGAATCTCATCGATGTTCTTGGCGATTTCCGCCTGCTGGATCGTCATCGCCAAGCCCTTGAGGATCGCCAGCAGGCTGGTGGGGAAGGTAAGGATGATGTTCTTGCTGAAGGCGTACTCCAGCAGCTGCGGGTCCCGCTCCAGTGCCATCGAGAGCGCACCTTCCACCGGGATGAACAGCACCACCCCATCCACCACCTGGCCCAAGGCACTGAGCTTGCCGGCGTAATCCTTCTTGCTCAGCAGATCGATGTGGCTGCGCACCTTCTTCAAGTGCTCATTGAGTGCTGCGTCCCGCTGGGCTTGATCATTGACCTGCAGCGCATCGAGATAGCTCTCGATCGGTGCCTTGGAATCCACGATCAAGCGGCGTGAGCCGGGAATGGTGATCACACAGTCCGGCCGGTAGGCGCCCTCATCGGTGCCCACATGCACCTGCTCGTCGAAGTCGCAGTAGGCGATTAAGCCCACAAACTCCAGGATCCGGCGCAGGTTCACCTCCCCCCACTGACCCTTCACATTCGGAGAGCGCAGCGCGGAGGTGAGCTGCTGGGCTGCACCTTGCACGTCTTCACTGCGCTGGCGCAGATCGCGGGTGGTTTCCGCCAGCACCGTGAGCTTGGCGTTGGAATCCTTCTGCAACGCCTCTACCTGCTGACGCAACTGCAGCACCTCCTTGGCGAACGGCTCACTCACCGTTTCCTTGGTGCTCTTCAGCAATGCTTCGCGGGAGCCGTCCAGCATCTGACCGCTCAGTGAGCGGAACTGGGTGAGCAGATCCGTGCGGGCCTGCTCCAGGAATTGAGTCTGGTTTTCCTGGCTGCGCAGCTTCTCGGCCACCTCCGCCATCGTTGCCGTGAGCTTTTCTTTTTCACGGCGCAGCTGATCCATCGTGGCCAATGCCGTGTCATGGCCGGCCTTGAGCGCATCCCGCTCCTGGCTTACGCCCTCCAGTTGCGTACGGCTCACCGCCGCCTGTTCACTGGCCTGTTGCGCTTGCTGTTGGGCAGCGCGGAGCTCCGAGCTTTGCGTGTCCAGTTGCTGGCTGAATTGCGCCAGACCCTGATCAGCCTTCAAAAGGCGCTCTTCCAACAGCCGGATCTCACCGGAGCCATCACCGCTTCTGCTGCGAACAAACATTCGGCTGAGGATGAAGCCGGCAATGAGCCCAGCGAGCACACCGGTGATGAAGAGGAATGTGGGAGCCAAAGCTGAGCGGTCAGTTGCTTCAGCCTGCCTTCAACAATCACTCCTGGGATCCCCCAACTGCGGGATTAACTCAATCCCTGAAACCCCTTAGTTGGGGGAGGTGAAAACAAAGATTTTTGTTGAGGCTGTTTGAACGCCGTAGACCATGACATCTCAAACCATGCCCATCCAAATCTCGACCCTTCAATCCATCCCACTACGCGATGCATGGACCCATGAAGCACGCGACTTCACTCCCTGGCTTGCAGAGAACCTTGATCGATTGTCGGAACTGCTCGGTTTGGAGCTGGAGTTGATCAGCACAGAACACCCAGTTGGATCCTTCAACCTCGACATCTACGCCAGGGATCTTCACTCCGATGACGTGGTGGCAATCGAAAACCAGCTTGAACGCACGGATCACACCCATCTGGGGCAAGTGATGACTTACTTCAGTGCATTAGAAGCACGCAAGGTGATCTGGATTGCCAGCGAAATCCGCGAGGAACACCGGGCCGTGATCAACTGGCTTAACGCCCATACCCCCCAGGAATACGCCTTCTTCGGGGTGGAGGTGTCCACGGTGCGGATCGCTGATTCGCCGATCGCGCCGGTGTTCACCGTGGTGGAGAAACCCAACAATTGGGTGCGCGCCGTTCAGCAACAAAGCCGCAGCAGCCGTGACGAAACCGGGGAGCGCAACCGAGCCTTCTGGGATGCGGCCATCCGCCAATACCCGGATCTGGAAGGAGTTGGCACCAAAGGGCCCGGAGCATCAAACCGCTGGCTTGAAATCCCAAGCTGCCCCTACATCCTCTCGTTGGCGTTGACGCAAAACGGAGTTGGCTGGTTTGTGCGTGGCCAACAAAAGCGGTCTGATGAAGAAGTTTTTGCAGAACTAGGCGATAACTTTGAAACCCTTCGCGAGATGTTGGGCTGTGTTCCAAAAAAGAACTATCTCGCCCGCTGGTTCCATCACGACTGGTCCGATACAAATGCGCAGAACACCATGATCGAGTGGTTGGTTGCCGAAAAGCAAAAAGTGTTTGAAGCCTTTGATCAACTGAGAATTCGTGATTGAGGCATACATCAGGGAGTGCTGTCGTTGACCCACCACCACTGGGTCTCGGCATCGATGCCGGGCTCGGATCAATCCGCCAACAGCTCCACACCTTCATCCAACGCCATCAGCACCATCGCCTTGAAGCGACTTAAGGCCGCAAACCAGCTCAGCGACATCGGCCCGATTGCCCCCGGGATTTGAAAACGTGACAACGATCTGACATTCCAGCTTGAACAGCTCATGCTCAAGGAATGACGGCCAAAACAAGCGAATCCATCGAAGTTGTGGCCGCGATCATCGTGACGGCTGGACTGGTGATGGGGAATCTGCTTCTGTTTGCACCCCTGAGAACAGACAACAGAACAAAACCGCCAAAGCCTTTGCTGCAGGTGGATACCGCCCCTGACCCAGCACCCGAAAAGACCTTCGCGACCGCCGCAGCCCAACCCGCAGGTGGCAACAAAAAATACAATTAGTCGTGTCCAAAAGAACACAAACAACCGTCGCGTTCTTAGGCCTTCCCCAGCGCAGTAACGAGCCTTGACGACCTTTTCCTGGGAAGACTTTGTCGGTGTCTTGAAGAACACAGACATCGAGTTTCATCACCTCAAGCTGGTTCAACTCGCCCAGGCGATTCTGGAATCAGGGCGCGGCAGCTCCGACCTGTTCCGATTGCACGGCAACCCGTTTGGGATGAAATATCGCCGCGAGATGTGCGGGGTTGCCATCCCGATCCAATACAGCGCCCACGACGGCGAAGACGTCTACTGCAAGTTCGATACCCTGCAGGATGCCGTCGACGGCTACTGGGTGTTCATTGATCGCCCGATCTATTCCGGCTGGCGCACCAGCGTTGCCACAGAAGCCGACTACATCGATTTCATCGCCTTTGCGGGCTACGTGGGTGGAGACGATGCGGCGAAACAGCACTACGTCACCAAGGTGACCAACCTCTTCGGGGAAGCGGCGACGCTGCTGGGCTCAAACCCTGCCGCGCAGCCAGGGGCAACGTGGAATAAAAATGGCGTTCTGCTCGAAATCGGCCATGGGGTGACCCCCAGCGGCGGTATGGATCCCGGGGCG
Source organism: Synechococcus sp. AG-679-D13 (assembly GCA_003210735.1). GTDB lineage: Bacteria > Cyanobacteriota > Cyanobacteriia > PCC-6307 > Cyanobiaceae > Parasynechococcus. The sequence goes on from QCUM01000030.1 coordinate 18,623, forward strand.
ATCGGGATCAATCCCAAAAACGAATACGAACTGAACAAAATCGCGGCCATCGCCGCGCAACGGCTGATCAGGCAGGCCGGCGTTCCCTGTGATCTCACCGATGCGGTGGCCAGCCTGCGCAGCCTCGGTGAACGCGCCGCGGGTTACGACGTGTTCTGCTCGATCCACCACAACAGCGCCTCAGCACCGGCACAGGGTGCGGAAGTGCTGGTGTGCAAGAGCAAATCGGACCCGGACGATTTGCAGCTTTCAGCAATGATGAGCGCCGAAATCGCCGCAGAGCTGGGGATCAGGGATCGCATTGCAGGGGGCCGGGATCCACGCCTGCACCTGGGAATCCTCAAGGGAGCGGAGTCGACCGATGTTCGTGTGTCCGTGCTGGCCGAGCTCTATTTCATCCATGTCCCCATCCCTGATGTGGTCGATTGGAGCACCAGGGGCGGCGAAGCCGTGGCGCGGGCCATCCTCAAATGGCTTGCAGCCAATCCCTAGCGTCCGGTCCAACAATCAACGAACGATCAGCCGCTGACTAGCTGGAAACCCGGCGCACATTCGAGGAATACGGAAACCCATAGCCCTGATCCATCGAACGGATCACACCTTCAGCAGTGGAGAGGCTGCTGGTGAGCATGCAGCGCTGCTCGTGATCGCAAACCCGGAACTGGCCATCAGCGAGTTTTTCGATCGAAGAACCATTCGCGGTCTGGGTGATCAACGCTGCTGTGGATTGCATTGGCCGTTGCAAAAGTGCGAACCCGTCTTGTCATGGCTGGCTCTGCCCAAAAAAGACGTATCAGGCCTCACCATCGACAAACGAATAAACGCGAAAGCAAGGCCCAGGCCCAACCATCCTTCGTGTCGTTAGCGACCACGATCCACAAACAAATCGATGAAAATGGCGTAATTGCAAAATCGTTGTGGCCAGCCGACTGCGTCGCGCCCTGGGTCAGCTGAGCGACAAGGTGACCCGGCGAATGCCGCGGTGGCCGGAAGGATCCTGGCCTGATTCTCTCCAGCGCAGCCCGTACCGAGTGCGTGCAACAGCCAAGGATGTGATCAAAACCACAGCCCAGGCAGCTGTGGACTTCGGGCACAAAGCAGCGCGAGCAAGCCTGCAGAAAGTGCGGGGAAACAGCAGCAAATGAACAGCGGGTTGTTCACACTCTGCATCCTGCTGTTTGTGGCTGAGATCAGCTCGATGACGCCATTGAATTGAGCAGAATCACTCAGCTTGTGGAATCCGATTCATTCGCGACCAGTTGTACTGAAGACGACAGCCATTGATACAGATGGAAAGGCTGACTCCATAGAACTTGGTCTCACCAACAGCAAGGCCGATGGAATTCATCATTGCTGGTTGCTTCATCGTTCCCGTGTCCGCCCTGTGGATCCAGACGCAGGCAGATGACAGCGATGAAGACGAAATCGATTTTCTTTGATTCGACTACCCCCTAAACCCGCAGCATGGCAAATCCCTTGCTGCTACTGGTGTTTTGACAACAACTGAGCCCAGGCCACAAGCAACAAGGTCTGGCACCGGGCTCTGTAGACGTGCTGGCTCAGGTCAAACCTGGCTCAGGTCCGGGACGACGGCAAAGGCGTTGTTTGCAATTCATACATCAACAGATCCTTGGACAGAAGCGTGAGGGCCACCCCCATCAGCGCAAGGGCCAAACCCTGATTGTTGTCTGAAGCGACGGCTACATTCCGGGAAAGTTCCAGATGTTTTTCCCAGGAAAAATGCATTCCGCCTAGTCGTTTCAATGCTTTCTAAAGCCATCAGCGCTTGCAATCACACTGATCAGCACCATTCGGAAATGTTCTGTAATGACGGCAATGTATTGAGCTGATCATTGATCCTTTAAATCGGTTGCAATCACTACGCTTTTGATTTGCTGAGATAAAAGTTCTGGGGTACGTTCTGCGCACAAAGCCACAAGCCAATGGAACCAATTGCGTTGACTCTGGGCCAAAAATTTGAAATCGAAAAATTCTCTCGAGAGATCGACAATTCAGAAGATCTCCAGGCACTTCGCGGTATCGCCAAAGACCTTTTAGTGGCCTGGAAACAACAGCAGGCCGCCGCCGCCTGGGCATTTCGTCAGAGCCAAGGCCTCTGAACAGTTCAGAACCAAGCGTTCAAACCCAAAACGTTCCAAACCAATCAGCTCAAAACGCCCCTGCCTTCAACACCGTGAACAACGACCAAATGGTGACCACCCTCGCGATGGAAGCTGACGCGCTGCGACTGCTGCAGCGCGTTGTGGCGGATGCCTACGACAACTGGCCCGGTGGTGATGCCAATGAACAGGCCTGCCTGCTGTTGATGAAAAATCAGCTCTATGCAGCCCTGATGGATCATCTTTTCGAGATGGGTTCCATTTGAGTTGTGTTGAAGCAAGGTTTGGCCCCTAACCCGCAAAAACACTCATGTTGAATGCTCATCCACGGCAACAGACTAAAAGCCGCTTGCGGAGCTCGCCATGCAAACCGATCGCTCCCGTTTGCGTGAGCTCGAAATCCGTGTTGCCAATCCGCAGCACTGGAGTGCTGGCGAGAACCAGATCAACGTTGAAAATCTTCGCCAGCTACGCTTTCGGCTCGATGACCAACTGAAGCGTCTGCGCCAGCAGAGACCATCAAGGCCCTAAGGCGCAGCAGTAATCCGTTGACTGCGTGCGATCAGTTGCGTTCGGACCCTCAGATGCTGATGCCTGCGGCAGGGCCTCACGTAGAGATCAGCGCTGTTTTTCCAGAGGCGCGGATAGGGCCAGCTGCGCTTCAACGCAGCTGAGTTGGTGGTGCGGCAACACCACCAGGAGTGAAACCACAAGGTGGTGAGCCCGCAGATCAAACCGGTCATGCCCGCATGATGTGGCCCACCGGGTCGGCGTCAAGCCAGGCAGCAAGCCCCATGGCAACGGTGGGCGCTGCGATCAGATGTAAGCAACATTGCAGGCTGCTTCTGCTCAAGCCAAACCTCTGCCATTGTTCGGCTGAAGCGTTGTTGCGTTGATCCTGAACCGTTGAACCATGATCAAGATCATCTGGCTGATCGCCACGGTTTATTTCATGAGCCGCCTGTTTAAGCGGGTTTTCGCTTCGGTGAAGGAGATCAACAACGAGGTTCAGGCCAGCGATGTGATCGTTGACGTGGAAACGGTGGAACCAACCGAGAACAACTGATCACTACACCTGATCTGAGCAGACAGGTTGACGGGCCTGTTGATCAGCCATCCGCAGCTTGCGTGCTCGGCATCGATGCCGCCTGGACCACCCATCAACCAAGCGGCATCGCCCTGGTGCAGGCCTCCGCATCCGGCTGGCAGTGCCGGGCCCTTGCCCCCAGTTATGCCGCTTTTCTGGATCTGGCCAGAGGGGTGAACTGGGATCCAAAGACCAGGGCCAGAGGCAGCGAACCTGAGCTGGCGGACCTGCTGAAGGCCAGCCGCTCGCTGACGGGACGCAGTGTTGGATGTGTGGCGGTCGACATGCCACTGGCAACGACTCCGATCTCCGCCCGCCGTGCCGCGGACAACGCCATCGCAAGCCGTTTCGGACCCAACGGCTGTGCCGTTCACAGCCCATCGGCGGACCGTCCCGGCCCCATCGCCGACCGGTTGCGCGCCGACTGCAGCAGCCTTGGCTACGAATTGCACACCAACACCGGCCGTCCCCAGGCCGTCCCGGCCCTGAT
>QCUM01000031.1 GCA_003210735.1 Synechococcus sp. AG-679-D13
TTTGATCCAGCCCAGTTGTCTGCTGTCGGTGCTTTCACTCGGGTTGTCGCCCTCCAACCAAAGACCGGCAGCATCACAACGTCGCAGACGTTTGATCATCCGCAGATCCGGCTTCTGTGGATGCAACGCAACCACGATGTGCCCCAATGGCGGTGGGATGTCGACATCCCACCGCTTCACCAGAACCCTGTCCTGCGGGTTCAGAGCTGGTTCCATCGAACGACCTTGCACCCGCATCAATAGGCGGCGGCCACAAAAAAACAGCAGCAGGTCGATCAAACCTGCTGCTGTCGGGGAGTGATTTGTCTGAGCTGCGGGCTCAGGATGCGGTGACCCATGCATCGCTGCGGCCCTTGGATTGCCAGAACATGCCGTGGACTTTTTCAACGGCTGCCATCAGTTCTTCCGCTTTGCCCTGATCGATGTTCACCTTGCAGGCACTGCAGAGTTTGGCTGCCTTCCAGAAGGTCTCGTGCAGATCGGGGAATGTGGAGAGATGTTCGGGCTTGAAATAATCGGTCCAAAGGATCAGAAGCTCCTTCTTCGTCTTCTGAGCCTCTTCCTCTTTGATGGCCACGTAGCGACCAAAGGTGTTGTTGAAGGCGGCCAGAGCAGCGGCATCGCCAGCTGCAGGGGCCTCCATGGCCTTCAGCTTTTTGGTCATCGACAGAACCGCTTCCGCTGCAACACGTGCGGAGGCGGGGTCATAGACACCACAGGGTCCATCGCAGTGGGCTTCCACAACTGAGGCAGGGAATGCTCTGACGATGGCGGTGAGGGCCGAGCGCAGCATCGGTTCGGATCAAAACGACTTGTGGGGGAGCCTAGCCGCCGCTCACTTCTTGACGTCGAGTAATTCCACCTCGAAGGTCAGCGTTGCATTGGGAGGAATTACTCCACCTGCACCGCGGCTTCCATAAGCCAGGTCAGGGGGGATGACCAGCTTGCGTTTACCGCCCACTTTCATGCCCACGACGCCTTCATCCCATCCCTTGATCACCCGACCGGCACCCAGAGGGAAGCTGAACGGGGTCACACGGTCATAACTGGCGTCGAACTGTTTGCCGTTTTCAAGAGTGCCGCGGTAGTGCACCACAACCGTCTGCCCAGCCGAAGCCTCGGCTCCGTCGCCAACGCTCAGCTCAGTGATCTTGAGGCCACTGGCCGTGATGCGGGTGTCGGCGGATTCCAGCGGTCCACCCAGTGCGGAAACGTCAGCGCTGGTGTTGTCAGGGGCCATGGCGAACAAGGTTGGATTGGGATCTTCGGGGTCGAGCTCGAACAGCGGCCGTGGGGTTGCCGCTGAGCCAACGCTTCTCACAACAGCGGTGGTTGTTCCCCCACTGGGGGCCGCCGTCACTGTGGATGGGGCCACAAGCTGGCTGACCAGCGCCAGAAGCAGGCAGCAAACAAAGATTGTTGAGCTGATAATGATGTCGCGCACGTCTAATGACTCGTATCGCGTTAATTCTGACCCTTGGACGGGATCATCAGTTGATGGCGATCAGTCGATTTTGTTGAGCTGACGCAGCTGTTGTTCCAGCCGATCAATGCGTCCTCGCAGCTCATCCACCTCTCGCTGGCTTGGTACGCCGATGTCCTGCAGCAGGTTGTCGCGGTTGCGCTCGAGGTTTCGCCCCGCCTGTTGCTCCAGTTCCGGGGTCTCCCCTCGCAGGGCTTTCATCACGTCGTCCACGAGGGCTGAAGCCTCGCTTGGATCAAGGCGACCACTGCTGACCCACGCCTGACTGACACCCCTGAGGCGATCAGCCACCAGAGTTGTTGTGCCGAGACCGCGAAGCAGAAGTTGCTGAAGCGGATTGGCGGCATCCATCGTTTGATTGTGCATGCTGGGGCCAGGATGCCGTTGCCCACTCCAGCTGACCATGGGCGATGTCCGATCACAGGTGCTGCTGCGCGGTCTGCTCGGTGGTGTTCTGGCTGGAGCGGCCCCCGCCTTCGCAGGCCCGTTGTTGATGGTGCCTGCGCTTGCCCTGCTCTGGTCGGTGGCGACGCGTCCCAGGGTTGCCGCTCTCTGGGGGCTGCTGGCGGTTCTGATCAGCCATCGCTGGCTGCTGGCTCTGCATCCCCTCACCTGGATGGGGATTCCTTCTGCTCTCAGTCTTCCGATTGCCCTCACGGTCTGGTTGATCTGTGGAGGTGCAGCGGCCTTGTTGCTCCTGGTCTGGTCAGGTCTGGCCCGATGGTCTTTCAGCAGGCTCTGGTCTCCCTTTGGCGTTCTGCTGCTGACCGTGCTGTGGGCCGTATCGGAGCTGCTTCTGGAGGGTTCACCGCTGTTCTGGATCGGCCTCAGTGGCAGTGTTCTGCCGCTGGATCGTCCCCTTGCGGGTCTGGCGCGATGGCTCGGCAGTGGAGGTTTGGCCGCGCTGCAGCTTTGGTGGGGCTGGGGTTTATGGCAGGTGAGCCGTAGGGGAGGACAGGGCTGGTCGCTCTGGGTTGTCAGCCTTGTCTTGGTGCATGTTCTCGGTGCCCAGCTCCTTGAAGCTCCGGAGTCGCGCGTCGGGCTCAGGCTGGGGGTCTGGCAGCCGGCGATTCCCACACGGGAGAAGTTCAGTTCGGAACGGCAACGGCAATTCAGCCAGAAGCTTGCTGCGGCCCTTCAAGAGGCTGAGAGACTCGGGGTTGAGGCTCTCGTGGCACCGGAGGGAACCCTCCCCTCCAACTGGAGTCGTCCAGCTGAAGGCATCCCACTGCATCTGCTGAGTGGGGGCTTCCGCTGGGTGCGGGGCCAGCAGCGCAGCAGCCTCCTGCTGGCGGTGCCGGAGCAGCCACGGCCACAGGCCCTGCTGGACAAGCATCGGTTGGTTCCGCTTGGGGAATGGCTGCCGCCGTTGCCACCAGGGTTCACCCAAGGATTGTCGGCCGTTGGCGGATTGGAGGCGGGCTCCCCATCACGATTGACAGAGACAGGGTTTGGTCCCGTCGGGGTGGCGATTTGCTACGAACTGAGCAATGGACGCGCTCTCGCCGCAGCGACAGCGGGCGGAGCGGAATGGTTGCTCACCATTGCCAATCTCGATCCCTACCCGGAGCTGTTGCAGCGTCAGTTTCTGGCGTTGGCCCAGCTGCGCGCGATCGAAAGCGGACGTGATCTTCTGAGCGTTGGGAACACCGGCCCAACAGCTGTGGTGAGGGCGGACGGAACGGTGCAGCGCTTGCTGCCATCCGGTGTCGAGGGCGTTGCAGTGGCCGACCTGCAACGTCGAACCCACAAGTCGCCTTATGTGCAGCTGGTGGGCTGATCGCCCTCCCGTTGAATCAGGCCGCCGCCCAGCACCCGTTCGCCGTCGTAAAACACAGCTGCCTGGCCTGGTGCGATGGAGAACTGATCCTCTTCAAACGCCAGCTGGCCACGATGGGGTCGCTCTCTCTTGGCGTCGTCGGCTGTGGCTGCAATTGGACTGAGTTCTGCTAGCACCGGGGCACTCCGGTAGCGCACCTGAACCTCAACTCGGATCGGCGTCTGGGGTGGATCGATGGAGATCCAGTTGATCTCGCCCACGGTGCAGCTGCGTCGGCCTGCCTCCGCTCGCGGCGCGACCACCACCCGGTTCATGGAGGGGTCGAGTCGGATCACATGCAACGGTTCCCGCCAGGCCACCCCCAGCCCTTTGCGCTGCCCGATCGTGAAGTGCTCAATGCCGTCGTGGTGTCCCAGAACGGTGCCATCAGCCAGCACGATCTCTCCATCCCTTGGCGAGAGGTAGGCGTCGAGAAAGGCGCGCATTGAACCGTGGTGATCCGCCAGGCAGAGATCCTGACTTTCCGGCTTCTTGGCTGTGCGCAGCCCGTGGCGTTGCGCTTCGAGACGGGTATCGGGCTTGGTGAGCTCACCCAGTGGGAAAACGATGCGTCCAAGAACCTCCTGCGGGAGGTCGTAAAGGAAGTAGCTCTGATCCTTGCGGCTATCAAGGCCACGCAGCAGCTGATGGCGATCGTGATCTCCGCAATGGCGGACGCGGGCGTAATGGCCGGTGGCAATGCGTGGCAGGCCACGCTCGTTGGATGCCCAGTCCAGCATCGGGCCGAACTTCACCGAGCGGTTGCACTGGGAGCAGGGCAGCGGTGTGACCCCATCGCGGTAGCCATCCACCAGCCGATTGACGATTTCTCGCTGGAACGTTGCCCGGGTGTCAACGACGTGATGCGGGATGTTCAGTTGTTCGCAGATGCCAGCTGCGTCAACAAGTCCTTCGGCGCAGCAGGCCCCCTTGCCGCTCATCAGCCAAAGGGTGAGCCCTTCCACCTCCCAGCCGGCTTCCACCAGAAGAGCAGCGGTCAAAGAGCTGTCCACTCCTCCTGAAAGCCCCACGGCCACGCGATGCTCGCCGGGCCAGTGGCGCAGACGCTCCAGGGCCGCTTGTCCAGCGATGGTCGAAGGGCAGTCGGAGGTGCGGGTGAGGCTGCTCATCGGGGGTGCCGTCCTTTCACCAGTGTGAGTTCTCGGGGGCTAGGGGGCCTTCGCCCGGATAGCAAGACATCAAAAGGTGCTGCTTCGCACAGAACCTGCCATCAAAAAAGTCGGCATTATTTGTTGATTTTTAACTCAATTGTGTTGCATCCAACATGGTGTGTCTTTGGTCGAAGCAAAACATTGATTTTTGATCATTGAGATTTCGGCCTGGCAAATCTGTTGGAAAGTTGAAGTGTTTCGATTTGCTGTCTTGAATCTGAAGGGATGGTGAAAACAAATCGATTTTTTGTCTCTTCATAAGAAAGTTCCCTGACCCCATCGGCGTCAGCGCGAATGGTTTCCTCAGCATCGAAACCCATCGATTCCCAGCGGCGACGCAGCAGCGACCCTGTGAGTTGGTATCTGGCAACGATCGGTCGCATTCCTTTGCTGACCCCCGCCGAAGAAATTGAACTCGGCAACCAGGTCCAGTCGATGATGGCCCTCACCGAGGATGGGAAAAGAACGTTCGAAGATGGTGAGCTCGACGGCAAGCAGCGCCGGATGCTGCGGATCGGTCGCCGTGCCAAAGAGCGAATGATGAAGGCGAACCTGCGCCTGGTTGTCAGTGTTGCCAAGAAATATCAGGGCAAAGGTCTTGAGTTGCTCGACCTGATTCAGGAGGGTTCCCTGGGCCTGGAGAGGGCCGTTGAGAAATTTGACCCCACCCGTGGCTACAAGTTTTCCACCTATGCGTTCTGGTGGATTCGTCAGAGCATGACGCGCGCCATCGCCTGTCAGTCCCGCACGATTCGGCTCCCTGTTCATCTCAGTGAGCGCCTTACGACGATCCGGAAGGTGAGTCTTGATCTCGCTCACAAGCTTGGAGCCATGCCAAGCCGGATTGAGATCGCAGAAGCGATGGACATCCCTCTTGATGAACTTGATTCGCTGCTTCGACAAGCACTCACCACCAGCAGTCTTGATGCACCGGTGAACGGCGAGGAAGGTCGCAGTTTCCTGGGCGATCTGATTGCTGACTCATCGCTTGAAGAACCGCTCGATCTTGTTGAGCAGCGCATCCACCATGAGCAGTTGGGGCGCTGGCTCAGTCATCTCAGCGAGCAGGAGCAGCACGTGCTGAAAATGCGCTTCGGTCTCGAGGGTCAGGAGCGCCACACCCTCGCCGAAATTGGTCGGTTGATGGAGGTGTCTCGAGAGCGGGTCCGTCAGGTGGAGCTGAAAGCCCTGAGAAAACTGCGGAACCTCACCCGCCGGCTTCCCAGCGGGATCTAGTTTCCCAATCTGAGCCTTCAGTCTTCGGCCCAGATGTAACGCGTGAGCTCTGCTGGATCCGGCTCGGGAGCCGAGAGAGCGAAATCGATGCAGTCGCCGATCACTGCATCGATGTCTTTTTCGATAGCGCGCAGCTCATCTGGGCTGGCTAATCCAGCCTCAGTGAGATCCCTCTCGAGCGACTTGAGCGGATCTCTCTGCGCCCAGAACTGCTTCTCCTGTTCCGAGCGAAGTTCGTCTGGGTCTGCCAGGGAATGGCCACGGAAGCGATAGGTCAGGCATTCCAGCAACGTGGGTCCTTCCCCCGCTCGGGCGCGTGCAACAGCGCGTTCAGCAGCGGCTCTCACTGCCAGCACATCCATACCGTCCACCTCTTCACCGGCCATGCCGAAGGAAGCCGCCTTCCGCCAGATCTCAGGATCACTGGTGGCTCGGTCGTGCGCCATGCCGATCGCCCATTTGTTGTTTTCGACCACAAAAATGATCGGCAGCTTCCAGAGCTGAGCCATGTTCATGCATTCGAAGAACTGGCCGTTGTTGCAGGTGCCATCACCGAAGAAGGCAGCGGTGACTGAATCGCTTGAGGCATCGCCCAGGGCATCCCGCTTGTACCGGCTGGTGAATGCCGATCCCAGCGCCACCGGGATCCCCTCAGCGATGAAGGCAAATCCGCCCAACAGGTGGTGCTCCTTGGAGAACAGGTGCATTGAGCCGCCGCGACCTTTGCTGCACCCTGTTTCCTTGCCGAAAAGTTCACTCATCACCTCACGGGCCGGAACCCCGGCGCTGAGGGCGTGCACGTGGTCGCGATAGGTGCTGCAGAACCAGTCATGCTGACGCTTCATCGCGCCGATAACCCCTGTGCTGACGGCCTCCTGGCCGTTGTAGAGGTGCACGAACCCGAACATCTTGCCCCGGTAGTACATCTCTGCACATTTGTCCTCGAAACGGCGTCCGAGGGTCATGTCTTTGTAGAGAGCAAGACCGGTGTCACGGTCGACTGTGGCTCGTGGGCCACTGACCAGGTTTGAGAGACGTTCGGCGTGAGGACCGGCGGCCGCGCTGCTGATGGGAGCGGTGTCGACCGCAAGGTCCTGACCCATGACAGTCCTTTCAATTAGGCAGAACTTTAAGGGCCAACGGATGTCCAATGGGCAAAACCCCAGACACTGACTAAAGTCCGCCTCGATTGGGGACTCGCCGGTGGATCTGCCCATCGATCACTTCAGACTTCTGGGCGTCAGTCCTTCGGCTCAGGCTGACGCGATTCTTCGGCGTCTTCAGAGCCGTTGCGACAGTCCTCCCGATCAGGGGTTCACCCATGAGGTGATCGTTCAACGGGAAACGCTGTTGCGACGGTCTGCTGATCTGCTGACGGATGCAGCAGCAAGAGCTGAGTACGAAGCAGCCCTGCTTGCACTGAGTGAATCCCATCCCAACGAAACCGTCGGTCTGGATCTTTCGGCCAGCAATGAAGTGGCTGGCCTGATCCTGCTCTGGGAAGCCGGGGCAGCTCAGGAGGCGTTCCAGCTTGCACGCCAGGGGCTGCAGCCTCCTCAGGCCCCTGCGCTTGGTAGTGGTCGTGAGTCGGATCTCACCCTGGTCGCCGCTCTGGCCTGCCGAGCGGCAGCGGAGGCTGAGCAACAACAGCGCCGTTATGAATCCGCCGCGCAGCTCCTGCGCGATGGGATCGAGCTTCAGCAGCGCATGGGAAAACTTCCGGATCAGGAGGCTTTGCTGGAGCGTGAACTGAAGTCCTTGCTCCCTTTTCGGATCCTGGACCTGCTGAGCCGCGATCTCAGTGCGGTGTCCGATCACGATCAGGGCATCGCTCTTCTGGACGCCCTCGTGCGCGAACGCGGTGGTCTGGAAGGTCAGCTGTCTCTTGCCGACAGCTCGGCGATGACCCAGGCCGATTTCGAATCTTTCTTCCAGCAGATCCGTTGTTTCCTCACCGTTCAGGAGCAGATTGATCTGTTCAGCAGCTGGCAAGCAGAAGGCTCTGGCGAGGCCGGCTTCCTGGCGGTTTTTGCACTCACCGCAGCAGGTTTCTCCCGTCGCAAGCCGGAATTGATCGAACAGGCCCGCGAGCAAGTGCAGCGGCTATCGACGATCGATCTGGACCCGATGCCGCTCCTCGGCTGTCTTGATCTGCTGCTGGGCAACGTGGCCGAAGCAGCGAACCATTTCCGCTCAATCAGGGACCCTGAATTGTTGCGCTGGTTATCTGACCATCCAGGCGATGACCTGGCAGCCCAGTGTGAGTACTGCAGGGTCTGGCTCGAGCGCGATGTCATGCCGGGGCATCGAGATGTGGATCCCGCCGGTGTGGACCTCGATGCCTGGTTCGCTGACAGGGATGTTCAGGCCTACGTGGATCGACTCGATCGTCAAAGCGCCAGCTCCGGTGAAGCCCCCACCAGTGGTCTGACTTCAAGTGGTGTGTCGACCGGTGGAATCACCATCGGTGGGATGTCTTTCCCATCGGAATGGCTGGGATCGGCTGATCCAGCACCTTCAGACCGTGACGAACTGCGTGTTGGAGCGAACTCTGAGGACGACGATCAAGCGACCCAGACAACACGTCAATGGAGGCCATGGGCACTCGGCGCAGCCGGTCTTGCGCTGTTGTCCGCGCTCGTCTTCGCCGTGCAGCGCAACAGCAATCAGCCTCCCAAGCCGGAGCAACGTCCGTCATTGGAGCAACCCTCCTCTGAATTGATCCCACCACCGCAGAAGCCTTCTGCTGAAAAGCCTTCCCCAGAACAACCGCAAGCCAACCTCCGATCTGAAACCACGGCGCCAGGAAAGGCGCTTGCGCCTCTTGTTGCGGACAAACCGGATGAGCAACAGCTGAGGGTCTTGATTCAGGGCTGGCTCGACAGCAAGGCCCGGGCTCTACAAGGTCAGCCCTCCGACCTGCCTGTGGTGGCGAGGCCGAGGCTGATTGAGCGCGTGGATCAGGAGCGGGCGGCCGATGTCGCCGCCGGCAACACCACAGTGGTTGAAGCTTCTGTGACGGCACTGGATGTGGTGAGTCGCCAGCCGCGCCGTATTGAACTGAAGGCCGAGGTGGCGTACAGCGACAGCACAACCAGTGGATCCGGCGCAGTGGTTCGCAGAACCAAGCCAGGCAGCCTCAGCATCACTTACATCCTTGGCCGCGACGGCGATCAGTGGAGGCTGACCGCGTACATCCCGCAGGGCTGATTCTTCGGGGTGGCGTCGCTTTTTACGATCAGGTCATCAAATCCGTTGAGCCGCCCCGATGTTCGATGAGTTGTCAGCTCGCTTTGAAGATGCGGTCAAGGGGCTGAGAGGCCAAGACACCATCAGCGAGACGAACGTCGAGGCGGCCCTTAAAGACGTGCGTCGAGCGCTGCTTGAAGCGGATGTGAGCCTGCCGGTGGTCAAAGACTTTGTTGCCGATGTGCGGCAGAAGGCCGTCGGCGCCGAAGTGGTTCGTGGGGTCAGCCCGGACCAGAAGTTCATCCAGGTGGTGCATGAGCAGCTGGTGGAGGTGATGGGAGGCGATAACGCTCCCCTGGCCAAGGCCTCCGAAGCTCCGACGGTTGTGCTCATGGCCGGCCTGCAGGGTGCCGGTAAGACAACGGCCACCGCAAAGCTTGGCCTGCATCTCAAAGATCAGGGTCGCCGTGCCCTGATGGTGGGTGCCGATGTCTACCGTCCTGCGGCCATTGAGCAGCTCCGGACCCTGGGTGGGCAAATCGGAGTGGAGGTGTTCAGCCTTGGTTCCGAGGCCAAACCGGAGGACATCGCGGCTGCGGGTCTGGCCAAGGCGAAGGCAGAAGGGTTCGACACGTTGCTTGTCGATACGGCCGGCCGCCTTCAGATCGACACGGAGATGATGGGTGAGATGGTGCGGATCCGTACCGCCGTGCAGCCGGATGAGGTGCTGCTGGTGGTGGATTCAATGATCGGTCAGGAGGCGGCTGAACTCACCCGCGCTTTCCATGATCAGGTGGGTATCACCGGTGCGGTGCTCACCAAGCTCGATGGCGACTCCCGCGGCGGGGCAGCGCTGTCGATCCGAAAGGTCAGCGGTCAGCCGATCAAGTTCATCGGCACCGGTGAGAAGGTTGAGGCGCTGCAGCCTTTTCACCCGGAGCGGATGGCCAGCCGCATCCTCGGCATGGGGGATGTGCTGACGCTGGTCGAGAAGGCCCAGAAGGAGGTGGAGCTCGCCGACGTCGAGAAGATGCAGAAGAAGCTGCAGGAGGCGACGTTCGATTTCTCGGATTTCGTCAAGCAGATGCGTCTGATCAAGCGGATGGGATCGCTTGGGGGACTGATGAAAATGATCCCGGGCATGAACAAGCTTGATGACGGCATGCTCAAGCAGGGAGAACAGCAGCTCAAGCGGATTGAGGCAATGATCGGATCGATGACGGAACAGGAACGGGAGAATCCCGATCTGCTGGCGGGTCATCCGTCCCGTCGTCGTCGCATCGCGACGGGGAGCGGTCATCAGCCAGCCGAAGTCGACAAGGTTCTGGCTGATTTCCAGAAGATGCGGGGTTTCATGCAGCAGATGAGCAATGGCGCGATGCCTGGTATGGGTGGCATGCCTGGAATGCCCGGGATGGGTGGAATGCCCGGGATGGGCGGCATGCCTGGAATGGGCGGCATGCCCGGCCAAGGCCAAGCTGCTGGCAGGCGAGGCAAGGGCGGCCCGCCGAAGCGTCAGAAGCCAGCCAAGAAACGTCGTGGCTTCGGAGATCTTTAGACCGGAAGGTATGCTGAACTTTGGCAAGTGCTGCGGCACTGTCTGATTCACCCACCACCTTTCACACCAAGGCCACGATGATCAAGCTCCGCCTGAAGCGGTTCGGCAAGAAGCGGGAAGCGAGCTTCCGCCTCGTGGCCTGCAACAGCACCTCCCGCCGCGACGGGCGTCCGCTCGAGGAGCTTGGTTTTTACAACCCCCGCACCAAGGAAACCCGTCTGGACACCGAGGCCATTCGTGAGCGCCTCGGCCAGGGTGCACAGCCCACTGATGTGGTGCGGACTCTGCTTGAGCGTGGTGGACTTCTCGAGAAGACCGTCCGATCTGCCGAAACCGTCGGCAAGCTGAAACAGGCTGCCAAGCGTGAAGCGGACGCCAAGCAGGCCGCCAAGGATGCGGCTGAGGCCAAGGCTGCAGCGGCTGCTGAGGCCGACTCCAGCGGCTCCGATGCCTCCGACTCCACCGAGGGCTGATCATTCCGGTCTCTGACGACGGCGAGCGCAGCCGTTTCGTTCTCGACCTCCCTGATCCCGACGCTGCATTGGCTCTTGCCGGTGAAGCGGAATCGACCCTGCATCGACTAGAGGCTCTCACTGGAGCTGCAACGGTTTTGCGGGGTCTTCAGCTGGTCATCACCGGCCGGCCGACCCAGATCGAGCGAGCCGCTGCGGTGGTTGAACTGGTGCGTCCGATCTGGCAGGAGGGGCAGTCGGTGACGCCGGTGGATCTTCAAACGGCTCTGGGTGCTCTGAACACCGGCCGAGGCGACGACCATGCCGCGATGAATGACCAGGTGCTGGCCCGCAGTCAGACCGGCAACATGCTTCGTCCTCGCACCTTGCGGCAGAAGAAGTATGTCGATGCCATGGAACGCCACGACCTCACCTTCGCCCTCGGACCGGCTGGCACCGGCAAGACCTTTCTCGCCACTGTTCTGGCGGTGAGGATGCTGACTGAGCGCAAGGTGGAACGGCTGATTCTCACCCGCCCTGCGGTTGAAGCGGGAGAGCGTCTCGGTTTTCTACCCGGGGATCTTCAGCAGAAGGTGGATCCCTACCTTCGCCCCCTCTACGACGCCCTGCACTCTTTACTGGGACCGGAGAAGACGGGCGTGCTGCTCGAAAAAGGTGTCATTGAGGTGGCTCCACTGGCCTACATGCGCGGGCGCACCCTCAGCGATGCATTTGTGATCCTTGACGAGGCACAGAACACCACGCCAGCGCAGATGCGCATGGTGCTTACGCGACTTGGCGAACGCTCGCGGATGGTGGTGACCGGGGATATCACTCAGGTGGATCTGCCGCCATCCCAGTTGTGTGGCCTGGTGGAGGCTTCCGACGTGCTTGAGGGTGTGGAGGGTGTCGCGGTGTGTCGTCTCACCGCGGCAGACGTGGTGCGTCACCCCCTCGTTCAGCGGGTGGTGGAAGCTTATGCCCGTCGCGATGAGCGCAAAACGCCGAAGATTCAGCGTCGATAGGGAGATCCACACCCCAAACCCTTGTTATCGCTGGCAGAGTGACCAAAGCATTCTGTGTTCTGGTCGATATGCCAGCCAGCAGCAATTTTCAAGAGGCCATCCGCGACGCGCAATCAAGTGCGCTTGTGGGACCCAATGTGGTCAACAAAGCTCTCCCCTATGTCGGGGGGGGGATGGTTCTCACCTCGGTAGGCGTTCTTGGAGGTATTTCCCTTCTCGCTTCCGGTAGTCCTCTGTTCACGCCTCTCTTCTGGGTGGCGTTGATCGGCAACCTTGTTCTCTTCTTCGTCGCCCAGAACGTGGCGTTGAAGGGCAACAATTCCACCGCTCTCCCTCTGCTTGCGGTTTACAGCCTGATCACCGGTTTCACCCTCAGTGGTCTGGTGGCCATGGCGGGTGCAGTAGCGGGGATCGGTGCGGTTGGTACAGCCGCACTGGCCACGGGCGTCACCTTTGTTATCGCCTCGATCGTTGGTCGCCGTATGAGCGATTCAGTAGGCCAGGCTCTTTCCGGTGTTGTCGGTCTTGGGCTCGTTGGCTTGATTCTGGCGATGGTGGTGCAATTCATCGGTGGAATCTTTGCTCCAGCGATGTTCCACGGCACCAGCTTTGAGCTGATGATTGCCGGCTTCGGCACCGTTCTGTTCGTGGGGGCCGCCTTTGTCGACTTCTACACGATGCCCCGCTCCTATCGGGACGATCAGTACCTGGCAGGCGCTCTGAGCATGTACCTGACCTACATCAATCTGTTCATCTTCATCTTGAGGTTGATCATTGTTTTGAACGGCGGCGGTCGACGCGACTGATGTCTGGCCCCCAGATCTCATTCACCATGCCCCGGTTCATCCGGGGCTTTTTTGTGTTTGATTCTCAGGATTCAGCCACGCCGTAAACACTTTTTCCGATGGCCTGTTTCTGCTCGGTGTCGTAGCCCCATTTCTTCAGAAAGGCGACGTCCTCTCCCTGATTGTCCAAGGCAGCCGCCAGCAGTTGCTCCAGCCGTTCCTTCACGAGGGAAGGTTCCAACTGACGAAGCAGTTCGGTGCAGCGGGCGGTGACCCGTTCGGAACCGGCCAGCTGGGCGCTGTCGCCCGAACGACGATGTTGAACAGCCATGGCGCTGCTCATGGCCAGATTGCGCACGCTGAGGTCCACAACGCCTTCGCCGCCATTGCGCAGTTGCCCAACCACGGCATCCGGCAGACGGTCCATCAGCGCGCTGTCTCCGGCGAGGCTCACAACAAAAAAGCCCCGAGCTCCATCGCGACTGGCCACGATCTCTCCGATGCGGTCGGCCAGGACTTCATCGGTCATCTCTTCATTTTCCCAGTTCTGCAGCCAGGCCGCAGTGATCTCCATCGCCTGCTGAAAACTGGGTTGCAGATCTGCCATGGCTGCTCAATCGATCCCGGTCAGGCTATGGCTGCACTCCCTTGACCACTCAGACTGATGGGATGGCTTCCACTCCGCGACCGAAGGATCATCGCTCCGGTTTCATCGCTCTGATCGGTCGCCCCAATGTGGGCAAATCCACCCTGGTGAATCAACTGGTGGGAGAAAAGGTTGCGATCACCTCACCGGTGGCGCAGACCACGCGAAACCGACTGCGGGCCATCCTCACCACGGAGGAGGCACAAATGGTGCTGGTGGACACGCCGGGGATTCACAAGCCCCATCACCTGCTGGGGGAGCGGCTGGTGCGAAGCGCCCGCAGCGCCATCGGTGAAGTGGATCTTGTGCTGTTGCTGTTGGAGGGGTGTGAACGCCCCGGCCGCGGCGATGCTTTCATCGTCAATCTGCTGCGCCAGCAGTCTCTGCCGGTGCTGGTTGCGTTGAACAAATGGGACAAGGTTCCGTTGGCCAGTCAGGACGAGGCAGGGTCTGCCTACTCGGAGCTTCTGGCTGAAACCGAGTGGCCTGTCCACCGTTGCAGCGCCCTTGACGGTGATGGATGTGAGCTGCTCACAGCGGCGATGGCAGCGCAGCTGCCCTGTGGTCCGCAGCTTTATCCGCCGGAAATGGTTTGCGATCAGCCGGAGCGGGTTCTGCTGGGGGAGTTGATTCGCGAGCAAGTGCTGATGAACACCCGCGAGGAGGTGCCCCACAGCGTTGCCGTCACCATCGACCGGGTGGAGGAGATGCCGGCTCAAGGGTCCGGCTCCGGACGCACCGCTGTCTTGGCGACGGTGCTGGTGGAGCGCAAAAGCCAGAAGGGAATTCTGATCGGCAAGGGAGGCGCGATGCTCAAGACCATCGGCCAGGGGGCCCGGCTGCAGATGCAGACCCTGATCGATGGCCCGGTGTATCTCGAATTGTTCGTGAAGGTGGTGCCGGACTGGCGCAGCAAGCCCGCCCGCCTGGCGGAACTGGGGTATGGCCAGGACGCCTAACTTCCTTTGAACGATGTCCAGCTGGTGAAGTCGGCTGAGAGGATGCGGCTATGAGCGATCAACCCTTTCCCCCCACTGATCCGTCTGCTTTTCTGGCTCTCTGCGCCGGTGAATGGATGAGCCTGCGCAGCAGCTTTGAGCTATCCAGCGGCGGTGACGACGCTTGGCACAGCAGTGAACGGGGAGAGTTGGTCGTTGGATTTGAGGCCACGGCGGACCATGGCCCAGGCCAGCTGCAGGTTTCAGCGCCCGACGGGGCCGCAACGGCTTTGGCCTTTGCTGAAGACGGCGGGTTGAGCATCGATGGCTCCACTGCAGGGCAATGGCGCTTCTGGCCAGACGGAAGCATGGAATTGAACCTGTCGCGTTCCGACGGCAGCGTCGTTCAGGAGAGGATCTGGTTTACCCGAGCCAACCTGCGCCTGCGCAGCACCACGGCGGTGGATTCCCAGGGGGTGCCGTTGCAGGGAAGTTTCTGCACCGACATCCGACGGGTGTCGAAGCCCGCAGCCTGATCTGCCATGGCGCCCTACCGCCTCGATGTGGTGAGCCTGGCTCCCCAGGCTTTTGCACCTCTGCCTGACCTCGGCGTTATCGGGCGTGCTTTCGGCAATGACATCGCCGAGCTGCATCTTCACAACCCCCGTGATTTCGCCACCGATCGTTACCGCAAGGTCGACGATGTGCCCTACGGCGGCGGAGCCGGGATGGTGCTCAAGCCGGAGCCTGTGTTCGCGGCCGTGGAAGCGATTCCCCGTCGCGAGCGCTGCCGGGTGCTGTTGATGACTCCCCAGGGACAACCATTGCAGCAGGCTGATTTGCAGCGCTGGGCCACAGAGCACGATCAGTTGGTGTTGCTCTGCGGCCACTACGAAGGTTTCGATGAGCGCATCCGCTCTCTGGCCGACGAGGAAATCTCCATCGGCGACTTCGTGCTGACCGGCGGCGAACTCCCGGCAATGACCCTGATCAATGGGGTGGTGCGCCTCCTGCCAGGAACGGTGGGGACTGCGGAATCACTGGTGGAGGAAAGTCACAGTGCCGTGCTGTTGGAACACCCCCACTACACCCGTCCTGCTGAGTACCGCGGCAGTGCGGTGCCTGATGTGCTTCGCAGTGGGAACCATGCAGCGATCGACGCCTGGCGACAGCAGCAAAGGGAGCAACGCACCCGCGAGCGGCGGCCCGATCTTTACGCCCGCTGGACAATGGCCCAAGAGCCTCATCCCTCCGCCATGCAGATCAGAATCGGCAACGGCTACGACATTCACAGGCTTGTGGCGGGCCGCCCTCTGATTCTTGGTGGGGTGACCCTGGAGCATCCCGATGGACTGGGGCTGGATGGCCACAGCGATGCCGATGTGCTGTCGCATGCCGTGATGGATGCCCTGCTGGGTGCTCTTTCCCTGGGGGATATCGGCAAATATTTTCCGCCGACCGATCCCAAGTGGAAGGGGGCTGACAGCCTGCTGCTGCTGGAGAAGGTGGTGGAGCTGGTGCAACAGCGGGGCTGGGCTGTGGTGAATGTGGATGCGGTGGTGATCGCCGAGCGTCCGAAGCTCAAGCCTCACATCGAGGCGATGCGCAGCAATCTTGCGGCCCGCATCCGCCTGCCCCCAGAAGCCGTCGGAGTGAAGGCCACCACCAACGAAACCCTCGGGCCGGAAGGCAGGGAGGAGGGCATCAGCTGCCAGGCGGTGGCCCTGCTGAGTCAGGCATGAATCGCACCTTGGCCGTGCTGTTGGCCATGCTGCTCGGGTTTTCGTCCCCGGCGATGGCGATGGGTGCCGTGATTGAACAACTTCGCCTCCAGGTACCCGCTGTGCAGCGCACCCTTTGGTTACAGGCCGAAGCGCGTACCTGGCAGCCCTGGCTGGAGCAGCAGGAGGGGTTTGAACATCGCTCTCTCTATTGGGACCCCAACCGCGAGGAGGGGGTGCTTCTGATCCGCTGGGCCAGCCGAGACCAGTGGAAAGCCATTCCTGAAGCGGAGGTGCTCCGGGTTCAGGCCCGGTTCGAAGCGGAGGTGAATCAGGCTTTGAACCGACCTGCGAGTGCAGCTCCGTTGTTCCCTCTTCTGGCTGAGGGAGAGCTGCTGCTGCAAGAGCTGCCGTCCCATCCGTGATCGATCCAGTGCAGGATGCCCGCCTGGATCTGAACCGCCGCCGCCGCCTGGGGATGGTGGAAGCGATCTGGGGCGAACACAAGACGGCGGATCAGATCATCGCCATCCTCGAAAGATTCTCGGCAGCTGGTGAGTTGGGTCTGGTGACCCGGGTTGATGGCGATAAGGCTGCGGCCGTATCGCGTCGCCTGCCGGCTGTGCAGGTGCACTCGGAGGCCCGTTGTCTCAGCCTCGGAGACCTCCCTCAGGCCCCCCACGGGCCGTCAGCGGTGGCCGTGGTCAGTGGAGGCAGCAGCGATCGCACCGTGGTGAGCGAGGCCGCTCTCGCGCTGAAGCTCCATGGCATCGGGGTGGATCTGGTGATGGACGTGGGGGTGGCGGGTCTGCACCGTTTGCTCGCCCAGTTGCCGCGCCTGGAGACAGCCAGGGTTTTAATCGCCTGTGCCGGCATGGAAGGTGCTCTGCCCACCGTGCTTGCAGGTCTGGTGCCACAGCCGGTGATCGGGGTTCCCGTATCCGTTGGTTATGGGGTGAGCAAGGGTGGTCGTGCCGCCCTGGACGGGATGCTTGCCAGCTGCGCCCCAGGACTGACCGTTGTCAACATCGACAACGGCTATGGCGCCGCCATGGCTGCCCTGAGGATGCTTCGTTCAGCCTGAGAAGCCTTCCCTGATGAAAGTGATCCTGGGGATGGTTCAGAGATGCTGAAGGTTGGGATAGACCGTGATCAGTTCTTCGGCGCTGAGAACATCGCCGCGTCCCTCCGGCTGCCAGATCACTTCCAGAGCAATCAGGTCGGTGGAGGAGGTGGAACCAAGGATCCTCAGTGACTGACGCAGCTCTTCCGCTGTCGAAGCTCCCTTGAGCTGGGCGGTTGCGGTTGAGGCCACCAGCAAGGTCACCACGATGAATTCGTTTGTGGCATCGGCATCCCCCACAACATCGGTGGTGCCACTCAGGTTCTGACCGCCCACATTGCTGGTCACCTCAGCATCGAGCTTGCTCCGCTCGTTGATCGACAAACGATTGAAAGTTGCTTCGGCGCTGTTGAAGGGCACGCTGCCGCTTTCGGCGTTGGCGTAGACCCACAGGTCAGGCTGGCGAAGCAGCGCAAGGGTCGATTCCTGAAGCACCCTCTGCAAACCCGTTGAGCTCGAGGTGTCTGCCGATTTGGCGAGGGTCCTGAGGTCATCCTGCAGAGCCTTGGCTCCAGCAAGAAGCCCAACCTGAAGCTGGATCATGTTCACCTTGCTGGGCACCGCCGGGGTGGCGACAGCCCCACCGATGCCGGGTGCCGAACCTGCGCCCCGCAGTGCATTCACCAGTACTCCGGCGATCGCCATCAGGATCAGCAGACCGAACAGACCGCCACCGCCGAAGCCGAAGATCGGAATGATGAAGGGGAATCCGAAGCCACCCCTTCTGCCATAGCCGCCGTAACCACCGCCGTAGCCGCCGCGGTAACCGCCGCTTGAGCGGGGCATGGTGCGTGGCATGGACGGTGCCCTGAAACTGCCACCTCCCATCCGGCCGCCTCGGGCTGCATCCGCCTGCTGCGGCATGGCGAGACTGAGACCCAGCATGAGGCACGGGACCAGGACGATTGCCAGGATTCGGCGACCCCAGGACGATTTCGACACGGCCACGGCCTGATTTCGACGTTCCGGAAACTTTAGGAACCCCCTCCAACGATGGTGACAATCTCAAGCGTGTCGTTATCCGCCACGGGTGTGCTGGCCCAGAGCCGTCGTGGAGCGATCGTGCCGTTGTGCTCAGCAACCACCAGCTGGGGGTTGTGACCCAGAGCGGTGATCACCGCCTCGAGGTTGGGCGGTTCAGGGGCTGGATCGAGCCGATGGATCTCACCATTCACGTTGAGTTGCAGAACCATTGGGTCAGGAGCGTGGCATCAGCTGGCGCAACAGCTCCACACATGCTGCGCCTGGGTCATCGGCTCCCATGATTGCCCCGATGACGGCAACCCGCCGACATCCGACCCCAGTGAGTTGATCGAGGTTGGTGGAGGTGATGCCGCCGATGGCAAAAATCGGTCGTTCGCTCAGTTGCAAGGCATGGGCCACCAGTTCGCTGCCAACGGCGGCCCGATCGGGTTTCACCGCCGTGTTGTTGACCGGTCCCAGCCCCAGGTAGTCGCAGGCTTCGTCGTTCGCCTGACGGACCTGGTCGAGGTTGTGGGTGCTTCGCCCGAGGAGACGTTCGGTTCCGATCAGCCGTCGCGCGACCGCAGTGGGGAGGTCGTCCTGCCCCAGATGCACCCCGTCAGCGTCGACGGCAAGGGCGAGGTCAATGCGGTCATTCACGATGAACAAGGCCCCGTGCTGATGACACAGCTCCGCCAGGGAACGGGCTTCCTCGAACCGTTCGAGATCGCTGCCGTCCTTGGCCCGGTACTGCACCATCGCCACACCGCTGCGCAGGGCAGCGTCCACGGTTGCGATCAAGCGGTCGCTCGGACTGGTGACCAGGCAAAGTCGGCAATCCTCCAGTCGCCTGCGGCGGTTGCTCCCCGCCGTGGCCTCCAGGCAGGTCACCTCCAGGTCGTAAAGGCCATAGCGAACAGCTGCAGCTTCCTTGGCGAGTGGTGCATCAATGCTTCGGCCGTACTCCTCAAGCACACGCAAGGCTTCCTGCACCCGACCGCAGTTGGCAGCCACAACCTGGCGGGGGCTGTGACGATCCAGCTGGGCCGGATGTCCGAGTCCTGCCCCCGTATCGGTCGAGGTTGAGCGGGCCTTCTTGTAGCGATCCTGATGCCGTCGCCCCAGTCGTTGTCGCCAATCCTTGAGGGTGACCACCAGATCTTCGCGATCCAGCCCAAAACGGCACCAGTCCTCCACCACTCGCAGCCCTTCTCGGGCACGGTCCAGGTTGGCGTCGATCAGCCGAGCCACACGCGGGTCGAGGCCGGGGTCACATCCCATGGCTTTCATGGCACTCTGAGGAGGATGGCATTCCCACCAGCTATGGAGAACAGCGGATCCGACAGCGCCATGCGCGTTCTGATCTGGGGCATTGTCCTTCTGGGAGGAATCGGAGTGTTGATCGTCTGGGGGTTGTCGAACGCTTACCCGACACCGGTCTGAGATGAGAGCAGCGATCGGGCTTCATTCGCATCCCGGCCGATCTGTTCACTGAGCGCATCGAGTCCTGAGAATTTCACCTGGCCTCGCAGGCGAAGCACTGGCTCAACCAGCAGTTGTTGGCCCACCATCTCAAGGCTGCGATCGAGCAAATGCACCTCTACTGCTGAGGGCGCATTGGGATCCACAGTGGGTTGGGGCCCAAGATTCATCACGGCCGCCATTCGTTCGCCTGTGCCATTCAGCCAGGCCCAGGCTGCATAGACCCCCAGGCCCGGCAGAAATTTCCTGCCGTCCACCCGAAGGTTGGCGGTCGGCCAGCCCAGGCCGCGACCCAGGCCGCGCCCTCTCACCACGGGCCCCTGGAAGCGATAGGGGCGATTCAACAGGGCTTGAGCGGTTTTCAGATCGCCCGCTTCCAGGGCGGAACGGATGCGGCTGCTGCTCATGCGTCCGTCGGCGTCTTCGACGATCTCGGTCACCCGCACCGACACGCCCCGTGCAGCGGCAACGCGTTGCAGCAGAGCGGCGTCGCCGCTGCGGTTGCGTCCGAATCGGAAGTTGGCCCCCACGGCGATCTGGCGGGCCTGCAGGGTGTCCAACAGAACGGTCTCCACAAAGGCTTCGGCACTGAGCTGTGCCAGCTCCTGGGTGAACGGCACCAGCACCAGTTGCTCGATGCCCAGTGGTTTGAGCAGATCGAGTTTCTCGCTGGGGAGATCCAGTCGAAGCCGTGGTTCGCCGAACAGCACTTCCCGAGGATGGGGCCAGAAACTGACCACGCTGGCGACCACGTCCTCGGGACGATCCTCGCTCGCTTCGGCAATCACTTTGCGATGGCCGGCATGCAATCCGTCGAAGCTCCCCAGGGCCAGCGCTGTCGGCTTACGGGCGTCCGTCGGTGAACAGAGGGGAATCAACGCGGGGTGCAGGCGTGACGCTTTGGTGGCAAGTTTGGACGACTGACCTCCTGAGAGATGGCGGATCGTCTCGATTTCCAGCAGCTGTCTTTCGGGGTGCGGCGCATGGGCTGGATCCGCTTCTGGATTCAAGTGGTGCTTGGCATCGTTGTAGTGGGGGTGCTGCTGTTCAACAACATCGGCGGCAGCCTCGCCCGCAATGCGGAACGGGCCGTCGGTCTCGGCCCCGGCCTGTCGCTCACCACCCTGGCTTTTCTTGTGCTGCTGTTCAGTCTCTGGCAGGGCTGGTTGATTGTGCGAACCGGCCGCGCCATCGCCAGTGAGGCACGGCCCAGCCGGGGAGAGGCGGCACGGCTGGTGAAACGAGGACTGCTGGCGGACCTGCTCGGGCTCACCCTGGCCACCATCGGCTATCAGGCCTTGGCAGGGAGTCTGTTCGTTCAGGCTTCGATGCAAACCCCAGGCATCGCCATCGGCGGCCGCGGTATGGCAGACAACCTGGCCATCACGTCCCTTGAGATGCTCTCGGTGCTGAGCAACACCCAGGTGCTGTTCGCACACCTGATCGGCTTGGTGTTCTCGCTCTGGCTGTTGCAGCGGATCTATCGCACAAGCTGATCGTTCAGTCGCAATGTCGGCAGGCTGCTGAGGGCTCCGCGCCAGAACAGATCCGGCTGGATCGGGGTCAGTGATGGTGCATTGGCATGAATCTGTGCCACGTCGCTGGGCCAGTCCCGCGGCCCTTCACCGGCGCTTTCCAGGTCGTTGATCACCTCGCCTGAGAGCCAGTAGTAGGCGCGCCCGCGGGGATCCTCACGGCGGCTGAACTGCTCCTCATAGCGGCGAACCGAAAGCCGGGTCCAGCGCAGGGCCCCCATGGCGCTGCTTTCGCAGGGCGGAATGTTGAGGTTGAGCAGCATGTTTTCCGGCCACAGGTCGGTGTGGGCTTGCTCGACCACGTCCATGGCCAGATCAGCGGCGGCCTGGAACTGGCGCCACTGGAAGCAGGCACTGCTCACGGCCAGGGATCGGATTCCTTCCAGGGTGCCTTCCATGGCTGCGGCCACGGTTCCGGAGCAGAACACGTCGGTCCCTAAATTTGGGCCGTGGTTGATGCCTGACATCACCAGATCCGGGGTTTCCTTCACCAGTTCGCACAGGGCCAGCTTCATGCAGTCAGCTGGGGTACCACTGCATGCCCAGGCGGTGACACCCGGTGCGAACAATTCATCCGCCCGCTCGGCACGGAGGGGGGTCTGCAGCGTCAGGCCATGGCCGGTTGCGGATCGTTCCTGATCAGGGCACACCACGGTGACCTGGTGGCCTCGGGAGGCAGCGGTTGCGGCAAGGGTGCGAATTCCCTCGGCGAAGACCCCGTCGTCATTGCTGATCAGGACCCGCATGGCTTGGCTGATGGATGAGGCGAACCTAAGCGGGCTGGCTGCTTACAGTCAGTCGCTCTCCGCCTCTGTTCCGTGAGCGCCCCGGTCACCCTGCAGCAGCTCACCGATCAGTTGGATGCCCTGGAGCAGCAGGCGTCCGCGGAAATCGCCGATGCTGCCGATGCGGCTGCCCTCGAGCAGCTGCGGGTTGGACTGCTCGGCAAGAAAGG
>QCUM01000032.1 GCA_003210735.1 Synechococcus sp. AG-679-D13
CCTTAACAATCAAAAAGGGTCTGTTGGGGAATGTTTGCTTGACCTGAAATCCCTCGTATCGCATCAGTTCTTAGGGATTTCTTCCTCTTCCCCCAGGGGACGGCATCTGCATTCACAATGGGCTCCCCCTTTGGGTCGGCCATGACCGCAGACGTGCTTGAGCAGCCAGTGCTCGGCTCCCGCCGCTTGTCTAACTTTCTTGTCGCAGCTGCTGTCAGCATCGGCGGCATTGGATTTCTGCTCGCGTCTCTGTCCAGCTACCTGGGGCGTGATCTTCTGCCCCTAGGTCATCCTTCCGCTCTGATCTTTGTCCCCCAGGGATTGGTGATGGGGCTTTACAGCATCGCTGCGGCTCTTCTGGCCAGCTACCTCTGGTATGTGATTGCGGTGAATGTTGGTGGTGGCAGCAATCGTTTCGATAAGGAAGCCGGCATGGTCACCATCAGCCGTCGCGGTTTCCGCAAACCGGTGAACGTCGAGATTCCACTCAAAGACGTGAAGGCCGTGAAAGTTGAGGTTCGCGATGGTTTCAATTCACGTCGTCGTGTCGCACTCCGTATTCAGGGTCGTCGCGATATGCCTCTGACACGCGTGGGTGAACCTCTGCCTCTGGCACAGCTGGAGCAGGATGGAGCGGAGCTGGCCCGATTCCTGGGCGTCAATCTCGAAGGACTTTGATTCCAATGCGGCGTTCCTTTCTCTGGTCTCTTCTGCTGATTCCTCTGCTGATCAGCTGCAGTGCTTCCCCTCGGGCGGAAGTGTCCAGAGGCTGTGCTGACGCTCAGGCGGCCTGTCTCCAGGGCAAAGCGATCGTTCAGATGACCACCAGTCGGGGTGACATCACGATTGAGGTTGATGGGGATGCTGCGCCACTCACCGCCGGAAATTTCGTTGATCTGGTCAACCGTGGCGTCTACGACGGAACGATGTTTCACCGAGTGGTGAAGGAGCCTGTCCCTTTCGTGGTTCAGGGGGGAGACCCGCAGTCGAGTGATCGATCGGTGCCATTGACCAAACTCGGCACTGGCAGTTTTGTGGATCCTTCCTCCGGCCAGGCTCGCCTTATACCGCTGGAGGTTCTTTTCCAGGGGGAAGACACACCGCGTTACAGCCGCGCAAGCTCCAATCCCGCTGAGCTAGAGCGTTTGGTGCTGAACCATGAACGTGGCTCAGTTGCCATGGCTCGTTCCCAGGCTCCGGATTCCGCCAGTGCGCAGTTCTATGTGGCCCTACGACCTCTGCCGGAACTGGATGGTCGCTATGCCGTTTTCGGTCGCGTGATTGAGGGCCTCGATGTTGTCGACCAAATCGAGCAGGGAGATCGAATCAACAGTGCCAGCTTGAGTCAGTGAAGTCAGGCTGGTATTCGACTTTCGCTCGGTGAGACCTTGAGCAGCTCGGTGTTCACGCCGGAGGCCCGTTCAAGGGCCACCTTGCCGGTGCGTGCAATTTCAAGGATGCCGAACGGGGCCATCAGGCGTTCCAGAGCTACAAGTTTGCCTGGGTCGCCAACCACCTCAAGGGTGAGGGCCTCGTCGGCCACATCCACAACTTTGGCGCGGAACACCTGAACCAGCTCGAACACAGCGCTGCGGCACTCGGCCGGAGCTGAAACCTTCAGCAGCATCAGCTCCCGTTCCACGGCTGGTCGCTTGGTGAGATCGAGAACCTGCAGCACGTTCACCAGCTTGTCGAGCTGCTTGCTCATCTGCTGAAGGGTCTGGTCGTCACCCTCCACCACCATGGTCAGGCGCGATTGTCCCTCCGCCTCAGCCGGACCCACGGCAAGGCTGTCGATGTTGAAGCCGCGTCGAGCGAACAGGCCTGCGATCCGGCTCAGAGCGCCGGATTCATCTTCCACAACCACCGAAAGGGTGTGTTTCATCGCCGCTGCTTGTCCCCTGCCGGTCTGATGTCACCCAAGTTACGGTCCAGCCAGGGCAACAGCACGTCAATAAAGCGTTCCGGCACTTCGTCGTGGGGGCAATGGCCGCAGCCTTCCAGTGCCACAAGGTCGATGTGGGGGTGCTGATGATGGATGGACTCACCGATGCTGAGCGGCACGAAGCGGTCCTCGCGACCCCAGATCAACAGCAACGGCCGCTGCAGAGCAACCAGCAAGGCGGGAGCGGTGCTGACCTGAGCACGCAGGGCCATGCCGAAGCACATTCCCCGCAACGCCCGTGCTGCGGTT
The DNA here is from genome assembly GCA_003210735.1 of Synechococcus sp. AG-679-D13. Classification (GTDB taxonomy): domain Bacteria; phylum Cyanobacteriota; class Cyanobacteriia; order PCC-6307; family Cyanobiaceae; genus Parasynechococcus. The sequence goes on from QCUM01000032.1 coordinate 2,195, forward strand.
GGACGTTGTGCCGGGCGGGCGATCAATTTGAGCAGGTCCCGATCCCCTGCAACGCTGTTGAAGTACGCCCCCTGCAATCCCCTCTTCAGCAGTGACGTCCTGCTAATCAGCGGAACGAGCAGCTCAAGTGGCAGCAGACGCAGGATGATCCGCAACAGGCGTCGCATCCACCGTCGCTTCCATCGCGCCATTGTTCTGGGTACGGGGTTCAGCAGTGCTGGGTCCGGCAGGGGTGCTGCCACCACCGCATCCACCCACTTCGGTTGCAGAACGGCTGCCGTCAGAGCCGTCAGCCCTCCAAGCGAGTTGCCGATCAGCACTGCGGGCTGCTGAACCACTTGCCTGAGGAATGCACACACCTGATATCCCCAGAGCCCGTTGCTGAGGGGACGAGCGGGCTGCTCCGAGGCCCCGAATCCGAGCAGGTCAAGGCTGTAAACCCTCCAACCACGTTCGGCAAGGCGAGGTGCCGTGCGGCGCCAGTGGCTGCTGGACGCTCCGAAACCATGCAGCAGCAGTAGTGGAGGCGCTCCTGCCGGGCCAGTCACACGCCAATGGCAGCGGTACCCCCTCCAACTCCAGATCTGCTGGACACCCCAATCGGCAGTCTGGTCAACAGCAGCGACCACAGACCTGAGTTCTCTGGACTCCCACTATCGCGAAGGAGCCGCTGTTCTCAAGCTCGGGTCAGGATTCTTTCGACCGGAATCCCGTCCCGCCAGGGATCTTTCGGTTCTGCTTGCGCGGCTTCAACGAAGTCAGGCCTCTGGGCCGCTGCGATGGCTTGATCTCATGGCCGGGTGCGGCATCCGGGCCGTGCGCTGGGGGCTTGAATCCAAGGCGCCGGACTGTGTTCCGGTGCAACTGCATGTCAATGATGCAGATGCCGATCGACGGGCCTTCCTGGAAGCGAACCTGGAGGCGGCAGCCCTTTCGGCTGAGGTCAGCACATCTCCGGCAGATCAGTTGCTGGCCAGGGCTTACCTCGGTGGGCATTTCTTTGATCTGATTGATGTTGATGCCTTCGGTGCTCCCGGGGCGCTGCTGCAACCGGTGCTGCAGGTGCTTCGCTTTGGGGGGATCCTGCTGCTGGCAAGCACAGATGGCCGTTCGCCCACCGGCCATGACCGTCGAGCAGCGATTCGCAATCTGGGTTCAGCAGCTCGTGTTCATCCGGCCAGCTGGGAGATAGCCCTGAGGCAGCAGCTGGGGCTCCTGGCGCGCCAGGCATGGCTCTTGGGACGTGGCATTCAGCCCCTTCTGAGCTTCAGTGAAGGACGCACGTTCAGGTTGGCGGTGAGATTCCACCGCCAACTGCAGCCTCTGGAGGAGCAGTGCCTCGGCCTGGTGGCTCGCTGTGAATGCTGCGGAGCGCAAGACTTTCAACCACTGTTGAAGCTCAGCGGCTGGCCTCCCTGTTACTGCTCTGAAGGGGAGGGACGCTGGAGTGTCAGTGGCCCGTTGTGGATCGGTCCGCTTCAGGATCAGGCAACCCTGATGGCGCTTCTGGCGGATCCTTGGCTTGTGCAGTCGGATGCGATCGCGACTTCCAGTCGCCGTTTGCTGCTTCGTCTTGTCGCGGATCACGGCATTCCACCCACGGTGTGGCCTACGGCAGAGCTCGCCAAGCGTGTTGGAAGCAGTGGTCCGCCACCCATCGACGACCTCGTGCAGGCCCTGCGCCAGAAGGGTCATCAAGCATCTGCCAGTGGATTGATGGGGGGTCAGATCCGCACCGACGCTGATCTTCCCGACCTGTTACAGACCTGCAGCGCACTCTCACGAGACAGGATTTAATAGCTCCAGTAGCGCGACATCGTCATGGCTTCGGAGATCTTTGGAACAGCCGCCATCTTCTGGGTGCTCATTCCCATCGGTCTGGCGGGTGGTGCCCTGTTGCTCAAGCTTCAGGGTGACTGACTCTCGACTCTCGGCACGGGCCATCTAAGCTCCCAGACTTGTTCAGATGGGCCCCATGCAGGTTCTGGTGGTTGGTGGCACGGGCACCCTCGGTCGACAGATCGCCCGCCGTGCCCTCGATGAAGGCCACCAGGTTCGTTGCATGGTTCGGACCCCTCGCAAAGCTGCATTTCTGCAGGAGTGGGGTTGCGAGTTAACAAGAGGCAACCTTCTCAACCCGGAAAGTCTTGACTACGCCCTCGATGGGGTTGATGCGGTCATTGATGCTGCAACGAGTCGACCGGACGACCCCAAGAGCATCTACATCACCGACTGGGATGGAAAGGTGAACCTCTTGCGTGCCTGTGAGCGGGCCGAGGTCAAACGCTTCGTATTTCTCTCATTGTTGGGGGCGCATCGTCACCGCTCCGTTCCCTTGATGGATATCAAGGCCTGCACAGAAAACCTTCTTGAGTCTTCAGAGCTCGACTACACAATCCTGCAGGTTGCTGCCTTCATGCAGGGCGTGATCAGTCAATTTGCAATCCCTGTACTCGAGAGTCAGACCGTCTGGGTGAGTGGTTCGCCGACATCAATTGCTTACATGAACACCCAGGACGTCGCTCGATTTGCTGTGGCGGCTCTCAATCGTCCGGAGACGATCCGAAACAGCTTTCCTGTGGTTGGCCCGAAGGCTTGGAACAGTGGAGAAGTCGTGCAGTTCTGCGAGAGATGCACGGATAAGTCGGCCCGTGTTTTCCGCATGGGACCTGCTCCGATCTTGGCGCTGCAAGCCATTGCCTCCTTTTTTGAGCCTGCAGTGAATATTGCGGAGCGTCTGGCATTTGCAGAAGTCACCGGTAGTGGCCAGTCTCTGGATGCACCGATGGAGTCGACTTACGCCGCGTTTGGCCTCGATCCATCCGAAACAACGGGGATGGAAAGTTATCTTCGCGAGTATTACGACTCGATTCTCAAACGACTGCGTGAGATGGAAGCTGATCTCGACAAGGACGCCAAGAAGAAGTTGCCGTTCTGATCGACAAATCTGACTGGTTTGTTTGTACTATTAAGTTGTTTTCGTTCTCTGTATGGCGGTTGCTCAGCTGAAAAACCTGCAGCGCCGGCTGCAACTGCTCTCGGATGAAGCGGAGCAGGGGCTTAATCGAGCCTGCGGAAATGAGCTCTGGAAATCGTTGGGTCCGGATGCCATCGATGGGCTTGATGATTCCTCCCGAAGGGCCGAGGCCAATTACTGGTACGGCCAGTGGAACGTTGTTCGTGAACTTCAGGAGGCCATTGGTTGATGCCGGATTCATGCTGCACCACCCCATCGTCCTTCGATCAAACCCAGGCGGTTGAAGACCGCTATGGAGCAGCTGCTCAGCATCAGGAAGCCTGTCTTTGCACGCCGGTGGGGTTCGATCCCGCACTGCTTGCTGTGATCCCCGATGTCGTCGTTGAGCGCGACTATGGATGTGGGGACCCAACCCGTTGGGTTCGATCCGGAGATCGTGTTCTTGATCTGGGCAGCGGCAGCGGCAAGAACGCCTTTATCTGTGCCCAGGTGGTGGGGGCGGAGGGTTACGTTGTTGGCGTCGATCGCAACGCCGAGATGCTGGCTCTCTCCCGCGGCGCTGCGGAAGAGGTGGCTGATGCCATCGGTTTCGCCAATGTTGCTTTTATCGAGGGCGCCATCGAAGCGTTGGATCAGCAGACGGCAGAAGCATCTCCACTGGTGGCTGACGCCAGCGTTGATGTGGTCTTGAGCAACTGTGTGCTGAATCTGGTGAACCCGGCGTCCCGTCAGCGTCTTCTCAGCAATATTCGTCGGGTTCTGGCTCCTGGCGGCCGGGTGGCGATCAGCGACATCGTCTGCGATCGTTCCGTACCGCTGGCCCTCCAACAGGACCCTGAACTTTGGAGTGGCTGCATCAGTGGTGCCTGGCAAGAGGAAGCGTTCATTGCCGATTTCCAGGCCCTCGGCTTTGAGCAGGTGCGTTTTGCCGACCGCAGTGAAACCCCTTGGCGTGTGGTTGAGGGAATTGAATTCCGGGCGGTCACCCTCGTCGGGGAGCTTCCCCAGGCTGCCTGCGCCTGCTGTTGATCAAGCGAAGCAGCCGCTTCTGTTCCGCAGCATTGATCTCGCGCCATTCTCCTGGGGCAAGTCCATCGAGATCCAGGGGTGGTTGTCCATCCATCAGATCAATGCTGCGGCGCATGAGCCGCAGAGTGGGCAAGCCAACGGCTGCGGTCATACGCCGTGCCTGACGGTTACGGCCTTCGCAGAGCTGTAGTTCAAGCCAGCTGGTGGGAATGTTGGCTCGATATCGGATGGGTGGATCCCGTTCTGGTAGCGGCGGAGTATTCGTCCATGTAAGGCTCCGGGCTTTCGCTGGTCGCGTGGTTCTCCCTTGAACGGTTACACCAGTGCGTAGGGATTGCAGCTGATCCTGGGTTATGGAGCCTTCAACCTGAATCCAGTAGCTGCGCCAATGGCCGAAGCGTGGGTTTGTGAGTCGTTGCTGGAGGCGCCCTTGATTTGTGAGGAGCAGCAGCCCCTCACTGTCTGCATCAAGCCGGCCTGCTGCATAAACCTCTGGAACCCTTACCAAGTCAGCCAGACATCCCCATCGACTGCCTGGTTCCGGGGTGAACTGGCTGAGGACCCCGTAGGGCTTATGGAGCAAAAGGGTGGTCAACCGGCGTTTTCGCGGGCCCTCCACAGATTGACAACGCCGATCGAGATCAGCAGCAGCCCGAGGTCCATGGTGAGGGGGGGGAGGATCACGGATTGCATCGTTTCAAGGCGAGGAGCCTAGGTGCTGTGAGGTCTTTGCTGAGGGCTTTAGGGGCGGTGCCCTTTTAAGCTGCGTCTCTATCGAGCTGAAGCCGGCGCATGATCGAAACCTCGGGCGTGATCGAGAAGGAACAGGGCAATGGGTTCTATCTGGTCACCCTCGAGCAGCCGGCTGGTCACCAATGTCTCTGCCGTGCTGCCGGCAAGCTGACGAAGTTCCGGATCAAGTTGCTGGCCGGGGACAAAGTTCTCGTTGAGATCAGTCCCTATGACCTCACCCGGGGAAGGATCACGTATCGCGAGCGCAACGCGGGTGCCCCTGGCGGCCGACCAGGTGGCAACCGCCCGGGAGGTCCCCGTCGCCGTTAGGCGGGAAGCGCTTCAATCGCACTTTTGAATTCGCTGCGCGGTTTAACGCCGCGCCACTGTTTCACCATTGACTTGCGGTGGAATAACTGCACTGTCGGTGTCCCGCTGACGCCCGCCTGCTCAGCGATCTGTTGATCGGCATCGATATCGATCACCACGGCCTGGGCGTTGCCGTCCAATTCGTTGATGACCCGTTGCAGTTGTGGTTTCAGCACGTGGCAGGGCCCACAGGTTGGTGAGGTGTAAATCACCATCAATGGTTTGTCGCTGTCGTGATAAAGCTTTCGGAGTGCATAGCTGCCCTTTTGCCACAAACCCTGGGGGTCAAAGGTTGATTCGGTCGTGACCTCAACGTTCACCGGACGCTCCGCCTGAGCCGGTTCAACCGCTTCTCGCTTCACAAGCGTGGCCAGATTGTGATGGCTCAGCCAGCGTTCCGCTGCCAGGGCGGCCTGGCAGCCGCTGCCTGCGGCTGTGATGCCTTGCCGCCATTCCGCATCGGCGACGTCTCCAGCGGAGAAGACCCCATCCAACGAGGTTTCCGGACGTCCTGGAGCAGTGACGAGGTAACCCTTGGAATCCAGTTCGATCTGGCCGCTGAGCAGATCCGTATTGGGAGTGTGACCGATGGCGTAAAACAATCCTCTGGCCTCAAGGGTTCGGGTTTCGCCGCTGGTCCGATCTCTCAGGGTGAGGTGTTCCATCCAGTCGTTGCCGGATACGTCTTCCACCGCACTGTTCCAGTGCACGGTGATCGCAGGGTTTGCCAGCACCCGATCAGCCATGGCAGCACTGGCACGCAGCTGATCAGAGCGCACGATCAGATGCACATGACTGCCGTATTTGGTGAGATAAACAGCCTCTTCGCATGCGGAATCACCTCCACCCACGACGGCCAGCTCAGCGTTACGGAATTGCGGCGTGGCACCGTCGCAGATTGCGCAGGCGCTGATGCCGCTGCTCCAGTACTTCTCTTCGGAAGGCAGGCCCAAACGGTTGGCGCTGGCTCCTGTGGCAATGACAACCGAATGGCTGAGGATGGTCTGACCGTCAGCTTCGATTCGAAAGGGGCGCTGGCTGAGATCGATGGAATCGGCATCGGCCTCGAGAAGGTGCGTCCCCCATCTCACCGCCTGCGCCTTCATCAGGTCCATCAGATCCGGGCCCAGGATTCCATCAGGAAAGCCCGGGAAGTTCTCCACGTGAGTGGTGGTCATCAGTTGGCCACCAGGGATGCCACCTCTCTGAAATCCAGTGATCAGGAGAGGTTGGAGATTCGCCCGTGCGGCGTAAATGGCTGCGGTGTATCCGGCTGGTCCTGAGCCAACGATCACAACATTCTCAACTTGCCCGGAACGGTCAGCGGACATCTCTTATGCGGAGTGACTATGAGTTGAGTCTAGAGGCGCAGGCCGCTGAGCCGGAGAGGGATTTGGCTGAAAAATAGATGAGTATCTGATCTTGCAATCGAGAGTGCTTAATGAATTCTTTAGATTTCGATTGGGTTATCGCTGCTCGTTGAATCACGTTCGCGTCGACCTTTGCTCGGATTGCGGGGAACGGCCAAAACATTGGCCTCAAGCATGGTGTCGTCTTCCCCGATGCAGGTAATCCACTCTCGGAACTCCTGCGTGATTGCGTAACTGTCTTCGTAGCGCTCATCCTTGTCCAGCATGGAGATCCGAGTGGATGCCCAACCGGTTGCAACGGTGACTCGACGTTCCATTGCTGCGTCCATGCTTCGCTCCTCGTCGTTCATCAATCTGATGGATCAAAGGTCATGCAGTGGACCTTGATTTATGGAAGTTCGCATTTTTCCTTGCTTAAAGATGTTGTCAACGCTGCAAAAAAGATGGAAGTTGTGGCGTCTTGAGGCGGATCACCGCAGCTGCGCCATCGTCCACGGCCTCCAGCGGCAATGTTGGCCCCGTTGAGGTCCCCCCCACGGAAGGGACCGCGTCGCTCTGTGGTTCACGGGTTCGCAGAACGTAGGGTTCCGCCACCGACCATGAGCGCGCGTATTCCATCAGCAATGGATCGGCTGGTGCGTAGACATACGACGGCTTCCTAGGGATTGGTTCGCTTGCGGCGAGGTCCGGAGTGATCCGCACTGCTCGGGTGATCCCCTGCACAAAACGGCTGCGGGTCACCACGGTCGTCAAGTAGGCCACAACACGCAGCCGAGGCGCATCAAAGCCCTCAGCGCACATGTCGATGCTGACCAGCCAGTCCGCCTCACCGGTTTGAAACCGGCTCAGCCGCTCTGGGGCCTCCGTGTCCTGAGAGTGCACCAGATCCACGCGATGGCCGTCTTCCCGAAGAACAGCCGCGATTGCACTGGCGTGGTCGATGTCACGGGCGATCACCAGTCCAGCCGCCCTCGGATGGCTTTCACGGAGAGCGGTCAGGCGCTGCTGAGCTTGCAGCAGCACCTGCTGTCCGATGCCGCTGCTGTCCGCCAAGCGGATGGCCCGTCGGAGGTTGCGTGCTCGCCAGCTCTCTCGTTGTTCCTGTGACAACGGTGAGACGTCCCGATCCGGACGCCCTTCCAGGCTGTGTTCCACCCAGCCGTCCTGAAATCGGAATTCCAGGGGCCTGACATCGCCGGCAGCGATCAACTCTCGAGGCTCAACGCACAGGTCGGGCTGGATCTGCTCGATCCGTTCCCCGTTCAGAATGGTCTGGATGCGTCGAGCTGCGCAGAAGCCGAGATTGTCAGCCCGAAAGGGCGTGCCGGTCAGCCCAAGTCGGAGACGCATCGGCGATGTCAGCTCCGAGAAGGTCTGTCCCCAGATCGCCGCGGTGGGGTCTTCAGGATCCACACCCAGATGGTGGGCTTCATCGGCGATCGCAAGAACCCCATGGGCTGGCCATGCCTGCAGAGCGACTTCAAGGTGCTGAGGTTGCCGCGCAGCGCTCTGATAAGTCAGAAGCAGGCCATCCGCCAGAGAGGCCTCCTCACCGCAACCGGGCCAGGACATCAGCTTCAGTCCCACCCGAGATGCCGCTTTCTGCCATTGCTCAAGGATCGATGTGCGGTGGCAGAAGACAAGAAAACGCTGCAACCTCCCCTCCCGCTGCATGGTCTGAAAAGCAAGCAGCGCGCCAAGCGTCTTGCCGGCACCGGGTCCAGCGAACACCAGCAGGTCCTGGCTCGCGTTGTTGTCTCCATCAAGTCGACGGCGAAGCAGCTGAATCAGTTGCTGCTGCCATTGCCGTGGTCGGACCACCGTGGCCGGAGGCCGATCCTCCACATCAAAGCTGAATAACGAGATAGCGGCTGTGGGAAAGATGAGTCTTTTTAACCATTCCGAACCCGCCTGGCATCTTTAGCTTCCGGCCAACAGCCTTAGTTCCGGCATCGTCCGGGCGTCAGCCATGGCCCAGCGCCATCCATCTTCCGAAACGGTCGATTACTGGCGTCGATGGTTGGACCTCTGCTGGAACGATGAGTGCGACATTGATCCATTAATTCTGCGGACCCGCCTCCTGCGCCGCTGGGGACGGTGGCGGCAGGCCCGTTGTGTGGAGCAGGAGATGCTCCCAATCATTTGAAGGGTTGCTTCAGAGCGCTTCGGCGTGATTCACCACAAGTCGCTCCACATCCTCAAGCGCGTCTTCTGAGGCCCTGCGGGCTGCTTGAAAATCTCCTTTTGCGGGTTCCAGCAGGTGTTCGGCAAGGCGATCGAGAAGCTCCTGTCGCCGTTCTGCCAGCATCGCCACGATTTCAGTTTCCACCAGGGTTTTGACCGCCTGGTTGCGCAGGTCATCCTCCTCCGCCTCGGCGAAGGTTCCCTGCACAAGCTCCTGGATGAACAGGCGATGAACCTCGCTGCTGCGGAGGAAGCTCTCCGTGGCGTTGATGATTCCGTCCACCAGGGTTCGGTCGGGTTCGGATTCACGCTCGTTCAGCTTGAATTCCCAGTCCAGATGACGGCGCTGCCAGCCCGAGGCATGCAGGCTTGGCATCACGCTCTGGGAAAAGCTGTCGACGGAGATTTCGTAGATCCGCTCCGCCAGACGCTCGCACCAGTCCCTGCCATGTTCATTCAGGGTTGTCTGCATGTGCTGACGGTCCACGGAATGCCCACCGTGATGACTGTGGCAAACGCCATCCGGGCATTCGATTGCGCTGAGACCCATGGGGAACAATCAATATGATTTCCCCCTAGCCAGACTTGCTGGCAGCGCCGTTGGTTCTTCAGAAAACCTGCGGATATTTCAGAGGTTGACCCCGTAACCTTTCGTGGGTCGGTGGATGTGCACGCCTTGCCCAGACTTCTGATACCGGTTGAGACAGCTCCGGGTGAAACACGGGTCGCAGCGACGCCCGACACGGTTAAAAAATTCGTCTCCCTCGGTTGCAATGTGACCGTGGAGCGGGGGGCTGGTTCAGCCTCCGGCTACCTCGATGATTCGTATGGAGCCAATGGAGCTGAACTGGCCAACCCCGGCGATGGAGCTGCTTGGTCGGCCGCAGATGCACTGTTATGCGTTCAGAGTCCGTCTGAGGTGAGCCTGGGACGTCTTCGCAAGGGTGCCCTTGTGGTTGGTCTGCTTGCGCCATATGACAACGGAGGGCTCACGGCAAATCTCCAGCGCAGCGGCCTTTCGGCCATGGCCCTGGAGCTCCTGCCCCGGATCAGTCGAGCCCAGTCTGCGGATGCTCTTTCGTCGCAGGCCAACATCGCTGGATACAAATCCGTGCTGTTGGCTTCGGCCGCTCTGGACCGCTACTTCCCCATGCTGATGACAGCGGCGGGAACTGTTCAACCGGCAAGGGTGGTGATCCTCGGGGCCGGCGTGGCCGGTCTGCAGGCGGTGGCCACCGCACGCCGACTGGGTGCCGTGGTTTATGTGAGCGATATTCGTCCTGCCGTGAAGGAGCAGGTGGAGTCTCTCGGCGGACGGTTCATCGAACCCCCCGAAATGGACGACAAGCCTGCGGAATCCGGTGGGTATGCCAAGCAGGCCTCCGATGCTTTTCTGGCCGCACAGCGTCAGCAGTTGTCCGACCAGCTGGCCGAAGCAGATGTGGCCATCTGCACCGCCCAGGTCCCTGGTCGTCAGGCTCCGCGCTTGATCAGTGAAGACATGCTGGATCGCATGCGGCCTGGTGCTGTTGTGGTCGATCTGGCCGTGGCCCAAGGTGGCAACTGCGCCGGCACCGTTCCAGGCCAGACCGTTGAAAGGAAGGGCGTGAAGCTCATTGGTGGCAATGATCTGCCCTGCACGGTGCCCAATCACGCCAGTGCGCTGTATGCCCGGAATCTTGTGGCGTTGCTTGAACCCACTCTCAAGGACTGTTCCCTCAGCCTCGATCTCGATGATGAGTTGATTGCCGGCTGTCTCATCGCCCAGGACGGCACGATCCGCCGCGGCGACGTTCTCACCCCTGGAGCTAACTGATGTTTGTTGAATTTCTCTGGGTCCTCCTGCTCGGCAGCCTTCTTGGGTTTGAGCTGATCGGCAAAGTGCCCCCCACGCTTCACACCCCATTGATGAGTGGAGCCAATGCCATCTCAGGCATCACCGTTCTTGCAGCTCTCACCGCCATCATCAAGGCGGGCGATAACACCGCTCTGCTGCTGCTCGGTTCGGTGTCACTCGGCTTCGCCCTGTTCAACGTGATCGGTGGCTTCCTGGTGACCGATCGAATGCTGGCCATGTTCAGCCGCAAGCCCGCCCGCAAGGAGAACCGCTGATGTCTGACCTTCTTAAGTACTCAATCGAGCTCGTTGCTGTTCTGCTGCTGGCCCTTGGTATCAAAGGTCTTTCCAAGGTGCGTTCGGCGCGTGGTGCCAACCAAGTTGCGGCCATCGCCATGGCTTTGGCTGTTCTTGGTCTGCTGATCAGCTATGCCGGCGAACCTTCGTTCAATGCCCAGGCTTGGACGTGGATCATCGGTGGCACCGCCGTCGGTGGTGTGCTGGGTGCGGTCATGGCCCAGCGGGTGCCGATGACTTCGATGCCGGAAACCGTTGCTCTGTTCAACGGTTGCGGTGGCATGTCGTCCCTGCTGGTCGCACTCGCCGCTGCGCTGTATCCGGCGGCCCTTGATGCCACTGGTCCCGTGGCGCTGGTGTCCATTGTCGTTTCGGTGTTCGTGGGCTCGATCACATTCACCGGCTCGATTGTGGCCATGGCCAAGCTGCAGGGGTGGCTGTCCACTCCCCCATGGATGCAGAGCAAACTGCGCCATGTCTTCAACATCGCTTTGGCGGTTGCGGCGCTTGTCGGCGCTATGGAGATGATTCGCAACGCCGATTCGGGCACAGGGCTCTGGCTTCTGATCGTCTCCTCCAGCCTGCTGGGCATCGGGGTCACCCTTCCCATTGGGGGGGCAGACATGCCTGTGGTGATTTCACTGCTCAACAGCTATTCCGGTGTTGCAGCAGCGGCTGCCGGCTTCGTGGTGGGAAGTCAGTTGTTGATCGTGGCTGGAGCCATGGTCGGGGCTGCCGGTTTGATCCTCACCCAAGTCATGTGTAACGGCATGAACCGCTCCCTGGTGTCTGTGCTGTTCGGTGGAGCCCTCGGAGCCAGCTCAGTTGCCGGCGGCGGTGGCGGCGAGTACACCAACATCACCAGCTGCAGTGTTGAGGAGTGTGCCCTCACCCTCGAAGCTGCTGAGCGTGTCGTCATCGTTCCCGGCTACGGCCTGGCGGTGGCACAGGCTCAACACACCCTGCGGGAGGTCACCCGCGTGTTGGAGAGCGCAGGCATCGATGTGGCCTATGCCATTCACCCCGTGGCAGGACGCATGCCTGGACATATGAATGTGCTGCTCGCTGAGGCGGATGTTCCCTATGAGCAGCTCAAGGAGATGGACCAGATCAACCCCGAATTTCCGGCAGCGGACGTGGTTCTCGTTCTGGGTGCGAACGACGTGGTCAACCCCCAAGCCAAGAGTGATCCCGACTCCCCCCTCTACGGCATGCCCGTGTTGGATGTGCAGGAGGCCCGCACCGTTTTTGTGGTGAAGCGCGGCATGAGTGCTGGGTATTCCGGCATCAAGAATGACCTGTTTGAACTGGTTAACACCTCGATGCTGTTTGGGGATGCAAAGAAGGTTCTTGGAGATCTGCTGGTGGAACTCAAGGATCTGGGGCTCGGCAAAAAGTGAGCCCTTCCGGGGTGGACAATCCCCAGTTGCGTGAGCAGCTGGGGGCTTCCTTGTTTCGGCAGCGATGGCCATGGATCGGTGGAGACCTGCAGACGCTGAGGGACACCTTGCGGCCTGTGGATCTCCCGCTCGATCAAGGCACGCCCATCCACATTCCTGTGCCGGCTCTCCCCAGTGGAGCTGCTGAAGCCGGTGAGTTGCTGGCTTATCTCGACAGGCCTTTCGAACCGGTTGGAGCTTCATCCCCGCCGCCCAAGGCCCTGGTGGTGTTGCTTCATGGTTTGGGGGGATCCAGTCGCAGGTCAGGCGTTCGCCGGATGGGTCTGAGTTTGCAGAGGGCTGGCTATGCCGTTTTGCGCCTCAATCTGCGTGGGGCTGATCCAGGTCGTCACCTTGCGGGTGGTACCTACGCCGCTGCATGCAACAGCGACCTGCTGCCAGTGCTGGAAATGGCTCGAGCGCTTGCGATTCAGCTGGCAGGGGCAGATTCCACTGAATCCTCTCTGCCCCTTTATGGAGCAGGGTTTTCCCTTGGTGGAACGATGCTGCTCAACGCTTGCCTGGAATCAACAGGGGTGTTGGATCGCTTGTTCTGTGCCAGCAGCCCCCTGGATCTGGCGATTTGCAGTGCCTCGATTGAGCGGCCTCGAAATCGCATCTATCAACGCTGGTTGCTTCAACGTCTCGTCCGTCAGACCCTGGCAGATCCATGGGGTGCAAGTGAGCGGGAGCAGGAGCTGTTGATGCAACAACCTCTCTCGATTCGGGCCTTTGATGCAGCAGTGACGGCACCTCGCTGGGGATATGCCTCAGTGGATGATTACTACGCACTTGCTTCACCAATGCCTCGCGTGTTGGATGCATCCCGGCAACTTCCGCCCACACTGATTCTTCAGGCCTTTGATGATCCTTGGGTTCCTGCATCTACAGCAATTCAATTAAGTCATCTAATGTCCAAACAAGAATCTGATGATTGTTTATTGCCTTTCAAGGTATTGATTACAGCGCGTGGGGGACACAATGGTTTCCATGGCACCGGTGAAAGTCTTATCAGCGGATGTTGGTCAGATCGATTGGCTTGTCATTGGTTTGATCAAAGCTTTCAGTCTTCTGAAACTTAGAGTTAATGACTGACGGTTTGATAATAAAATGCTTTGTCTGATTGGTTTTGGTAAACGGCTCCGCCACAATCTGTTGCAACGCGCCAAAGTGCACGATGGATTGGAGTGGGGTCGAATCGAACAAGTTCGGGGAAGCGCTGTCTCAATAGCTCTGTTCCACGCCAGGCGTTGTAGTGCGGAATTGATGCATTGACGTGATGGCAAACATGAGTTGAACCAATGCCATGGTGCAGAAAATTCAGCACAGGTCCGTAGGGACGGTCAACAGTTTGAAGAGCACCCTTGGACCAAGACCAAGTTTCGTTTGAAAAGTGGGGAATATTATTGTCGGTATGTTGCAGCCATGTGTAGATCGTAAGCCACATATTTATTACTAAATATGGCAGGCCGTAGAGGCAGAGAACGCGAGCTAATGAGAATTGAATGGAGGCAACAATCAGAATCATGATCATTGCCATCAAGCCATAGTTGGAACGCATCATCCTTTTTTTGAACGATGCTGGGAACAAGGATCTCTTTCCTTTCTCAGCAGCACTTTGGTTCCAGAAGTGAGAGGTGGGAGAGCCATAATCTTCTCCTCCAGTGGCTCCAAGGAAAAGGTAGAGCTGCCAGCCGATCACCAGGTGATTAAAAAGGGAAATCAGGCCAAAAACAACAGGATGGAGTTTGCTTTTGAGCTGTTCCGTCACTTTCCCCTGGGGTGAAGTGGCGCGTGGCGGTACGTGCGTTTCTCCTTGTTCCAGGTGATTGCAATGGGCGTGATGCACTGCATGGCTGTGGGCCCAGCTGTAGTAAGGCACTAAAAGCGCGCTGTGCAAAACAAAGCCCACCACGCCCTCAATGCGTCGATTGGGATGGAATGCGTGATGGCCGCATTCATGGGCAAGGACCCAGCACCCCATCGCGATGGTGCCGGTGATCACTCCATAAAGCAGCCAGAGGGGAGTTGCTGTAGGAGTGAGAGGGATGAGCGTGCCCAATCCAACAGCCAGCAGAGAAAGCCCTGTGGACATGGCCAAGCTTCCCCAGGCTTTGATGGGGTTGAACTTGCTGAGTTCCTTGGGCAGGGCGCTGAGTAGTTCGGCTTTGGTGGGGTAAGGGTCTGTTTTGGGGCTGTTTCTAAGGCCAGCTCTTGGCAGGCGAAGAGAAGTTGTCAATGTCAATCGAGACCTGGGGGAAAAGCGAAAGGAGCCGCGCTTTAGATTTGCTTAACACGCTAGTCGATTTACGACCTGGCCCGTGGGAGTGGGGCGTCTGTTGTACGTGTTTGCAGCCTTTCTGTTGGGTTTATGAGCGATTGGCATGCAAAAAAGCTGCGTTTCCATGCGGCTTTTTTGGCTCTTGAGATGGTTGTGCTCCTGCTGGAAAGGTGAAGGTTCGAAATTGAATCTGGATTGACATTGCTTGTGCGTCAGTCTCGACTGGTTGGAAGTTTTTTATTCGACCACAGGAGAATTAGTTTTGAATGGAGTTGTTTTGTGAATCCACTTTTGAATCGGTTGTTGCTGAACAATATGTTGCTGAACAATGGGCTCTATCTTGTCGGCGGTCACCTCTGTATACCAAATTCCGTCTGGCCATACAACAAGAATTGGTCCACGTTCGCATACCCTGAGGCAGTCAACCTTGCTTCTTAAAACAATTCCTTCTGGACGCTTTGTGTTCTCAAGTCCTAGCTCACGGATCACTCTTTTGAGTTCATTCCAGCTTGCAATTCCTGTGCTCGGATCACAACATTTTACTTTCGTAGGGGTGGCGCAAAGCAGTAGATGATGGCTGATTTGGGGCTGCACGATCGCCGATTCACTCACGCTGCCACAGAGGCTGCTGGAATGCGCCGCGCTCCCCGCTTCACTTGCTCACGAACGGACTGACGAGCCCATTGATCAACAGTGAGCACATCGTCCAGCTGGGGGTGGGCCATTAGATCGGCCTTGTGCTGTTCACAGGCTGCTTCGATCACGACGGGAATGTCGAGGAAGTGAATGCGTTCTTCGAGGAACTGCGCCACTGCTTCCTCGTTTGCTGCATTCATCACTGCCGGCATTGTTCCGCCGGCACGGCCGGCGTCATAAGCCAACTTCATGCAGGGGTATTTCGCTGGGTCCGGCGCGCGGAAGCTCAGCTGCCCCACTTCAGTCAGATCAAGACGGCGCCAAGGGGTTTCCAGGCGTGACGGCCAGCTCAGGCAATACAGAATCGGGAGCTTCATATCCGGCCAGCCCAGTTGGGCCAGAACGGAGGAATCCGCCAGCTCAATCATCGAATGAATGATGCTCTGGGGGTGGATCACGATTTCGATGTGGTCATAGTCCAGCCCGAAGAGGTAATGGGCTTCGATCACCTCAAGCCCCTTGTTCATCAGGGATGCGGAATCCACGGTGATTTTTCGGCCCATGCTCCAGTTGGGATGGCGCGTGGCATCGCTGACGGTCGCTTTTTCCAGATCCACAGCTGCCCAGTCGCGGAAGGCACCGCCGGAGGCAGTGAGCTGAATTCGACGCAGGCCCGGCGTAGGGATGCCTGTGGACAATCGGGCGTTTTCTGCCCAGGGGGTGCCCTGCAGGCACTGGAAGATGGCGGAGTGTTCGGAATCAGCCGGCAGCAGTCTGCTGCCACTCTTTTTCAATTCCGGCAGCACCACCGGCCCTGCGGCGATCAGAGTTTCTTTGTTGGCCAGGGCCAAATCCTTTCCTGCTCGGATTGCAGCCAACGTCGGCAGTAGGCCGGCACAGCCCACGATGCCTGTGACGACAAGATCGCCGGAGTCCCAGGCCGCAGCTGTGTTCAAGCCGTCGGGTCCACCCACCAGTTGTGGTGCTTTGGCACCGTTGATGCCGACATCAGTCAGCCGCTGCTCCAGCTCCGGCAATAGGTCGGAATCAGCAAGGGCCACCACTTCGGGCCGATGGCGCTGAATCTGGGTTACCAGCAACTCAAGATTGCGGCCGGCTGTCAGAGATACAACTCGGAATTGTTCCGGGAATTCCTCAGCGATCTGCAGGGTCTGGGTGCCGATCGAGCCTGTGGAACCCAACACGCTGATGGATTTCACGCAGAACCTGCAAGTCGGACCAGTCTCCCACCAGGCCCCCGAAGCGCTGGCAAGCTATTGAAAAGCTTGGTATCAGAAGGTGGCTAAGGAACAGTGGCGTTCCGGTTTGGGCTTTGTGCTGGCAGCAGCAGGGAGTGCCGTTGGTTTAGGCAATCTCTGGGGGTTTGCTTACCGCGCTTCCCAGGGTGGAGGTGGAGCTTTTCTGCTGCTCTATGTGTTGATCGTGCTGGTGGTGTGCCTGCCGGTGTTGGTGGCTGAGATGGTGCTGGGGCGCAGCACCGGTAACAGTCCGCTGCTGGCACCGGTGACTGCAGCAGGCCACCGTTGGCAACCGATGGGGTGGTTGTTTGTTCTGGCCGCCAGCGGAATCCTGGCTTTTTATGCCGTTCTGATGGGCTGGACCGGCGCCACGCTGGTGCAGACCCTGAGCTGGGGTCTGCCCTCAGATATCGAACAGGCGGAAGCCTTTTTTGCCGGCCTCAGTGGAGGCAGAGCTGCCTTGATCGGGCAGTTGTTGAGCCTGGTGGCAACGGCCCTGGTGGTGGCAGCCGGCGTGCGCAGTGGTATCGAGCGCCTGTCGCGCTGGGGACTTCCGCTGTTGTTTGTGCTTTTGATTGGGTTAGCGGTCTGGGCTTCTGGGCTCGAGGGTGCGGTGGAGGGATACCGCACATTTCTGCTGCGATGGGACAGCGCTGAACTGACCAATCTCACGACGATCCGCAACGCCTTCACCCAGGCATTCTTTTCGATCGGAACGGGGATCGGCTGCATCCTCGCCTATGCGGCCTACCTGGATCGCAAAGCCCATCTGCCCCGAGAAGCCGTGGCTGTTGTGGGAATGGACACCGCTGTTGGTGTGCTGGCTGGAATGGTCACCTTCCCTGTTGTGATCAGCTTCGGCCTGCAGGAGGTTGTGAGCGGATCCACCCTTGGAACGATCTTCATTGCCCTGCCGACGGGACTGTCCTCCCTGGGTGCCCCTGGTCAATTTGTGGCTGTTCTGTTCTTCGGGCTGGCGTTGATTGCAGCAATCACCTCTTCGGTGTCGCTGTTGGAGGTGCCTGTGGCCTGTTTGATCGATCGGCTTGGTTGGAGCAGATCCCGCGCGGTCTGGGTGTCCACCGCGCTGATTTTTGTGGCGGGTCTGCCCGCTGCCACGTCGTTGGATGTTCTGGGGTGGATGGACTCCGTTTTCGGTGGCCTCTTGCTGATTCTGGGAGGCCTGCTTTTGGCACTTCTTCTTGGTTGGGTCGTTCCGAACCGGTTTCAGGATGACCTGCAGGGTTCGGGAACTCCGGTTCCGCTGCAACGGCTCCTACTGGTCATGCTGCGTTGGGTCTCACCGCCTGTGGTGGCAGTGGGACTGGTCATCAGCCTGGTGGATCTGGTGAACGGTTGAAGGCCGACTAGGCGTTGGGGTTGGGCTTGTCCTTCATCAGTTCCTGCATTTTTCGAATGCGTACGAGCATCTTTTGCCAAACCTCGAGTTTCCAGCCCTCCTCGGCGTCGCCACCGCCTGCCAGCTGAGCCTGGGCTTCCAATTTCGCGTCGAGATCTTCGCCCGCTTCAAACGCCTTCATCAGCTCCATCTCGAGTTTGGCTGTCTCGACGAAATTGAGGCGCTTCAACCAGAGCATGAATCGATATGGGTTGGAACTGAAGTCTGCCTGGATCAGCGGCGAATCCACTCGGTCACCCCGCCGGGCTTGTCGATCAGTTCGATCCCCTTGGCCGCGAGGTCATCGCGGATGCCATCGGCTTCGGCGTAATTTTTGGCTGCCTTGGCCGCGCCTCGCGCTTCGATCGCCGCCTCGATCGCTGCGTCATCCACTCCAGCCGTTGAGGCTTCACTCTCCTGGCGCAATCCGATCACCGCGGCCAGGTTGCGCAGCAGGTCCCATCGGCCGGCCAGATAGGCGAGCGTTTCGGCCGGAAGTTCTGCCCCATCGCCACGATCGAGCCGGTTGGCCAGAGCCCTGAGTGGCTTGGCCAGATCAAACAGCACCGCCAGGGCCCCCGAGCTGTTGAGGTCGTCGTCCATGGCGCTGATGAAACGCTGTTCGAGCTTTTGCAGCTCCTCTCCGCTAGGGCTGCCTTGATGTTTTGCAGCACGGTCTGAGAGGGGAGAGACGGTCCCCCAACCCAGGGTTGCGCCATGGCGTTCGCCTAGCCCGATGGCCGCATTGAGGCCTTTCCATCCGGTGCTTGCCGCCTCCAAAGCTTCTGCTGTGAAATCAAGTGGCTTGCGGTAGTGCGCCTGGAGAACAAACAGCCTCAGAGTCATCGCTGAAACACCGCTGTCGAGTAAGGCTCGGATTGTTGTGAAGTTGCCAAGCGACTTTGACATTTTTGTTCCGCCGACATTGACCATGCCGTTGTGCATCCATACGCGGGCTAGCTGAGCTTCATTGGCTGTTTCTGACTGAGCTATTTCATTCTCATGATGCGGAAAGACAAGATCTCCGCCTCCGAGATGGATATCAATTGTTTTGCCGAATTCTTCGCGAACCATGGCTGAGCATTCGATGTGCCAACCGGGACGTCCGCGGCCCCACGGCGATTCCCAGCCTGGTTCCCCGTCGTTGGTTTTTTTCCAGAGAGCGAAATCGAAGGGATGTCGCTTGCGTTCTTCTTCTTCTCCTTTGGTACGGCCGCTGGCGCCCTGTTGTTGCTCGTTAGGGTCTCTTCCGCTCAGCTGGCCATAATTCTTTGCTTTCGATATATCGAAATACACATCACCTTTGGAGCTATAAGCTGCCCCCTTGGTTTCAAGTTCGCCAATAAGAGTTTGGATGCCTGGTATGCAGCATGTTGCTCGCGGCATCTTGTCTGCGGGAAGAATGTGTAAGCGCCCCATGTCTATTTCAAAGGCTTTGATGTTCGTTTCGCTGACCTCTTCCATGGTTGATCCCTCGGCGTTGGCCTTGTTTAATATTTTGTCGTCAATATCTGTGTAGTTCTGCACAAAGGTGACGTCGTAATCGCGCCAGATGAGATAACGCCTTAAGACATCCCAGTTGATGTAACTCCGCGCATGGCCGAGATGGCAAAGGTCATAAACCGTGACCCCACAGCAATAGATCGTTGCCTTGCCTGCCTCAAGCGGTTCGAAGTCTTCGGTGCGATTGCTCAGGCTGTTCGTGAGGCGCAGTGGCAAAGGTCTGATCAGGCTCTCCAAGGAGGTTACGGCCAGCCCCTGCCTTTAACGCTCTTGAATCGCTCGGTTTCCCAGTGTTGTTACCGATCTGAAGGCCCTTGCTGCTTCTCGGCGGTTCGAGTGTGGGTCGATGGTCTTGTGGATCGCCAGCGATTGTGTGGTCTTTTTAAGGGCTATATGGCTTCTAGTTATTTTTTTGTTGCTCTCA
>QCUM01000033.1 GCA_003210735.1 Synechococcus sp. AG-679-D13
TTGAGCTCGGCGGCATTAGCGGTAGGGCTGTTGACAACAGCCAGTGGTGCCATGAGGCCGAGGGCAGCAAGAGCCACCAGCCGTTGCTGGAAAAGCTTCAAAAGTGGTTTGAGATAAAAAACCAGGGGTGAGATCAAGGGTCGGACGATGTGTGCGGGAAGCCCCCTAACCAATCGATGCGTCAATCGATCAAGGCGACCCAGGCAAATGCCATGCCGATGCCGATCCAGATACCAGCACTGAGCCGTTGCCCCTGAGAACCGAGACGATGCAGAAGAGCCTTGGACCAAGTCGTCGTCACAAGCAACAAAGCGCCCTGACCGATCAGCAGTCCCAGGAAGTAGGTCAGCAGAGGCGTGGATTCGGCACCAACAATCGTGCTGCCCAGGAGGAAACCATGCAGGCCCACCAATGGAAGCAACCAGCCGGGGGGTGTTGCGGTGAGAGCCATCAAGCCCTCTACAACAAGGCTGAGAGACACCAGTGCCTCAGCCCAGGGGGCAACAGCGTCCGAGAGGGGAATGAACTGGGACAGGACGCTCCCGCCCAAACCCGCTGCCAGAAGAGGAAGGACCCAGGTGCGAGGTCTCGGCAGGCCAATGAAGGCGATCGCCAGTAGAAAGAGCAGGTGGTCGGGTCCCAGCAAGGGGTGGCCGATACCACTTAACAACCCCTGCAAGGGAGTGAGTGCTGAACTGTCCCCCATACCGAAAGGATGATGGGCATGGGCAGGGCTGATCAGCGAAAAAGCCGACAGTCCCAGGGTTGAAACCACACCAACCCGCAGCAGCGCGCTGGACTTAAGCAAAGAGTTCATACGATCCGCGTCGTTGGAATCCTGGCGGGCGTTCTGACTGACCCCGATAAATCGGGGATTCACAGCTGCGGGACAGCGACGGATTCGCACCGTTCTTTCCCCTTTTCCATCAGTGGCTGATCCCCACTGAAACCAAGGAGCTCACACTACAGATGGAAGAATTGTTAGCAAACAATGCCTCGTTCTCTTGTTGCATCGCGCTGTAGGTCTTTCCCTCGCTGTTCTTTCTTTGATCAGCAGTGGTTGCACGCAAAAAAGCAGCACAGATCAATTCATCAAAGACAAGCCGGAGGTGCTGACCACCTTCACGGTGCTCGCAGACCTGGCGCGAAACGTTGCGGGAGATCGGTTGAAGGTTCGGTCCATCGTGAAACCCGGTTCAGAAATTCACGGTTATCAACCCACCCCCAGCGACATCGAACAGGCGAGCAGTGCAGACCTGATCATTGAGAACGGACTGGGACTCGAACTCTGGGCCAGAAAATTCACCGCCAGCGCCGGAAACATCCCAACGATCACGCTCTCGGATGGCATGGAGCCGCTTCTGATCGCGGAGGATGCCTATGCCGGCAAGCCCAACCCCCATGCCTGGATGTCGCCTCAGCGGACCATGGCGTATGTGGACCAGCTGGAGCAGGCTTTCGTCCAGTTGGATCCCGCCGGTGCTGACCAGTTCAAAGCCAATGCCCTCGCCTACAAACAGAGTTTGCAGCGTCTGGATCAAGAGCTGAGATCTGCCCTAGAGACGATTCCAACCGAACGCCGGGTACTGGTGAGTTGTGAAGGTGCCTTCACCTACCTGGCCAGTGACTATGGACTGGAGGAGGCCTACCTGTGGCCCGTGAATGCGGAGAGCCAGGTCACCCCAAAACGAATGGCACGGTTGATTGAAACTGTGCGAAATCGAAAGATCCCGGCGGTCTTCTGCGAGAGCACCGTCAGCGATAAAGCCCAGAGACAAGTGGCGGCGGAATCCGGTGCACGCTTCGGAGGCACGTTCTATGTGGACTCTCTATCGAAGGCAGATGGTCCGGCGCCGACCCTGCTGAAACTTCAGCGCCACAACGTGGCGCTGCTGATCAATGGCCTTGCTGACTTAACAGAGGTGGGCAACTAAGCCAGGAGCGAACAGAATCTGCCATTCGCAAAGTGCCTGGATGAAGGGGTTGCGCTGGGTTCAAAACCTTCTGATCGGTGCAGGAATGGCTCTGCTGCTACTCGGCGGCATCGGAACGGCAGAAGCGTGTGTGGAGGGTCTGGCCTGGGGAATGCCGCTTGAACAGGTCGAAACCCATCTCGGAAGAAGCCAGCTGTTGAACCAACAGCAGTCAGGCCGGTATGTCGCTCGCGAAGTGCTGCTGGATCGACTTCCCGTCTCAAGCGCCACCTTTGACATCGATCCTGAACAAGGGCTGAAAACCCTGGCCTACGAGTTCGCCATCGACGACATGACAGAGGTGCTGGCAGGTCTTCGAGCCCGCCACGGACAACCGCTGAGCACCAGCATCAAAGAGAGCCGTCACAACGAACAGATCTGGGTCTGGAACACCGGTGAAGACCTGATCACTGCCGTGAAGCAGGACGAGGCAGGGCAGCAGAAGTTTCTGATTTCCTATCGACCCAGTCGTTTGAGACCCGAAACGCTCTGAGCCACAGCCCCGATCAATCGGTCAGGAGAGACGACTGAAAGTTCCAGTTGTCCTCGTCCTCCAGCCAGAGCTCCCAGGCCAACCGCGTGCCGTCGCGGCAGATCAGACGACCGGCAAAACCGGCCGGTGATGGTTGATAGAGATCCGTCATCTCTTGGGCCGCCCCTCCATCTCGGGTGAGCACAGCCTCAACCCGACGACCCAAACGATCCGACAGATCCCGCTTGAGGTCATCGATCGTCATGCCTCCGAAACCTTGAAATCCAGCACCAGATCACCGACGGCATCGCGCTGAATCACAAAGATGAAATCATCCACGGTTCCTCTCCAGAGACCAGCGTCCACATCCGCCTCAAGGCCATCGCGTTGCTCCACCCGGTGATCGAACAAAACGGCGAAACAATGCGCCGCCACATCAGCAGCCTGCGCCGCATCCATCTCATCCAGTTCGTGGGCTTCAACCCGGCAACCCTCAAGCAGCTCGGCATCAATGATGTTGCCGCTCCCTACATCGGCAACCAACGCTTCCAAGCCTGCACGGTCCTTCATGTCGCCCATCGGCGCAGTCCATTTCCTGCAACCATCATCCCTGGGCCAGCACCGTTGTGAGGGCCGTATCCACACTCAGTGTGCGAGACCCGAGATGAACCGGTCGTGCAATCACCCGTTGCAACAGATCCAGCTCGAAGGGCACAAAACCACCCTCCGGACCCACCAACACCATGGCCGGGTCGGGAGACTGGTCCCGCAAGGCGTCCATACTCCCCATCTGAGCCATCCAACAGACGCGGCCTGCACAGAGAGCGGTGAGTCGATCCTCGACGAATGGGCGGAACAATTTGTGCTGGTGCACCCTTGGCATCAGCGTGTCGCTGGCTCGCTCCATCCCCGCAAGCAAGGCCTCTTCCACCTTGGCGTCTGCCAGCAATGGGCTTTGCCAATAGCTCTTTTCAACCCGGGCCGTGTTGATCAGATGCAGATGGGCCACCCCGAATTCAGCCACCGTTCGCAGCACACGGCGCAGCATTTTCGGGCGTGGAAGTGCCAGCACGATGTCGAACCGATGCCGGGGCGGAGGTGGATCCTGAAAGTCCACCTGAAGGCTCACACCCTCTGAAGTCAAGGCGGTGATCACAGCCCTGCCCTGTTTCCCGCCAACCAGCCCGGCGCGCAAGGAATCACCGACCGATGGCTTGAGAACGGTGCGAATGTGATGCGCGCGCTGATCATCCAGTTGCACCGAGCAGCGATCCAACCAGTCATCGTCGGGGCGAAGCAACAACAGATTCATAAACGCCCCATGCCTCCTCCCCCCGGTGTGTGCAACCGGATGGCATCTCCCGCTTGTAGTTCGAGCTGAACCGAGCCCGGCACAGGCTGTTCGCGACCATCGGCGTGCAGCACAGCATTGGCGCCGCAGGCACCATCACGTCCGCCATGGAGGCCGGATGGAGCAACGCTGCGTGAGCCACTGATGAGCGAGACGCGCATCGGTTGAAGAAAGCGAATCGTGCGTTCCAGCCCATCACCACCACACCAGATCCCCTGGCCACCGCTGCCGCGGCGAATCGCGAACCGTTCCAACCGCACCGGGTAACGCGATTCCAACACCTCCGGATCCGTGAGCCGGGAATTGGTCATGTGCGACTGCAATCCCACACTGCCGTTGAAGCCTTCACCCGCACCACCACCGCCCGCCACCGTTTCGTAGTACTGGCTGCAATCGTTGCCGAAGCTGAGGTTGTTCATCGTTCCCTGGCCGGCAGCCAGCACACCAAAGGCAGCGAACAACAGATTGCAGAGGGCCTGTGACAGCTCAACGTTGCCGGCAACGACGGCTGCAGGAGGTTGAGGATTCAGCAGACAACCCTCAGGAACGATCAGGGCGATCGGTGCAAAACAGCCGTCATTCAGAGGAATGTCGTCCTTGAGCAGACAGCGAATCACGTAGAGCACAACAGCCCGGGTCACCGCAAGCGGGGCATTGAGATTGCCGGGATGCTGCGGGGAAGTGCCGCTGAAATCCAGCGTCATACGTCCCATCTCCCGATCGATGCCAACCGCAAGCTGAAGGCGGGAACCGTCATCCAGCTCCAGCTGATGCCGGCCATCGGCGAGTCGATCAATCAACCCACGAACACTCCCGGCCGCGTGGCTCTGCAGCTGAACCATCTGCCGTTGCACCGCCGCTTCACCATGGAGCTTCACCAGAGTCTTGAGGCCGTCGACACCCGACTGATTCGCTGCAACCTGAGCCTGCAGATCCGCAAGAAGCTCGGACGTGTTGCGCGGAGGCGTCGCCATCTGGTCACAGATGGCGTCAAGCTGATCGGTGTGGATGCGGCCATCGCGCACAAACAACAGATTGCGCAACAGCAATCCTTCGTCGTCGATGCTGCGACTGAAGGAGGGCATGGATCCCGGCGAGAGACCACCGACGTCGGCATGGTGCCCGCGGCTGGCCACGAAAAAACTCGGCTTGGCTTCGTTGCAGAACACCGGAGTGATGGCGGTGATGTCGGGCAGATGGGTTCCGCCATGGAACGGATCGTTGCTGAGCCACGTATCAGCGGGCTTCAGACCATCCAGTTCGCCGGCCGCAAGCTGCGCCAGAAGATCACGAACACAATCCCCCATCGAACCGAGATGAACGGGAATGTGGGGTGCATTGGCCACAAGGCCCCCATCAGCATCAAACAGGGCGCAGGAGAAATCCAAACGTTCGCGGATGTTCACCGAACGGCTGCTTTGCTGCAAACGCTCACCCATCTGCTCGGCGATGGCCATGAACCGATGCCGGAACAGCTCCGACGTCATCGGATCCTCCACATCAACGTCTACGGGTTCTGAACCCACTGGTCCAAATGGTTTGCAATCCAAAAGCAGAGCACCATCTGCATTCACGCGGGCCGTCCATCCGGCTTCAACAACAATGCAACCGATCGCTTCAATGATCAGCGCCGGGCCAGGAAGACTCTGCCCGCTGATCAAAGCACTGCGCTGATAGGACGGCACCTCGGTCCAGCCGAGATCGGGGTGATGCAGCTGAACAACGTCTTCAGCCACTGCTGAGCGGGGGGAGATTGCTTCACCGCTGCTGGGCTCCGCCCGAAACTGCTGGGGTGCCGCAACCTCGACATGGATCATGTCGACCACCAGGTGTTGATCACCCTCGACGCAGTAGCCAAAGCGCTGCTGATGGCGTGCCTGGAACGCCGTCAACAAAGCAACAGCGTTCAGGTCAGCTGTCCAGCGCAGGGCCAGGGCCTGTTCAGATCCTGGGTAGCGCAGATCCAGCGACACACTGATGTCGCTCCACCCTCCAGGATCGGCGCAGTCTCCCTGTTGCTGCAAACGTTGTTGGGCCTGCACAACCAGATCAGACACCTGATCGGGCAACGTCTCCAACCAAACGGAACTGAGCGGCTGATCAACGTGGCGCTGAAGCCGGCAGCTTTGCCGGGCCTGACCCATGCCGTAGGCCGACAGAACACCCCCCAGGGGATGCAAAAGCACGGAATGGATCCCCAGCTCTTCAGCAAGGCGACAGGCGTGTTGGCCTGATGCACCGCCATAGGCCACAAGCACACCACCGCGAATGTCCTGTCCGCGATGCAGGGAGACGCGGCGGATGGCAGCTGCCATCCTCTCGACCGCCAGCTGCAGAGCAGACTCCGCCACGGACTCCGGAGATCGGTTCAGCCCCCGAGCCATCTCAGCGAAGAGGTCCTGAACAACCGCCACATCCGGTGGAAGGTCGCGAGCCGGACCAAAAACCGCAGGGAACTGGTCAGGCCGCAGACGACCGAGCAGAAGGTTGGCATCGGTGATCGCCAAAGGACCACCGGCGCGATAACAGGCTGGACCGGGACGGGCTCCTGCGGAACGTGGGCCGACCCTCAACTGCAGGCCGTGCGGCTCAAGGATTGAGCCCCCTCCTGCTGCCACGGTTTCAATGGGCAACCGATCAGCCAGCAAGGTGAGTCCAGCGATCTCGGTCTGGCCCTGAAAGTCCTGTAGGACTGTGTCCTCGGCTGAGGCCACACAGAACACATCGGTCGATGTACCCCCCATGTCGAAGCCAAGTACGGGCACGTGGGTATACCCCGCGGCTCGAGCAGCCGCGACGGCTCCCACCATTCCAGCGGCAGGCCCGGACAAAATCGTGTCCTTGGCCAGCAGCAGCTCGGGAGATTGCAAGGCCCCGCTCGAAGTCATCACCCGAAGAGGTGTGTTGGAGCCCAGTGCGTTCTGCACCTGCTGGAGATAACCCCGCAACACCGGAGCTACCGCTCCTTCCACCAAAGCGGTCTGACCACGCGGCACCAGTCGGGGCTTGACGCTGACCTGATGGGAACAGATAACCGTGCCAAATCCAAGCTGGCGCAACAGATCCGCACAGCTTTGTTCATGGACCGGATTGCGATGGGCATGGAGAAGAGCCACCACGGCAACATCAAGCCCGCCGTCTTTGTGCTCGGCGAGGCGATGACGCAGCTCGAGATCGATCCGCAGGGGTTCAACCACTCCGCCGCTGGCATCCAAGCGTCCAGCAACCTCCACAACGGCATCGGCCAGAAACGGAGGGGATTGCAGCTGAAGAGCAAACAGTTCACTGCGGTGCTGGTCACCAATGCGCAGTTGATCGGCCAGACCGGCGTTGGTGAGGAGCAGCACGGGAGCCTGTTGGTTCTCCAGCAGCGCGTTGGTGGCCACGGTGGTGCCTAGCCGAACACTGCTGATAACGCCGGGGGGGATTGGACACCCCGACGCACACCCCACCAGATCCGCCATGGCGGTCACAGCGGGGTCTCCGCCATCCGTCGACTCCGAAAGCAGCTTGCGGATATGCAACCCGCCCTGTGGATCGCAACCGATCAGATCGGTGAACGTCCCCCCCCGATCCACCCAGAATTGCCAACCACTCTCAGAAGCCTGTCTTACCAATGGTTTTGGAGGGTATGTATGCCGAGAAGTTGACGGAATGCATGCCTTAAACAGAGACCGTTAAGGGCTTCTGTTTAGCTTTTTACAAGCTTGTCAGAGAACCTTCAGGCAACTCATCACAGACGTAAGACCAATGCTCACAATTGGGGTGTGCTGATCGGGTTGTGTTTTGCTGATAAAACGATTGCGTGCCGGAGCAGCTTTGCTTTTGGCCTTTACCGCAGGATTGACGTTTCTTGGTCGCCCCGTTGCTGGCAGCGCGCTCCCGCCTTTGATTCCGCGTGAGGTGTTGTTTGGCAATCCCGAGATCATCAGTGTTTCGCTCAGTCCAGATGGACGTTGGATTTCATACCTTGCGCCAGATAAGGGTGTTCTCAATGTTTGGGTTCAGGAATTGGATGGAGATCGTCCTGCTCGGGTAATCACCCAACAGCGCGATCGACCTCATCGCCCTGCGTTCTGGACGGCCGACGGTCGTTATCTGATCTCTTCACGGGATGACGCTGGTGATGAGAACACAGTGCTTATAAGAATCGATCCCTCCACCGGTGAGACAAGGGATCTGACCCCTGCCAACAACGTGAAGGCCTACTTGGTTGGAGCTGATCGTGAGGCCCCTTCCGAGCTCGTTGTGGGGCTCAACGACCGTGACCCTCGCTATCACGATCTCTACGTCGTCGATGTGGACAGTGGAGATAGGCGATTGCTGTATCGCTCCACGGATGATGGCCGTCAGGTCAGTGTCGACTGGTTGAACGGCGCATGGCATCCGGTGCTGCGTGCCCGGGTCCTTCCGGATGGGGGCAGCAGCTTTGAGCTGAAACTTCCTGGTGATTCGAGTTGGCGTCCGTTCCTTCAGTTCAGCTTTAACGACACCATCAGCAACTCCGGGCCAAGTGGTTTCACACGGGATGGTCGTTGGCTGTATGGACAACTGAGCACGGGCGACGATCTGCCAAGGCTGGTGCGTTGGAGCCGAGAGCACCTCGAGACGTGCGGTACCGACTGCACGCCAGAGCTTGTTCATCGCTCAAAAGCCGGAGCAATGGGTGCGTTTCTCAGTGATCTTGAAACGGGTTATCCCACGGTGCTCAGCGAGGTGGATCTCCGTTCCCGCCGGGTGGTGTTGGACCCATCGGTTCAACCGGATTTGGACAGGCTTGAACGTTTGGCCGGTCCAAACGAGTTCAGTGTCGTTGATCGTGATCTCAGCAACCGTCGCTGGTTGGTCGCGATTGGATCCGACCAGCAGGGGGCGCAGTATTGGCTCTGGAATCGTGAGCAGGATGAGATCCGCAAGCTTTTTTCAGTCCAGCCACGCCTGGATGCCTACGATTTGGCGCCGATGGAAAGCCTTGACCTCAAGGCCAGAGACGGACGTCGACTCCCCTCCTATCTGACAAGGACTCCACTCGCTGCAGAAAGCGGACAGCACCCGCTGGTGCTGCTCGTGCATGGAGGCCCTCAGGCCAGAGATTTCTGGGGGTTGAACCCGGTGCATCAGTTGCTCGCCAATCGCGGATACCACGTTCTGAGTGTCAATTACAGGGGCTCGACAGGATTTGGCAAGGCCCACCTCCTGGCTGGTGAGGGCCAGTGGTATGGCCGTATGCAGGACGATCTTGTCGATGCAGTGCGCTGGGCGGTTGACGAAGGAATCGCCGATTCGGATCGACTCGTGATCATGGGAGCGTCCTATGGCGGCTATGCCGCTCTTGCAGGATTAACTCGTGATCCTGAACTCTTCGCTGCCGCCATTGCGGAGGTCGGCCCTTCCAACGTGCGCACTCTCTTGGACTCAATTCCGCCTTATTGGGAGTCGGGCAGGACGATCTTTGAACGCATGATCGGCGTTGGGACGGTTGATCTCGATGCCATTTCGCCCATTCGGCATGTGGACCGGATTCAGCGTCCGCTGTTGCTCGGCCATGGCGCCAACGATCCCCGCGTCAAGCTTGCCGAAAGTGAAACCATCGCAGCGGCGATGAAAGAGCGACAACTTCCGATTGACTTCGTTGTTTTTCCGGACGAAGGCCATGGATTGTCAAATCCACGCAACTCTTTGGCGATGTATGCGCTTGTGGAAGCTTTTCTCGAGGAGCATGTGGATGGTCGGATGGAACCCTTCGGGACAACGCTTGAACAGTCATCTTTTGAGTGGAGACTGCGTTCCTTACCATCGCATTGACAACGGTTTTGGATAATCAGCCTTTGGAACGAATGTCATCTTCATTCCTCTCCCTCAGCGGAGTCCTTTTTCTCGTGCTGAATAGAAGAGCGTCTTCGAAGCGGTCATTCCCCCTCCTATGACTTGATCCTTCCGAAACGAAGGGGATTGCAGCTGAAAAGTGAACAGTTCACTGCGGTGATGGTCACCAATGCGCAGTTGATCGTCCAGACCGGCGTTGGTGGCCAGGGTGGTGCCTAGCCGAACACCGCTGATGACGCTGAGCAATGAACAGTTGAATGACCATCGCTAAAATAAAATCAGGATTTTGTTCGATCCCTCAGGACCCCATAGCTGTAGATGACTGCATGACTAATGGGTCAAATGTCCAGGCTATGGGTATCTTCTATTAGGTGCATGTAGCTTTTTTAAATCAAAAGCAAAGCTAGAGGCTAAAATAAATGACCGCTAATCCTTGATGAGCAAGCTAGAAATTTATTCAGAGAGAGCCCGTAAAGTCACTGTTGGTGCCATGTCAGCACTTGCACCAATAGCAGTGGGTCCAATAGTTGTTATTTATGGCCATGACTTAATAACCAATCCGTATGCTCAGTCTATG
Source organism: Synechococcus sp. AG-679-D13 (assembly GCA_003210735.1). Classification (GTDB taxonomy): domain Bacteria; phylum Cyanobacteriota; class Cyanobacteriia; order PCC-6307; family Cyanobiaceae; genus Parasynechococcus. The sequence continues at coordinate 10,200 of QCUM01000033.1, forward strand.
GGGATTGGCTTAGGGCTATGGGGGATTTATTTACTAAACAAGCGTCGGACCAGGAGGAAAGAACCACCTGAAGCCAGGATGGAAGCAAGGATAAGTAGCCTGCTCAACATTGATGAGTAAGTTAAAAATCGAAACTCAAAAACATTAGAGCGCAGAAGAACGCAGCTCCATCCCTTGAAAATCTTCATTCCAGAGGCCCTTAAGACTCGAGATGATCAGCGACAGAAGATGCTTACATTCGCACCATCTAAGCAATGAACCGGGCTAAACCCGGCTCACGCAGCTACTACGCCCTGAAGACTCAGGCAGCCCGGTGGCAAACCCTGGAAGCAAGTGCCCGAGCAGAACATCATGGGCTATGTATAAGTGATGGCAGTGGAAGCCAGGAATGGCACATTCCAAAAGCACCAAAGCCTCAATGGACTTAAAGCACAAAAAAGGCACAACAGAAGGCAGCATTTTGCTTGAGGACAAGTCTTTGATAACAGGCGCATTTGTATTCTCTTGACAGCCATTAGTCGCCGAGAAAATAACACGATGAGTATATTTACTTAATTATCGATCTGATCATGAAATTCTTCAAAAACCTATGGTCAACCATCCGTGGTTATGGATCTTGTGCCATGGCTGTTATCACTCCCGCTGGTAGCGGGTCTCGCATTTCATCAACGGTTCACCACATCAAGACCCCAGAAACAACTGAGTCTGAGCCAAAAGTGACCAGCTTGATGACAAAGAGACGACGCAGGCGGCTTCGAGGCGGACACAGGCAGGTTGAAGAAACAACCGCCTGACGCAGCTCCCCGTTCGCAAAGATTCCATTGAACGCAATTTATTCTGGCAGATAAGTGTGAAGCCATCTACGTATGTACGTGGGGAATTTCTTGACCCTGTGCCCTTTTTTTTGCTACCTGGGGGTCCCCGGCACAGCATGAAAGAACTGTTTGAACTAGTGGTTAGCCGGTATCACTGGCTGGAAATGGTTTTGATGTTACTAGCGACTGGAACAGGCCTAGACTTTGAACACTGATCAACCCTGCCAAGCACAAGACAAGGCATTAATCTAATCTACTAAGCATCACTAAGGATTTTCGATAATCGACATTCCTTTGTCTTGAAGCTGCAACTTAGGAGTGTTGATGTGTCGCGATCTATCGCAACCGAAGCATCCAACTCGATTCTTGCAGCGGAGGTTACAGACGCCATAGACCGTCTGATAATGGTGAACAAGGATCTATTGCTGTCACTAGCGCAGCCCTAGATCGCAACGTTGACTCAATCACAAATCCTTGTAAACCATTGGTACAACAGGCTTCCTTGTAGCAACGTTTTCTGATTACTGTTCTGAAAGAATTGCTGCGTGACCTCCCGGTCACGACCACGGCACCTGATCCCCGCGTTGAACCGTTTCGCGACCGCCTGGGCCATCTATCAAGGCCTTCTGCTGGAGGCGATTCCATTTCTGCTGCTGGGTGTTCTCATCGCAGGACTGGCTCGCTGGCTGGTCCCCCAGAACACCTGGATACGCCGACTTCCACGGCAGGCCTTGCTCGCTCCGATCACCGGAGCTCTGATGGGTTTTGCTTTGCCCGCGTGTGAATGCGGCAACGTGCCGGTGGCGCGTCGGATGCTGGCCAGCGGCGCTCCCCTCGGAACAGCCTTCGGATTTCTGTTTGCTGCCCCGGTCCTCAACCCGATTGTGATGGCCAGCACCTGGGCCGCCTTTCCCGATCAACCCTGGCTTCTCATCGCCAGACCGCTGGGAGCTTTTCTGATCGCAGTCATGCTGAGTTTGACGCTGACACTTCTGCCGGAGCGTCAACTGCTTGAGCAGGCCCTGCTGAGTGAACGGCGGATGAATCAGCCCCTGAGCCGGTACAGCCTGCTGGAGCGTTCTGGTGGACTCGTTGGTGGAGAAGGGAGTCAGACCTCCCTGTTGGAAGGGACAGCCGTCGCGACCGACCGGCCGACACCGCGCCAGATGCTGAAACAGAGCTCACGCGAGTTTCTTGAGCTGATGGCGCTGCTGGTGCTGGGCAGCCTCCTGTCCGCTGTGGTGCAGACCTGGCTACCGCGCAGCTGGCTCCTGGCCGTTGGCGGTGCACCGACAACCTCAATCCTGGCGCTGATGCTTCTCGCCGTGGTGGTGTCGGTTTGTTCCAGCGTGGACGCCTTTCTGGCGCTTGGATTCGCAGCACAGGTCACCCCTGGTGCCCTGCTGGCCTTTCTGCTGCTTGGTCCAGTGGTGGACCTCAAACTGGTGGGTCTGTTCAGCGTGCTGATGCGGCCGCGAGCGATTGCGATCACCACGGCCACCGCAAGCCTGGGAGTTCTGCTGATCGGCCAGTGGATCAATCTGTGGCGGTTGTGATGGGCGCCAACCCATGAGCCGCGCTCTGCTGCTGATGCTCTGGGGCTGGACTGTGCTTTGGAGCTGGGGATCCGGTCGATTGGATCTGCTGTTGCGGAACGTCTTCCATGGCCTCGTTGGAACCGCTGGGCTGGCGATGCTGGCGACCGGGTTGCTGATGCTGTTCAAACAGCGCCCACGACGGGAACGTCGCAGATGGAATGACGTACGCCGATGGAGAGATCTAGCCAGTGCATCCATGGCCGTGATGATCCTGGTGCTCCCCCCCGAACCCTCGTTCAGCGATCTGGCCAGCAATCGACCGGAGGGTTTGCCGCAAGCGCCCGAGCTGGCCTTTGTTCTCCCGCCGGAACAACGAACCCTGACGGAATGGGTCCGCGTGTTGCGCAGCCAGGCCGATCCCAACCTGGTGAACGGCAACCCGGTGAACATCAGCGGTTTCGTTTGGCGTCAACCCGATGCGCCACCGCTCCTGGCGCGGTTGACCGTGCGCTGCTGCCTCGCGGATGCAACACCAGCCGGTTTGCCAGTGGCCTGGCCTGAGAACAAAGAGCCCGAGCCGGATGCCTGGCTCGCCATCCGGGGCCAAATGGAGGTGCGCATGGTCCAGGGAGAAGCCACAGCGGTGGTTGTTCCAGACACGATTCAGGCCATCCCCCGACCACAACGGCCCCTCGAGCCATGAGCAAACGGCTGACGCTCCTGCTGGCCGGCGCTGCCGGAGTGGTGCTGCTGCAGCAACAGCTGTTGCTGCGCCGACCACCCCGACTGCTGCGTCTGAGTCCACAGCCAATCCACAGCGGGAGCGCTGGCTTGGATCTGCAGTTCAGTCGCCCCATGCATCGACCCACGATTGCCGCGACCAGTCGTTTGGAGCCAACGCTGCGGCATCGCTGGCTGGGCAAGGGCAATGCCATGCGCCTTGTCGTTGAGGGAGAACAACCGATTGAACAGCCGCTGTTGCTGCACCTTGCTGGCTCGGACCTTCGCAACCAGAAGATCTCTCCCCAGAACTGGTGGTGGGATCCACGCCCCTGGCTAGTGGTCAATCGCCTGGTTGCCGATGGTGAACAACTGCAGTTGCGACGTCGTGACGGAACATGGCAACCCTTGACGCCGATCTGGCCAGCAATCAGTCAGGTTGTCCCCCTTGGCAATGGTCGTGGCATTGCTGTAGTGAGCAGCGATGGCAGAGGACAGGAGCGGATCTGGCTGCGACGGCTCAAACCTGCGGGACTTCAACAGGACAAAACGCTGCTGTCGAGTCCTCAGCTCGAATCGTTGGAACCGCTGGCGTCTGGTCCACTGTTGTTCGGCCATGTCAGCAGCAACCTCAGCGGTGATCTGCTGGTGCAGAAAGGTGGCTTCCGGGCTGGAAGCCAAACCACGGAATTACGTCTGATTAACGGAGAGCGCAGGTCACTGCGCGTCAAGACATCCGGCCCTTTGCAACTCATACCGGCAGGCGGAGGCATGGTGGTTCCCGCCAGAGAGGGCCTGCGCATTGACACCCTCGGCGAAGTCAGCAGGAGTGCTCCGCAGATCCTGCCGGGCAGCCGCGAACTCGGCGCGTTTTGCTCCGCCTCAGGCCGCGCTGTGCTGATTCGACATTGGCCGGATTACAGACGATCGATCGAGCTGGTGGTCCCAGGCTTGGCTCCGCAACAACTGCATCTGGGTGAACAGGCCGTGCTCGCAGTCGCCTGCAACAACGCAGGCACACGAATTTGGGCCATTCTTGGGCGCTGGTCTGCCCAAGGGCGCGATCAAACCATTGTGCTGATGGATGAAACGGGCCGAATTCAAAAGCAACAACAACTCAATCCCTGGAAAGTACAACCAGGGACAAAGTTACTGATGGATCCTGTACGCCAGCAGCTTCTGATGAGCGTGAGCCAGAGCTCACAAAGCAACACTGGAATTGCAGCATTGATGGATGCCACCACACTGGAATGGAGAGAATTCAGCAGGATTCCCATCAAAGAAGCGGTATGGCTCATGCCATGACATGAACCACAACTCTGACTCGTTCAAGACATAAACGAAAGTGCAATCACATCATGGAATGATCATGATTGTGAGCGTCCCCATGGTCATGACAAACCATGGCACCATCTGCATTGAGCAAACTCAGGTGCTCAATCCCAAGCGCATTGATTCCTGAAGCCGTGTCGTGGCCATGATCATCATGATGGTGATGGTCATGATCTTGATGGTCATGATCATCACTATGGGCCTGGAAAGGTTTTGCTGTAATCACACCATCAATCTTCTTAGGCAAAAGCTTGCCAGGCTTCACATCCTCAAAGCCTTCAACAAACTTACCCTTGCTGATCAAAATATCATTCTTATCTAAAATCCCATTACCGTTAGCATCAGAAAACATTTTATATCCTTTTTGATTTTTTCTATGGACAACAAATCCAGTTTCACCATCATCAAAATTCCATGAATAGTGAAATTTCTTAGACCCCATCGGCCGATCTTTTTTGCGAACACGGCTCCAAATCCCGACCTCAGGAGCGCTGCTCATGGAATCCATCGAAGAAATGCAAAATTGGGCAATTTACATTACCCAAAAAATCATTATTTGGAAAAACAACTTCACATAAAAAAACCCGGCAGTTCAAGACTACCGGGCAACATTATTCTGAACTTAAAGATCAGAATGTGAAGCTGACTCCTGTACCGATGTGATGCTGCCAGCCATCACCCCAACCGGGAGCATCTTCCCAGCTGTAGGCCTGCTGCCAGTGAGCGAAGATGTTCGCGTTTTCTCCTACAGGCATGGAGAGAGAGATTTCACCGGCAAAATCAGTTCGCTGTTCTAATCCGGAATAACTTCCCGGTACATAGAAGCGAGGGCCTACATCAATACGAACGTTTAATTGGTCGTAATTGAATCCAAATCCAATGCGTGGGTCCGTGTAGTTACCAACCCACATTCCATCAGACTCCCAACCCTGACGGTGATCAACGGAAAGGAAGACGCCATCGACAACATCACTGAGTCCATCTCCGAGAGCAAAGTTGACATCTCCATCACCAAGAGCCCAAGTCACTTTCGTGCTCAGTTCATTCTTCAGACCCTCAATATCGTCATCTTCATCTTGGGTGACGTAGTAAGGATTCCAGCTTAAAGCAACATTCAAGCGGTCATTCGGGGCATAACGCACCTGAAGGAAGCCGCGAACATCGGTCCGCTTGTAATCCGTGTCATGGGAATGCCCATGATCGTCATGGCCATGATCATCGTGGTCGTGATCATCGTGGTCGTCATGGCCGTGGTCGTCATGGCCGTGATCGTCATGGCCGTGGTCGTCATGGCCGTGATCGTCATGGCCGTGATCGTCGTGACCGTGATCGTCGTGATCATGGTGGTCATCATGGCCGTGATCATCGTGGCCGTGATCATCGTGGCCGTGATCGTCGTGATCATGGTGATCGTCATGGTGGTCGTCATGACCGTGATCATCGTGATCGTCATGACCGCCATGATCATGAACGTGGACTTTTCCGTAGAAGTGTTCAGCCTCTCCCCAAACGAGTGAAGGGCCAACCGCAGCCTCGATCGAAAGGGTTGCTCCATTTCCGAGACCCCAGCTGAAGGCACCCCCGACCAAACCATCCAAGGCGTAATGCTTCGGATCACCCTCGAGGTTGGTATCGAAACCTCCATGGGCCTCAATCGTGACGATTGGAGTGAAGTCGAATTCACCAGCCTCAAGCTCAGATTCACCTCCACCATGGGAGCCGTGAGATAAAGCAGGTGGTGATGATGCAAAGGGAAGCATCAACAAACCGATCAAAAGAAGCTTGACGCGAGTACTAAAGAGAGACACAGAAAAGAAGAAAGAAATGAGACGGAAGAGGGAGAAAGCTATTAATTAACGAATGGCCTTCCAGCTATTGGCCAAGCGATCACCGCCAGCTTGATCACACTGACCACTCTGACCATTCACCATCGTGCAGATGTTGGAAACAGCTGTGGAAACAGCTGTTTGTCCAGGAGCAACCCCCTCACCCTCGAGCGCATTCGGACTGATTGGCACGCCACTGCGTTTGCTGATGCGCTTGAGTGTTTTGGTTGCCTTCCACGAAGGCTTGAAGATCACAAGAGAACCCGATGATTTGATTTCATCGCTGATTGCCTTAAGGCTGGAAGGTCGCAACACACCTCCTGTGGTGTGGGCGTCGAGCATGGCAATTTCTCTGAAACCAAAACGATCTGCCATATGGCTGTAAGTCCTGTGATCGGTCGTGATGACACGCCGACTTTCAGGGAGAGCAGAAAATTGAGCTGAACCCCACTGGCTAAGTCCACTGAAAACAGATACCGCTTGGTTTGTTCGCTGCGTCAAAGCTGCCTGCTCGGCATCAGGCAGGATCTTTGAAAGTTCACTTGAAATAACACGAACCAGCCCTTCCGAAGTCGTCGGATCGTGCCAGACATGAGGGTCATTGCCCTGATAATTCGGCAGAACTTTCTCCCCAACCGCAACAACAGGTGCGGACGAAGAAATTTTGTTTGCAGCGGGTGTTAAATCAAATCCGTTGTGGAGGATCAGCGAAGCCTTGGCCAAAGTTTGGCGGTCACTGGGTTTGAGCTGATATCCATGCGGATTACCTCCAGGGGGAATCAGGCAGGTGACTTGCGCCGCAGAAGCAGCCAGAGTGGATGTGAGGTCGCAAAGCGTTCCGTCGACGGCAACAACATCAAGCTGAGATGAGGAAGCAGCTGATTGAGCCAGCCCCAAAAGTGCAAGTCCGGATAGTGCAATTCGGACGCGCGTGGTAAGAATTGGCAAAGCATGGGCGAGAATGATTCTCATTCTGACCAGCTAGCCGCCCCTGTCTCTATCAGGAAATCCAGTGAGCAAATCGACCACTTCAGCATCTTGAGTTCTCCCATACCCATCGACAAACCTGTGCTGACGGTCAACCAGCTCAGCTTTGGTTACGGGCAAAAGCTTGCCATCAACAGCATCTCCTTCCAGTTGAAGCCAGGGACGCTGACAGCATTGGTTGGACCGAATGGAGCAGGAAAATCAACGTTGTTGCACCTTTTGCAAGGCCGTTTGCCTTGCTGCGATGGGTGCGTCAAGTGCAACGGATCCGTTGCACTCATGCCACAGAAGGCAGCTATCGATTGGAGTTTTCCGATCACCGTCCAGCAGATGGTGAAACTGGGCAAGACGTCAAGAAGAAGGTCTAAAGAAGGGCGTTCCGTCGAACAGCTCCTGAAGCTTGTCGGCATGGCGGGAATGGAATCCAGACGCCTCAACCAGCTCTCCGGTGGACAGCAACAAAGGGTTTTGCTCGCCAGAGCGCTGATCCAGGAGAGCGACATCCTGTTGTTGGATGAGCCCTACAGCGCCATTGATCCACCCACTCGAGCTCATTTGCTTGATGTGATGCGACAACAGGCAGAGGTCGGGCAAACACTGTTGGTCAGCAGCCATGACTGGGGCAAGGCCCTCGATAGTTACGACCGCGTTCTGGTGATCGATCGTCACCTCGTCGCCAACGGCACTCCAGCCCAGGTGCGCAACACAATCAGCGATATGGACAGTGTGATGGGGGACTGCTGTGGCTGAATTTGACCTCTGGTGGGCGATACCTCTCCTGATGGCCTTGATGGTCGGCAGCATCTGTCCGGCGGCAGGTTCGCTGTTGATCACCCAGCGGCGCATCCTGCTGGCCAACCTCATGGCCCATTCCGTGCTGCCCGGACTTGTTGTGGCTATCGCCTTGGAAGTGGATCCAAGCATTGGGGGCCTGATCAGTGGCCTGATCGGCGCGTTGGTTGCAGAACGCCTGAACCAACGCTTCCGAGGGCGTGAGGAGGGTTCGATGAACACCGTGCTGGCTGGATTCACAGCCCTTGGTGTCCTGATGGTGCCCCTGCTGAAAGCCCGTATCGATCTCGAGTCGATTCTGTTCGGCGACATCCTTGCCGCAGGCGGCATTGATCTGGTCCGCACCGGCGTTGCGGCCCTCGCCCTCGTGCTGCTTTTCACCACCCGCTACCAGGATCTGGTTTTCATCGGGGTCGATCCCGAAGGAGCTCTTGCAGCAAGACGTCCCGTTAGTCAGATCCGTTTCACCGCGATCGTGATTACGGCACTGGTGGTGATCAGCGCCATCACGGCCGTTGGCATCGTGCTGGTGATCGGTCTGCTCTGCGCCCCTGTGCTGGTTCATGTGGAACGCAGCACCAGCCTGCGAAACCTGATCCTGAAATCCTCTGGTACAGGGCTCTTGCTCTGCGGTGGTGGAATGATGCTTGCGGTGCTGCTGGATCTGCCCCCAGGCCCCCTGATCGGAGTTCTATGCATGGTGCTGCTGTTCCTGCGCCGGCCGTAATCAGTCCGAGGGAAGCCGCAGCATTCGATTGAGACGCCGGCGCATCCGTCGTCGGCCGCTTCTCTCACGCTCGGCTCGATCGGTGCGACCAAATGAAAGGACGAGTACTGAACAGGTGAGTGCCACTCCACCGCTGAACAGAATCAGTTGCATTGCTTGAGCGTCGGGCATGAATGTCGGTTGGTCGTTTTAAGCCGTCGTTTCACGACGTTGTCTCAGGACGTTGTTTCAGGACACGGATGCGAACCAACCGCCAAGCACCGCCGCAATCAAACCGCAAGCCAGGGCCTGCAGCACCGTTTGGGAGGGATCCGGACGCTCCCAAGAATCGATGACCCGTGATGCGGAGGCGTAGGTCTCAAGATCGGCCTCAAATTGATGCAAGCAGGAGTTGATTGCCGCTTCATTGAGATCAAGGCGGCGAAGCTTTGCTCGCAGACGATTGAGCTCTGTTTCTGTCATGGCTGCGAACCCGGTCCTTCAGGGTTGAGATCCCAGTTTCTGTAAATCCCGGAAACGCTGAATTCGCTGATGTTCAGGCACATGGCGTCCCCAGAGACCCTCCCAGTAAAAGAAAATCACGCCAAAACCGCGATCACGAGCCAGGCGAACCTTGGCCTCTAAAGCCGCTGTGGAAGTGGTGCGTTGACCAAAGCCCGCCAGGATTCCGATCTGGATGGGAAGCTTCCAATCCCGAGCCTTGCGCAGAGCCGGCTGGTCCAGATCCCGCTCAAAACCCTTCACGGAATAGGCGTAGTTCTGAACGACGAGTTCATCGATCAGCTCGCCGAAGGCCCATAGCTTCCAGTCCTGCAGCCAGAGGTTGTAGGACTGCCGGAACGGCCCAGGGGACAGGCTGATCCGACTGGACAGGCCGTCCTGTTGAAGACGAGAGCGCAGGTCCCGCAGCAATTGCGTCAGTTTTCGCCGCCGCCATGACATCCATTGGTGATTGGTGTGATCCACGGGCGGTGGGCTGCCTGTCTCCTGCTCATAAAGATCCGCCGTAAAGCCGTCGTAACCGAATTGCACCGGCCAGGCGAAATGGTCATCGAGCTGCAACCCCTGCATTGGGCAACGCTTCAGGGTTTCCAACACAAGACCGATGAACCTTTCTTTCACCGCTGGATGGGCGGGATTAAGCCAGGCCATGCGATGGCTGCCATGCATGGTCATCCACCGCTGACCATCGGCACGGGCGAGCACCCAATCGGGGTTGTGCTGCACCACCTGGGATGTCGCGGGCTCCATCAGCCCATACTCAAACCAGGGCATCACCTGAATGCCGCGCTTGCGACCTTCCTCAACCAAGGTGCAGATCGGATCGATGGCAACGCCGGCCTTTCGCAACGAAGGCTCCACCGGCGCATAGGCGCTTGAGTGAAAGGTGGTGCCACGACTCCAGACATTGGGCAGAACACGGTTGAAGCCGGCCGCCTGGAGCTCCTTCATCGCTTGACCGATGCGGGCACGTTCGTAATAGAGCTTGCTGGGACTATTGGTCAGCCAGACACCTGTCGTGGAGTGAGGCTTCAGCAAGCGTTCCAGACGCGACTCAGCCTGAGCCGCCGCACCAAGCCCAAGGCTCAGGGCAAGCGCCAGAACACGGCATACGGATTTAAGAGGCACCAGTCAATGAGGGACTCAACGAAAGCAGCAGCCTTTTGGAGTTGGCAGCAGGACTTGGCAAGCCCTGACTCCTTTGAACCTTGCCCCCCGCCGGCCCCTCTCCTCAATGGGCTGATATACGCATAGCGAACCGGGCCATTGGTTAGCGACGATCGGTGCAGCTCCTTACAGGGGGGCATGAATGCGTCGAACTTGGGAGGCCTGAGGGGGCCTTCCTTTTTTATGGGTTCCACACCCAGCCGCTGTTTGGTCGTCATGGCAACGGCTGATGGGTCGTTCTTACGTCAACCTCACAAAGCTTCCTTCCGGTGAAGGGGGCATGCGTCGAGAACGCGGGGGTGCTTAGGGAACACCCCCTTTTTTCTGAACTTCGTTAACAACACCCACAGAAGCACCAACAACTTGGAGAGGGTGGTTCAGCTGGTCGTACCAGCCTTGTCGACGCATCCCCTTTGGTCATGGGCGGCATCCCTTAGCCGCCTCTTTTTTG
>QCUM01000034.1 GCA_003210735.1 Synechococcus sp. AG-679-D13
TGCCGTCGCAGTCATCGGTGATGGTGACGGTGAAGGCATCATTGCCGTTGGCGTCGGCATTGGGTGTATAAGACCAGGCCCCGGATTCGGCATTGATGGATGCCGTGCCTTGGCTTGGAGTTGTGCTGACTGTGAAATAGGTGTTATCAGCTAAGCCTTCAACATCGGTGGCGGAGAGGGTGCCTGTGATGGTGGTGTCTTCTGAACCGGAACCAGAGGTACCAGCAGAGATAACGGCAGGATCATCAGCACCAGTGACGGTGACTTTGTAGGTGGAGGTTGCGGTTGCAGCCCCATCGCTGACTGAAACAGTGAAGGAATCTTGAGAAGATCCAACGCAGTGTGCTTCAACAGCAGCAGATGTTGGGGTGTAGATGTAAGCACCTGTGGAGGTGTTGACATCTAATGAGCCGTAGGTGCCAGCAAGGGTTGAAGTACCACTGTCGATCGTGCCACCGGTGATGGAGTAAGCGAGCGTGTCTGCATCGGCATCTGTGGCCGAGAGAGTACCCGTCAGTCCAGAGGTTGTGGTGTCGGAGGAAGCATCTGTTTCGGTGATTGTTCCATTCGTTGGTGCGGTCAGAACAGGAGCATCGTTGACAGCTGTAACGGAGATGGTGGAGGTAACAGCGGAGGAGTCACCGTCTCCGTCATTCACAACCCAGGAGATGGTGCGATTGGAAGTATTGGGATTCTCGGAGGTGTTGTTGTAGGTAATAGATTCGAGGGCTGCCTTGTAGTTGGCAATGGTGTCGGATCCATTGAGTGTCAGGACCCCGGTGAAATCATTCCAGGAGCCTTCAATGTTATTGGCATTTGTAAAAGCAAGAACATCTTCTGCGGATTGCCAGCCGGAGGAGATGCTGATTGTTGCCGATTCGATGTTGGTGTCATCTGAATCGGTGATGGTGAGGGAGGAATCAATAACAGTGGCGCTATCACCTTCTGTGAAGGCGAGAGTACCGGCAGCACCAGCAAGAGTTGCTACATTATTAACCGCTGCGATTGTGATGGTGGATGTAACAGCAGTAGAGTTATCGTCGCCATCATTGACGACCCAGGAGATGGTGCGATTGGAGGTATTGGGATTCTCGGAGGTGTTGTTGTAGGTAACAGATTCCAGCGCTGCCTTGTAGTTAGCAATGGTGTCGGATCCATTGAGTGTCAGGACCCCGGTGAAATCATTCCAGGAGCCTTCAATGTTATTGGCATTTGTAAAAGCAAGAACATCTTCTGCGGATTGGAAGCCAGAAGAGATGCTGATTGTTGCCGATTCGATGTTGGTGTCATCTGAATCGGTGATGGTGAGGGAGGAATCAATAACAGTGGCTCCAACACCTTCTGTGAAAGCAAGTATGCCAGCTGCATCTGAGATTGCTGGCGCAGAGTTGCTTACAAAGATGCTTGCGGTATCACTTGCGCTAGAGAAAATTGGTGCTGCTGATGTGTCAATCGAAGAAGCACCATTGGCTATTTGATCGACAATATTAATGATCTGCAAGCCGCTGGCCCAATCACAGACAAAGGCTGTTTTGTTGTCAGCTGATACTGCTACGCCAGTAGAGTTTCCTGGAGTGTTGTAGGTGCCGATGAGCGAAGGGTCTTCTAAGTCGCTGACATCAATAACCTTTAACCCGTCACTCCATGCACCAATAAAAGCAGTATTTCCATCAACGGAAAGTGTTACTCTGTCAGCGCGTGGGGTTTCGAAGGTGGATATTAAAACAGGTGATGCGGGGTTGCTGATATTGATGATTCGCAATCCGTCGTAGAGGTCGGCTACGAATGCAGTGTTTCCATCAGGCGAGATTGCAACCCCCCTGGCATCATCAATATCATTCTGTCCAATTTGGGTTATGCCAACGGATGGATTACTGACATCAAGAATAAGCAACCCCCCTGTACTGTGCGCCACATAGGCAGTTTGGTTGTCAGAAGAGAGAGCGACACCGAGTGAGCTCCCATCAGTGTCATAACCAGTGCCGACCTGGCTAGGATTTTCGGAGTCGCTGATGTCGACACAAACCAAACCGAGGTTCCGATTAGCAACGAAGGCATATGTTTCATCTGATGTGATTGCGACGTCATGTGCCACGTCCCCTTTATCGTAAGCCCCTAAAAAGGTTGTAGTGGTGGGGCTGCTGATGTCCAAGATAAGCAGACCTGATCCACCACCGACTAGGTAGAGTTTGCTTTCGTCATTGGAAAGTGCAACTTCATACGCATTTGAGACATCGGTGTATTGGGCATCTTCGTTTTCTTGCGGTTGGCTTGTATCGCTCACGTCGATGATTCTTAAGGCTGACATATCAGCTAAGTAGGCGGTATTGTTATCTGCTGAAAGAACAACACCCTGGCCCCTGGCAGAGCTGAAATTACTGGCGAGTGTTGGTGTATTGCTAAGAACTTCGGTCCGATCCCAGGCCTTGAAGGTAATTAGATCGCTAATCGTTCCGCTGTAATCAGTTGCTGGAACAAAGGCAAGACGAGTATTGCTATCTGCATAGAGTACTCGTGCTGACGGCTCTGAAACTGTTCCTACATCAATCCAATTGCTTCCATTGTCGATTGAGTAATAGAGTGTACCTCCATTAGTATTTGTGCCAATAATTGCAATTGCAGCGGAATCGCCATCAGTATCACTAAAGTTGTTTAAACTACCTCCTGAATCAATCAAAGTTGATACAAGGACGCCAACAGAGCCGGAGGGGGTATTTGCATTTTTTTCTATGTTTGCAAATGCTGGAGTTGAGGTGTTGTCAAGTACTGGACGCGCCATGGTTTAACTGCTTTATGAAAAGACTTTTATTTATGATATTCGCTCACTTTAATAGTCTTTGCAGGATTTAATTTCATCTCAAAGCAAAGGAATTGACGAATTGTATAAACTGCTACTTTTTCGAGGTTTTTTAGTCACGGGTGAAGATACGTCATTCCATGCATTTGCGCGTCTTTTGACTCCTCATCGGTATGGGGATCGATTGATTTTGAAATTGGTTTAGATGCCTTGGATTTTCCTTTTTGGGTGCATTGTCTGATTGTTTTATGGCTCAACTTAGAAAAAGTACCCTTGTCGACAACGTTTTTTGGTGTAAATATCTGAGGATCACTTGTCCGTAATTTGCTAGTCGATTTTTCTATGAAAGTTGAAAATCACTTGCCTACTTGGCGTTATGTCAGCTTAGCTCCTTCCCATGCATAGTGCCTTGCTGGGGATGAATGCAGCTGTTGATGACATCTTGCTGACTGCATTGATTCAACCAATGTGGCATGCGGGTAACCAAGGCAGTGCAGGGGTGATTCTCACTTTCGTGTCGTTTGAGTTGTTGGTGAGCTGGGCCAACCGGCGTGGCGGGTGGTGCTGTTTTGCGCTGAGATAAGTAATCTGCCTCTGGCCAGATCCATTCTGCTGCAGAATTACTGCATAGATGAGGAGCTTGGTGGCTGGAGCTGGAGTGAATCCCGCTGATCAGCACTGGCCCTGGTGGCCGCTGCTGCCACTTAGCTGTCAGTTGCTGGAAGTGGTTTGAGGTGCTTGTCCCTGTGTTGTCCCTAGTTTTTTGTGCAACTGGGCAGAAATATGGGTAACCGCTTCGCTATCAATTAACAATATGGGGCTGGGTACTTTGAAGTGATGGGTCTGTGATCCGTCGTCCTGACCCTTGCTTCAGCCTTATGGGAATCGAGCGTGTAAAGCCTCGGTGTGCGTTCTTCGGAAATCTCAACTCCCAAGCTGCAGGAAAAGATGGACGCGGCCGCAGGAAAATTGAGATCGGCATCCTTGCTGGCTTGCGTCCAGCGTGCTGTGGCTTCAAGTGCAAAATTCGCCCTGGCGATGTCCTCATCCAGTGCCTGGGCTGCTGATCCTGGAGCCGGCGGTGGAGCCAGCAGTTTGAGGGAGTCCGGAAAAGTCTCTGGAGCGAGGTAGCCCAGCACAAGACCATGCTTCAACCCCTTTAAATCACTTGGTGATCCGACATTGGATTCGCATTAACTCGTTAATTCACCTGCTTCAACAGGACCAACGACGGCTAGACCTGCTCCGATGAGCAGCAGGATCAATCGGCTGATTTTGGTTTGCAGCATGACAACTTTTGCTCTCTCGTTCAGTACTAGCTCGTTGGTCTGAGTTGGTGAATCACGCCACGACGATTCTGCTCAAACCGGACCATCCCTTTACGCGCCTGTAATGGGAAGCCCCTCGTTCAGCGCCGCCGGCAGCGTTCTTCCTAACTTGTAAAAGCAACGTGAAAGTACATGTCGTTGGGCTGGACCTCGATGCAACGTGATCGGCGGCCCGAAGTTATGGATCAGCCGGGGCTCGATCCAGCCGAGCATGATCGAGCCCTTCAAGGTCTGCGTCGGATCAATGGAATCAGTCGGTGTGTGCCAGGGCTGTTTCGTCACGTTGAGATGCTCGCAGGTGAGAGTCCCGCCACTCAACTGAGCGTGCTTGAGCTGGCTTGCGGAGGTGGCGATACGGCGATTGAGCTTGCTGCGCTCGCCCGAAGACGCGAATTGGATGTAACTGTTCAAGCCTGCGATCTGAATCCTGAAGCGGTGCGTCTCGCCCGCCGCAATGTGGCCAGATCAGACAGCAACGTTGGTGTGTTTGTTGCTGATGCTTTGGACCCTTCTGAATCCAAACAATTTGACGTAGTGTACTGCACACTTTTTGTTCACCATCTCGATCCACCCGATGTGGTGCGACTACTCAAAGGGATGGCAGCTAGGGCTCGTCGACTTGTGATTGTTGACGATCTGATTAGGAGCCGTCTGGGGTATTCCTTGGCTTGGATGGGTACGCGACTGCTGAGCCGATCTTGGGTGGTTCATCACGATGGTCCACTGTCGGTAAAGGGAGCTTTTACTCCTTCAGAGATCCTGGACCTCGCCTCTCAAGCTGGTTTGCGCGACTGTGTCTTGGAACGGACCTGGCCCGAGCGCTACCGGCTCTGCTGGAGACCCCACTGAGATGCAGACCTGAGATGCAGAACAGCTGGGATGTGATCGTGATTGGGGCAGGAGTTGCCGGTGGCTTGGCCGCCTTTGATTGTGCCCGTCGCGGACTACGAGTTCTGCTCGTCGAAAAACGCTCCTTTCCCCGCTGGAAGGTGTGTGGCTGCTGCTTTAACGCCAATGCCTTGGCAGCACTCACGGCCTCAGGCCTCCCGAACGTCTTTGATGATCAAGGTGCTGTGCCCCTCGATCAACTTCGTCTTGGTTGGGGTGGCAAGGCGCTCAAGCTTGAGTTGCCAGGCGGTTGGGCACTTTCGCGGGAGCGCTTCGATCAGGCTTTGGTCGACGCGGCTGAGGCTGCTGGCGCAACAGTGCGCTTTCAAACCAGTGCCGTGCTTGAGGAGATCACTCCCGATGGGCGAATGGTGCGATTACGTCCGCCGGGTGATGCTCCCATTGAACGGATCAAGGCCCGTGTGGTGCTCGTTGCAGCCGGACTGCAGCACCAGGTGATGTCCCCCTCCCATGCGGCCAGCTCGAGGAGCACGCCGGAATCGAGGCTTGGGGCAGGTTGCCTCATCAATGATGACGACGGTTCTTACGAGCCTGGGGCAATCCATATGGCCATTGGCCAGCGTGGCTATGTCGGCTTGGTTCGACGTGAGGATGGTGCTCTCAACCTTGCGGCCGCTTTCGACCGCGCTGTGGTCAAGTCGTCTGGCGGTGTGGCCCGTGCGGCAGAAGACGTTCTCAACCAAGCTGGCTTCCCCTTGCCTCGAAGCTTGGAGTCGTCTCGTTGGCAATTAACTCCTGCGCTCACCCGTCGTGCTGGTCTGTTCGCAGGAGATCGCTTTTTGTTGCTTGGCGACGCGACCGGTTATGTGGAACCGTTTACTGGTGAGGGTATGGCCTGGGCTCTCGCCGCTGGGGCGGCGGTTGCTCCATTTGTGGAGGAGGCTCAGGGTGAATGGTCAGCGGATCTCGAGCGTCGCTGGCAAAGGAGGTTGGTGGATCTGACGATCAGCCGTCAACGGGTTTGCAGTGTGTTGTCGACGTTGTTACGACAACCGCTCACCACAAATGCGTTGTTCAACCTCGGGTGCCAATGGCCTGCGATCCCGCAGCGTGTGATTCGCAGCCTCAATCAGGTGTCTCCTCTGATGGCTAGTTCCTAATCCATGCCTCTCATCCTTCATGGCATTGGTACGGCGGTGCCATCTCGGCGACTGAGCCAGGCAGATGCCGTGCAGGTGGCGCATCGGATCAATGCCGAAACCCCTGAGCAGACAAGGCTGTTGTCACGGATTTATCAGAAAACCAAGGTGCTCAGCCGTGGAAGTGTGCTCCTCGAAAAGGATGGAGACGATGGCACGATCCAGGAGCGTCTCAGTTTCTACGACGCAGAAAGCCCTAGTACCGCCGAACGGATGCAGGCTTTTGATGATTACGCCGGTGGATTGGCTCTTGAGGCCGCTGCAAAAGCGCTAAGCGATGGCGATATCTCATCAGCGGAGATTACCCACCTCGTCACCGTCAGTTGCACTGGTTTTCAGTCGCCTGGTGTTGATCTGTTTTTGATGGACCAGCTCGAG
Source organism: Synechococcus sp. AG-679-D13 (assembly GCA_003210735.1). GTDB lineage: Bacteria > Cyanobacteriota > Cyanobacteriia > PCC-6307 > Cyanobiaceae > Parasynechococcus. The sequence continues at coordinate 6,552 of QCUM01000034.1, forward strand.
CTATCGCCGAATGTTCAGCGCACACATATCGGTTTTATGGGATGCCATGGCGCCATGAATGGGTTGCGTGTTGCCCACGCCTTGGCCGAGATGGATCCCAAGGCCGTTGTTCTGCTCTGCGCTGTTGAGCTTTGCAGCCTTCATATGGCCTATGGCTGGCACCCAGAGAAGGTTGTTGCGAATGCTTTGTTTGCCGATGGGGCGGCTGCCGTTGTCGCCTCTGCCAATCCTTCCCCAGTCCATCAGTCTTTGGCGTTGCGACGCAGTGGCTCGATGGTGATTCCTAAGAGTGCGGATCTCATGCACTGGGAGATTGGTGATCACGGTTTTGCCATGGGCTTGTCGCCCCTCGTTCCTGAAACGGTTGGAGCGGCCTTGTTGCCTTGGCTGCGGGATTGGCTCAAGGATGTGGACATTGAGCTTGAGGCGGTGACGAGCTGGGCTGTGCATCCAGGGGGCCCCAAGATTCTCTCGACCTGTGCCGAGGTTTTGTCGCTGGAGCCGAACCGACTACTCGATTCCAGAGCCGTTCTCCAGGATCATGGCAACATGTCGTCGGCAACAATCCTGTTCATCCTTGAGCGGTTGAGGCGTCGGGAACGTTCAGGACCTTGCCTTGCCCTGGCCTTCGGCCCTGGGCTAAGCGCCGAGGTGGCCCTTTTCGATCGAAAATATTGATCGTCGTGTGCTCACTGCTCTAACTACGGCTCGACCCCTTCCATTATGTCTTCCCTGCTGGAGGTCTTCTTTCAGTTTTTTGCATTGGGCTGTACATCATTTGGAGGTCCTGTTGCCCATCTCGGCTACTTTCATGAGCGCTTTGTTCAGCGTGAGCAATGGCTCTCGGCTGATGCGTTTACGGATCTCGTAGCGCTTTGTCAGCTGCTCCCCGGACCATCGAGTTCCCAGCTTGGGATGGGTATTGGCTTGATCAGAGCTGGCTAGCTGGGAGGTCTTGTTGCCTGGGTTGGCTTCACTCTGCCTTCTGCAGTGTTGATGGTTTTAGCTGCAGGATTACTGTCGGCTCAACCGGCCTGGCTTGCTGGTGGCTGGGTCGATGGCTTGCTGGTGGCTGCAGTGGCTGTCGTGGCCCAGGCCGTTCTTTCACTGCAGCAGAAACTCGCCTCAGATCGCGAGCGGGCCAGCTTGATGGCCTTGTCTGCCGTTCTGGTTCTGTTGGTCCCTCATGCTTGGGCGCAGCTGCTGGCCTTGTTGCTTGGTGGAATCGTTGGTCTTCTGGCCCTAACGACTCCCGATCACGAGCCATTGCAGTCGAATCGTCTCGTTGTTCCACTCAGTCGTTCTGCTGGTATGGGTTTTCTTGGGCTTTTGCTGCTTTTGCTTTTAGCGCTGCCTTGGCTTTCGGATGCGGATAGGCCGCTTGTCATGCAGCAGCTCAGTGCCTTTCTGCGAACGGGATCCTTAGTGTTTGGCGGTGGGCATGTGGTGATGCCGTTGCTGGAACACTCCCTTGTCCCCCAGGGTTGGATCGGACTGGATCAGTTTTTGGTGGGCTATGGCGCGGCGCAAGCTGTTCCAGGTCCAATGTTCAGCTTTGCGGCATTCCTTGGTTTCGATCTGCAGGATGGTCTTCATGGCCTCGCTGGCGCTTTGATGGCCTTAACGGCTCTCTTCCTTTGAGATCGGAGGCGTCAATGACAGACGACGGTCCAACCGAGCAGGTTTTAGAAGTCGCCTGACTTTTAGGTCCCTGCTCCAACAGTTTCCACCCATCCGTGGGCTTCTCGTCTGTGACGACACTGCTGTCCGTCAGATCAGTCGACTCTCCTCTGCACCGTTCGTAGGTGCCCCGCAGGAGACAAGTCACACACCTTGGACGTCATGGCCCCAGGAACCTGAAAGCCCGACACTTCGCCACTCGCCAGTAATGGCAAGTGGTATGGCCCCTGTCCCGACATGGCAGCGGCGTCGGAAGCGAGCAACAACAAGAGGTCACTCCCACCACTCCACTGGTGGGCTGGCCTCTTAACCCCTGATCTCATCGAGGGTTGATAAACCATGCACAAACGAGCGCCATAGGCCGTCTTTTCCAGCTGGGAGGGGCGGCTTCCTTTTTTGAAAGGACTTTATGTCCGAATGTCAGAAATTGGTTCAGTCGCGCGAGGAACCTACGGACTTGTCCCAACCTTGGACAACGTGTTGGATCTGAAGAAGGAGGTGGCCATTGACAAAGCAAATGTCGCAACCTGCAGGGTCCGCACCAATGCGAAGGTCTAGTCGGTTCTTGGCAAGCTCATGGAGTCGCAGAACCAGTACCTCCTCAGCAATTACGGATCTGAACTTGGCCGTAGCCAAATTGCAGGGTGGTGTTTTGAGGTCAGCAACAATGTCCCCAGCAACTTCACGAAGAGTTCAAGGACCAATTTGTCCGCTGTGATCTACGGCAACTTCTCTGACCTTTGATCGGGATGTTTGGCCATCTTGAGATCTTGGTTGATCTCTACACAGATTTCGCTAAAGACACCGTTGGGGTTCATGCTCTGTAGTCGATCGATATCGCTGTCGTTCACGCTGAATCGTTGCTTGCTTGTGATGCGTACTGGTCTCGGGCTGCGACACCCAGAACTTATTTGCTCGGCAAGCCTGTCAATGGAGCCAGTGCGGTCTGACGACTGATCAATATTCCGCTGGCTTGTTCTTCGACAAAACGTTTTTCCTCTATGTAAAGGAATGCGTTAAGTACCTATTGATTTTGAGGAGGAGAGGAGTAGAGATAAGTCAGCGATACGGAGAGAGATGGTCACGATCTGTTCAGGTTTTTTGGATCTATGCGTTCCTCTTAATGCATTTGACAAGACTCAGCCTAAGCAGGCAGATGAGCCTAAACATGCGATGAAGTCTCAGCATGATTTTTACTGGGAGGAGCGTTGCGACAAATCCCCCACTGCACCTGGATGCAAAATCTACGACGCCTGAGCTTATCGCTGATGAGTTATCGCAATCGAGGTAATGCAATCCAACGCCTTTGGTTGAAGTAACAACTCCTAGCTGGTTGGCTCGGAGTTGTTGTTGATCCACCTCTGAACCCTCTTTTACTTAGCTCACTGGCTGCAAAAAAAACAGGAATCTCGACTCTTGTCAGTACGAAGAAAATTGCTGTGGGGATTTTTCGTTGATAAGTGTCTTGATATGCCTCGTTACACCTATCAATTTCCAAGGATGACATTCAATGAAAGACAAAATTGTCGTTATCGACACGAATGTACTTCTCCATGACCCTGAAGCTCCACATCGCTTTGGAGATCTGAGAGTTGTTATCCCAATGCAGGTGGTCGAAGAAATCGACCGATTCAAAAAAGATCACTCTGAAAAAGGCAGGAATGCCCGGCGAATTTCGAGACTGTTGGACTCCTATAGAGCGCGCGGAAGCCTTGCTGATGGTGTTCCAATTGAGGGCGCCAACCACGGCATGCTGCAGGTGGTTTTCTGCCAGGCCCAAGCCCTCAACGCATTACCTGCCGAGCTGCAGAGCGGCAGCGGCGATAACAACATTCTTGCAGTCGCTTTGGAGCAGATGCGACGCAACGGGCTGAAAGAGGCACCTGAAGTCGTCTTAATCAGTAAGGACATCAACCTCAGAATCAAGGCCGATGCGGTGGGTCTGCAAGCAGAGGACTACATCAACGACAACGTCTCGATCGACGACCTGTACTCAGGCTTCCGTGAACTAAGAACTGATGCGGAGGCAATCAAGACACTGCATGACGAGGATCAAGTCTCTTTAGCCGCAGTCACAAGTGTCGAAGGCCAACGTCTTCAAGCCAATGAAGGCGTCGTCATGGTTGATCAGCAAAACGACAGCCACACGATGCTTGCCCGGCATCAAGGAAATAGCAACATAATCAAACCGCTGAAATGGCTGAATCGAGCCCATTTAGGGCGCATCAAGGCTCGAAACCGAGAGCAAAGTTTCGCGCTTGATTTGCTGCTCGATCCATCTGTCGCATTGGTGACTTTGGTCGGCAAGGCAGGCACGGGCAAAACGCTGCTGGCCCTGGCAGCGGGTTTGCATCAGGTGGCAGATACCCATCAATACGCACGCCTTCTAGTAACGCGTCCGCCGATCTCACTCGGAAAAGATATTGGCTACCTGCCCGGCACGCTTGAAGAGAAGCTCGGGCCCTGGATGAAGCCAATTATTGACAATATCGATTTCATTACCGGTTCTTCGCCTGGCGAGAATGTCGAGCAGACCAAGAAACAGAGACACAGGGAACCACGCAACGCCTGGGCTGATCTTCAAGGCATGGGCTTATTGGAGGTTGAAGCCATCAACACCATTCGCGGCAGATCAATCCCCAATCAGTTTCTGGTGGTGGATGAGGCACAAAACCTGACTCCTCTTGAAGTGAAGACGATCGTCACGCGTGTGGGTGAAGGAACAAAGGTTGTCTTCACCGGCGATCCGTATCAAATCGATAACCCCTATGTCGATGCCGAAAGTAACGGGCTTACGTGGCTGGTTGAAAAACTCAAAGGTCAGCCCCTTGTGGGACATATGACCCTTACGAAGGGAGAGCGCAGCGAACTCGCTGAGTTGGCCGCCAACATCCTCTAATTCACGACGACAAAACGGAATGTTATGTCCATGACTCAATTCACTCATTCATCCGATCTTGAGCAAGTCAATCTGGCGGCAATTCTGGAATCAACTACTTACAAAATAGCCCACGAAGATTCTGATTTGCTGAATAGCAACACCATGCGTGGTGTCCGCATGCTGCTTGAAATAACCAAGCCGGATCTTTATCTGGAAGCAGCGGGTATCGAATCGACGATCATTGTCTTTGGTGGGGCTCGAATTGTTGACCAAGAAACTGCTGGCCAGCGGCTGAAAGAAGCAGAGCAAAATCTGCAAGAAAATCCCGACTCATCAACAATGAAAAGGAGGTTTATTCATGCTCAACATTTAGTAGAATTATCTCATTTTTATGATGCAGCCCGAGAATTTGCTTACTTGGCTTCCCGCCATGGTCAAGCCAATAAGGAGAAAAGCCATCGGTGCGCATCTCATGTGATCGTCACCGGTGGTGGGCCAGGAATCATGGAAGCCGCCAACCGTGGCGCCTTTGAAGCTGGCTGCCGCTCCATCGGGCTCAACATCACGCTTCCGTTTGAACAACATCCCAATCCCTATATCACACCGGATCTTTGCTTCAAGTTCAATTATTTCTCACTTCGCAAATTTCATTTTGTGATGCGCTCCGTCGGAGCTATTTTATTTCCAGGCGGCTTTGGCACGCTTGATGAACTCTTTGAGCTTCTGACTTTGCGCCAAGTTGGAACCAAAGGAAGCATGCCAATTGTTCTGTTTGGGACAGAGTTCTGGACGAAGCTTGTGGATTTTGATTACCTCGCCGAAATGGGCTTGATTTCAAGCGAAGATCTCGCTCTGATTCGTTTTTCGGATACGGCAGATGAGGCGTGGGACTACATACGAAGTAGTACGGGATTAAATTCTGAGGTCAGCTACAAGGATGGTTCCGAAACACTTTCTGGAAATACGTAGTTGATAACATTTCCGCTACAATGTTGGCCGATGCAGTGAATGTGTGAGTATCTTCTTCAGCCGATATATGTTGATCATTGATGATCAAAGTGAGTGGGTTCGACTTATGTCTTGTGCGCTACTTGGAGTAGGGCAGCGAGATGCCGTGTGTATGCGCAGTCGAAGGTTTGCCTTGATCCGCATGGCGTTGTGGGATGAGGTTGTTGGCTTTATATCTGGCCTGATCCATTCCTCTGCAGAATCACTGCATTGATGGGGAGCGTGGTGGCTGGAGTTGGAGTGAATCCCGCTGATCAGCACTGGCCCTGGTGGCCGCTGCTGCCACCTAGTTGATAATTGTTGGAAGCAGTCTCAAGTGCTTGTCCTTGAGTTGTCCCTCATTTTTTGTGCAACTGGGCAGGAGTGTGTGCAACTGGGAGTTGATTCCTTGCAGGTCCAGATTGGGTTGAATCCTCTTCCGAATGTCTGATCTCTAATTCAGCGGTCGGCGTAACCGATGGATCTGCTTGATTTCATCGACTGTGCTGGCGAAGTCGCTGGCTTAGCAGGGAGGTTCATATGTGCTAGAGGTATTGCGCCCATCTGATTGCCTGCTTTAGCCGGTTGGGCTCCAGCAATAAAACAAGCCTCCGCGACGATGTGCCGCGAAGGTTGGTCGAATGGAAATCGAATAAGTCAACGAATCAGGCCAGTGGATCCAACCCTGGAAGCAACAAATCATCTTGTTGATCCAGGGCATCCACTAAGCGACTCTGGCGATTCAAGCTGCCTGGATCAAATGACAGTTGATCAAGTTGCTGATTGGAAAGAAGATCGATGAAGTCATCGGCTTTCCTGATCTGCTTCTTACTGAAGCCAGCAAGTTGATCATTGGTCAGGGCCTTCACCTGGCGCTGACTGAGATCATCAAGAGCTGATGGCTTGAGACAAGAGATGGCATCTGCGTCGATTGATTTGATCTTATTGGGAATGAAGACTGCCAACTCATCACCAGAAAGTGTTTTGAGCTGGCGACAAGTGAGGCCTGAAATTGCATCCTTGCTGAGCTTCGCGAGTTGATCAGGCTCTAAACCCTTGAATGCACGCTTGGGAAGCTGCTCAATTTGATCTGCGTTGAAGCCTTTCACCCCTCTCGGTGAAAGTTCGGCGACCTGGGACTGCGAGAAACCAGAGAAGGCATCCGCAGGTAACTTCTTCACCTGCTTCGGGATAAAGGCTGAAACTGCATCATCAGGCAATCGTTTCAGCTGATCGGCACTGATGGATTGCAGAGCCTTCGGTGGAAGCGCAGATAACTGTTCGGCTGTGATCGCCTGCATGACTCGCGGTGAGAGCTCAGCAACCTGACTCTCAGAAAGACCGGAGACGGCTCCTGCAGACAATTCCTTGATCTGCTTAGGAACGAAGGCAGCGACAGCGTCAGCTGGTAAATCCGACAGTTGATCAGCTGTCAGATCACTGACGGCCTCTGGAGACAGAGCTGCAACATCTTCGCCGTCCAGATCGGATAGATCAGAAGGCAAATCGTCGGTAGCCGTCGGAGTTGGAGTTGAATCCGGCTGCGGCGTCGGCTCAGGTGTCACATCCGGCGTTGGCTCAGGCTGAGGCGTTGGCTCCGGCGTTGGCTCCGGCTGCGGCGTTGGCACAGGCGTTGGCTCCGGCTGAGGCGTCGGCTCAGGCGTCACGTCAGGCTCCGGCTCAGGTTCGGGCGCCGGCTCAGGTTCGGGCTCCGGCTGCGGCGTTGGCTCAGGCGTTGGCTGCGGCTCAGGTTCAGGAGTTGGCTCAGGAGTCGGTGGGGGCGTCGACCCAAAAGGAACACGCCACAGCTCGTCGTTGATGCCACTAGGCGCATTGGGGTCTGGTGGGACCTGGTTTGAATTGGCGGCAAAGTAAACAAAATCTCCGAATTTTGTGAATTCATCGGGTTGATGCCATCCACCTGTTTCAGTGTTTAGATCTCCTAAGAAAGTTATCTCATTGTCGGCATTTTCATCGTATAAATATGCCTCTCTCCCTATGCCTGATGCCTCCGCAGAGAAAAACAATTGCTCGTCGATGACGGTTAAGGAGCCCGGGGATGAGCTTGCTTCTCCTGGATAGATGTCTGCGATTAATTGGTTTCCCGGGCTTCTGCCTTCATTAGAGGCATACAGTTCGTCGCCTTTCGTGCCGCCGTCAGAGGTGAAATAAAGGCGGTCTCCCATCACGCCATGATCGGATATTCCAAAGCCCCCAAAGCTCACCATGGAGGAGTCCCAGACACGGTATGGGGTGCTTGGAGTTGTAATGTCAAACTTATCGATCTTAGTACTAGGATCACCGTAACGGCTCTCAACAAAAAGATAGTTTTCGCTGGCCCAGATTCTTCCTGATTGGCTGTTAGTTGCCACCGCGTAACTATTGATGAGTGTACCTTCGTTATTGAGAACCGTTATGTATGTAAGGTATTCATATTCGAATCCGGCTACTTTGCCTGTGGTCGCCACGTATATCTTGTCGTTAATGGCGACCACTCCGGTTGTCTCGATCCTTTCCAAAGCGGGTTCCCCCCCCCCGATATCTCCTGGAGTTACAGTAATTTCGGTCGGGTTTGATCCATCGAGGAGTGTGCGTTTGATCCTGATCCCTGGGTTGTAGGTGTCCAGAAGACTTTCGTTATTGAAGAAAAAGGCGTGATTTCCAGCCGCAGCAGCAAAAGAAAAAGTAAAGTTTAAGAGGGAGCCAGTATTCTGGGATGTGTCAATGGCTATCGTTTTATTCTGAGCATTAATAAAAAGCGTCTCGCCAAAGACGTGTGATGAGCCAAGGCTCTCGATGTTGTTTGCTGTATAGAGCTGCGAGATATTGCTATTGCCATCTATCTTGATAAACTCTTGCGTTCCTCCTCCTGCGTCTATGGCATAAATCAGTACGTCTCCGACGACGTAAATGTTCTCGGGGGAAACCGGCGCTTCATTGCTGTCGAGTACTTGTGTGAATGTTCCGGTGTCAACGTCGACATCCCAAAGCTCGTTTCCGGTGTTGTCACTGTTTTTCGTCCAGACATATAAGGAATTTCCGGCCTTGGCGATCTCTTCAATGCGATGTCCGCTTCCGAAATTAGGTACTTGCTCTGCGGTGAGTGTAGGCAAGCCTGGTTCAGGCTCAGCAGTAGGAGTGATGGTTAGATCAATTTGTTGTGTAGTTGTGCCATCGCAGTCATCGGTGACAGTGACGGTGAACTGGTCGGTGCCGTTGAAATTGGCAGTTGGTGTATAGGACCAGGCGCCGGAGGCTGGATCGATGGATGCGGTGCCGTTGGTGGGTTCAGTTGACACCGTGAAGTAAGTGTTGTCGGTGAGTCCCTCGACATCTGTAGCGGTGAGGGTGCCTGTGATTGCGGTGGTGTCTTCTGGGCCGGAGCCGGTGATATCGCCATTGATGGCTGCGGGATCATCAGCACCTGTGATGTTGACGGTGTAAGGAGTTGTAGTGGTCTCACTGCCGTCTGTGACGTAGAGGGTGAATGAATCGCTGATTGCGCCAGCACAGAGTGCTTCGATGCTGGAGTTGTTGGGGGTGTAGGTGTACGCGCCGCTGGTGGTGTTGAGCGCCAGGGAGCCATAGGAGCCCGCCAGGGTGGAGACGCCATTGTCGGCGGACCCACCCGTTATGCCGTAGGTGAGGGTGTCTCCACTGTTGGCATCACTGGCCGAAAGAGTGCCTGAGAGGCCAGAGGTTGTGGTGTCGGAGGAGTCTGCAATTTCTGTAATGAAGCCATCGGTCGTTGAATTGTTGGTGACGGCGGTAGTGGTTAATGAGGCGGTGTCATTGCCTGCTGCATCTTGAATGGCGTTCGCATCATTTCCTGAGGACGGATCTGCATAAGCAACGGTGACCGTCTGATCTTCTTTGACGTTGTCGTTGAGGGTGAGCTCAACGGTGGACCCGACGATGTCGACAGCGGTCACGGCGTTAGCGGAGCCATCGGTTGTTACTGTGAACGCTGACGTGGCCGCTGTAATTGAGGAGAGTGCCTCGTTGTAAGTGAGAACAACTTTTGTGCCGTCGGTGTTGGTGGCAGCGGAAACGAAAGTGGGAGCAGTGCTGTTGTAAACATCGTTGGTGTAAGGATTGGCAAAACCAACCACGCCGGAGAGCAAGGCGTCACTTACCGCGGATGAATCACCTCCGGCTCCACCCCAGGTAATAACAGAGCCGTCGTCTTTCAGTGCCGCAAATGCAGTTTTATTGGAGAAGATTTGGCTAACTCCGGAGGAGAGGGAAGAGGCAACAGCGGATGAATCTCCTCCGCTGGAGGAGTCTCCCCAGGTGATGACGGAGCCGTCGGTTTTGAGTGCCGCGAAGGCCTTTCCAGTTGAGAAGATCTGGCTAGCGCCGGAGGAGAGGGAAGAAGCAACAGCGGATGAATCTCCTCCCCAGTGGGAGTACCCCCAGGTGATGACGGAGCCGTCGTCTTTGATCGCCGCGAATGCTCCTGCAAAATTGGTTCCGCTGTAGTCAAAATCGGATCCGTTGGAAATGATTTTGCTAACGCCGGAGGTGAGGGAGGATGAAATATCGATTGAATTGCCGTATTCGTTGATGATTGATGATTTGCCTCCTCCACCTTCGGAACCCCAGGTGATCACGGAGCCGTCATCTTTGAGTGCCGCAAAGGCGTTTACAGTTGAGAAGATTTGGCTAACGCCTGAGGTAAGTGAGGATGCAACCGAGTATGTAAATCCTCCGTCAGTGTTGCTTCCCCAGGCAATGACAGAGCCGTCGTCTTTGAGTGCAGCAAAAGCGTTTCGAGTAGAGAAGATTTGGTTAACGCCGGAGGAGAGTGAGGAGGAGACAGAGGATGAATCGCCGCCCATCTCCCCCCAAGTGATCACGGAGCCGTCGGTTTTGAGGGCCGCGAAGGCGCCGCTATTTGAGAAGATTTGGCTAACGCCGGATGAGAGGGAAGAGGAAACGTCGGATGAATCACCTCCTGTTTCAGAACTCCCCCAGGTGATGACGGAACCGTCTTCTTTGAGTGCCGCGAAGGCTGCTCCATATTGAGATCCGTTGGAAAAAATTTGGCTAACGCCGGAGGAGAGGGAAGAGGAAACGTCGGATGAATCACCTCCTGTTTCAGAACTCCCCCAGGTGATGACGGAACCGTCTTCTTTGAGTGCCGCGAAGGCTGCTCCATATTGAGATC
>QCUM01000035.1 GCA_003210735.1 Synechococcus sp. AG-679-D13
ATCAGCAGTGACCTTTGTGAGATTGCCCAATCGCGTCCGCTGCACCCGTGCCAAGTAGTGCTTCAAGAGATGCGTCATCGAGTTCCACATCGGTGAATGCACCAGCCTGATCCATCTCATTGAGAGCATCGGCAAGTTCATCCTTATCAAATAAATAACCCTCTTTCTTGGCTGCCTTTTTGATGCTTTTGAGACCCTTCTTGGGGTTGATCAAGATTTCTCCATAAAGCTCTGATTCTTCTGCATCACTCAAACCTTCTCGGGCTAATGCGATCTGGTCCTTGATGTCTTCACCACCACTTGAACCTTCACAAAAGGATGCGAATCCGTCAGTGATGTCTACACAAATAATTTCATCAGCTTGGTAAGCAGACAGCCCATCGAAATAGTCTGCTGAGAGTTCGGGCTTCCCTTTGAACTTGGCAACCAAGCCACCATCCTTCTTCTCTCCCCAGCCCTTCTTGGCGCCGTTGTCGTTGAAGTAGAGCTTGCCTTTCCTTTCGTCGTAGACCACATCCGCATCACTCTTCATGAGCTGCTTCAGTTCCTTCTTGCTGGAAGCAATGGCGAAGGTTCCGTCATCGATGCCTTCCACGCTGAAGCTGGCATCAGGGTCAGCAGCTGCGCTCTTGGAGACCTTGGTGACCTTCTGGGCGTTGAAATCAGCCATGGGAAGGCGCAACCAACTGGAGTGGCAGCCCTTTTAGCCCGGTTTCAGGGCTTGAATGGCTCGACTGGGCAGGCTGTGAGTTCTGCACAGGCAATAAAAAACCCCGCCTTGCGACGGGGCTAAACAATTACTTGGCGATGTACTTAACGAATATTGCTTCAAAATTTTCCTCCATGGTATTCGCTGAAATCCCTGTGATTAACATTTGACCAAGACCACTAACTGAAAGAAGCGCCCCAGGCACACTGTCGTCAATCTCTAGCTGATCGAATTTGTCAGCATCAATTGCAATACGGTCTCCTTGTTCAAGGCTGAAATCAGTAACAGTATCAATTCCTTTTGATATTTTGAATACGTCAGAATTCTTTCCTCCTGCAAGAATATCATCATCGTGCCCACCGTTTAAAAAATCATCTCCCTTGCCGCCGGACAAATAGTCATCCCCTTTTCTGCCATAAAGCAAGTCATTGCCTTTTTTTGACAAGAGTGAGTCATTGCTATTGCTGCCTGTAATTTCATCATTCTTGCCGGTACCTATTGTTTCATCGTCTGACTTTTTGGCTTGTATGTATTTACCGCCATTCTCTACTAACTTTGGCGTATACGTTTCTATAGAGCTTGGTCGGTAGGCAGGGATCTGACCATCACCATTGATGTCAAATTGAAAAACGCCTTCGTAGTAATCTGAATTGTCGTCTGTTATTGATTCGCGTGAAGATTCTTGGTAACCCATTGCTGTGCCTTCTTTAAAGAAGACGACTGTAGGTTCATAAGTAGGCCCTGAATATGAATAATCAAATTCATAGCCGTCGCCTGATTCTGAATATTTGTAATTAATAAGTGCTATTGGAATGCTTGATACTAAGGCTCTTTCCGTTACGGAAAGTGTTTCAATGTAAAATGAATAATCTATGTAATCGTTATTTTCCGCGCAGTCTCCAGATCCACCAATTCCGTCCTTGAGAGCTAGGGAATGGCAGTCCCCATTATCAACATCTATATACATTTTGATAGGAACACCATTGTCTGACACGTAGAGGGTGCGATTTGTGACCTCATCCTCTACATCGGGTTTGCCTTGATTGCCGTCCAAGATCAATGAACCGTTGACACCAGCTCCTCTCCATAGGATTTGTTGACCATTTTCAGAATAAGAATGAGTGTTGCTCGCGCGCTCAAGTAACAGGAACGGATCGTATGGGAGTGTGTACTCTTTGCTCATGGGATTCTTGTTTGTAATTACAACTTACTGATTTGTCAGCTGTGTTGCTTTAAAGTAAGTAAATAAGGGATTATTCGTACCATCGCCGGTATTGATTGCTGACACCTCCCTAGATCGAGTGATTTATTAGGGGCGTCGCATCCCTCGAATGAGGATCAGCGTGTTCCCGCAAGCAGTCACCAACTCATCTGTCTTGCATCTGCAACCGCTCTCCCGTTCGAATAAATCACTCCACTATTCGCTTTCTTCCTTTCCTTTGGCCACATGATCGGATGTGGTCCTGCCTTCACGCTTGGTCTGAAATTATGCCGTCCTTGATTGGCTGCAGTCAGCACATATCGCACCGCATCAGCACTGTGATCAGGTGCAGCCTTCTCCATATCCTCAGGATTCTTGTCGTCTGAAATGCAATAAGGCAACGTCGCCCATAAGCTTTCGCACCGCTCTGAAATAAACAACCCAGGCTATACCTGGGATTTTTCAATGGAGCCAAGGAGACTCGAACTCCTGACCCCCTGCATGCCATGCAGGTGCTCTACCAGCTGAGCTATGGCCCCATAGTCAGCGATCAAGCTTTTAGCTTGGCTCGTTGACATCGACAATCTTACACCGAAAGGTGCCTCAAACCTGGCGCCATACAGCCACCAGGCGACCCTGAACTTCCACCTGCTCTGCCGGCAGCTCAATGGGCTCATAAGCAGGATTCGCTGCCTCCAGCACAACAGCCGGCCCCTTGCGGTGGAAGTGCTTCAAGGTGGTTCCACTCCCTGCAACCAGAGCGCTCACCACGGTGCCGTTACGCAGTCGCTGCGGATCGATCACCGGCTCCATCAGCACCACATCGCCATCGGCGATGTGGGCATCCACCATCGAATCACCGTTCACGGTTAGGGCAAACAAACCCTGTGTTTGAAGCACCGGAGCCAGATCAAGGTGCTCCTGAACATCATCGAAGGCCGTGACCAGGCCGCCGGCTGCAACGGCTCCCAGCACAGGAATCCCCGCTTGGGACATCATGTCCCCCAGCAGCTGCAACGTCCTTGCTTGCCCCTCCTGCCAGGTGATCCATCCCTTCTGCTGCAGGTGCCTCAGACGACTCTGCACCGGTGCAGGGGAACGCAAACCCATCGCCTGCATCATCTGGCGAATGGATGGACTGTGACGATGGGTGCCGATGTAATCGGACAGCCAGTCGTACAGCTCCTGCTGAGCCGGCGTCAGCTCCTGAGGAAGGGATTGAACCAAAACAACGGCACCAGGCAATACATTTGTACCTCCCGGCACTTGTTGTGGCAAGCGCCTGCCCTACCAAAGGATCTATCCAGATGGGCAGCGATAAACCCCCAGCAACCGCCCCTCATCGGTGAGAAACTCCCCCGTCCGCCAGCAACCTGCCTCGGCCGGTGGTGTTCTTGAGCCGATATGGGTTGTAGTGCTGCCCTTCAACCCCGATGCCAGCACCACAACCATGGTTGCCAGTGGGAGCAACAAAACCATCAGCCAGCGCATTTCAAGCCATCCCCATCACTTTCTTGTAGGCAGCACGCTGCTGAGTTGCCTCGATCAACGCCTGAACAGACGGATAGGCGCTGAGATCCTCCTGCGGGAAAAACAGCTTGATGTAGGCCAGATAAGCCGTTACCGCACAATCCGCCGCACCCCAGGCTTCACCAACAAGAAAGCCCCGGTTGAGCTGCTGATCCAGCTGCTTAAGCAACCGTGGCAGCACCTTTTGCTTCTGATCCGGAACGAAAATGGCGAAGGCCAGCGTTGAGTTGGCGAAATGCGTCCACTGGCTGATCTGGGAGCGCTCAGCGGCTGTTGTGCCTTCACCGCCGTGATGTTCAGCAAGGTGCAGGAGGATCGCTCCTGACTCGAACAGCGTCAGCGGCTGATTGTTCCCATCGAGAACGCTGTCATCCCGCATAGCTGGGATCTTGCCAAAGGGATTAACGGCCAGAAAGTCGGGCTGGAGATTCTGAGACGCCCCTACCGATACCTCCACCAGGTCGTAGGGAATGCCCTTCTCTTCCATGTACCAACGAGGCATCGAAGCGCGGGTCTGCGGTCCGCCGTAAAGGGTGATTCCCATGGTGAGAAGGCCAGGCGGGGCAACTCTAAAAAGATCGAGCCAGCTCAGCCGAGCTACAGCCCTCCTAGGAGAGCCGCCAACAGAGCCTGCTGAGCATGCAAACGATTTTCGGCCTGGTCAAAGATGCGGCTGGCGGGACTTTCCATCACGTCCGCACTGATCTCCTCACCCCGGTGCGCCGGCAAGCAGTGCAGCACGATCGCGGCGGGACCAGCCTGATCCATCAGATCCTGATCGACGCAGAAGCCTGCGAAGGCCTGCTCCCGTTCAAGCTGTTCCGCCTCCTGGCCCATCGAGGCCCACACATCGGTGTAAACCGCCTGAGCACCGGCCACAGCCTTGGAAGGATCGCTGGTCACCTCAATCACAGCACCGTGTTGCGCCAGTGAACGGGCCTGGTCCAGCACGCCGGAAAGGGGCTCAAAACCCTCCGGACAACCAATGCGAACATTCACCCCCAGCAGGGCGCCAGAGAGCATCAGCGAGTGGGCAACGTTGTTGCCATCGCCGATGTAAGCCAGCGTCTGGCCCGCCAGATCGCCATGGGCTTCCTGCATGGTGAGGAAGTCGGCCAGGGCTTGGCAGGGATGTTCAAGGTCGGTCAGAGCATTGATGACCGGCACCGTGGCCCAGTGGGCATAGTCCGCGATTTCCTGCTGGGCGAAGGTGCGGATCGCCAGAGCATCGCAATACCGACTGAGAACCCGTGCTGTGTCCTCAAGCGGTTCGCCGCGGCCCAGCTGGGTGACGCTGGGATTGAGATCCACGGTCTGGCCGCCAAGCCGGGCCATGGCCACTTGAAAGCTCACCCGCGTGCGTGTCGAGGCCTTGCTGAAGATCAGACCGAGCACGCGATTGCCGAGATCGATTCTCCTGTCGCCGCTTTTCAGCTGGGTCGCCAGCTGAAGCAATGCTGCTGTCTCTTCGGGATTGGAGTCTGCCGAGGAGAGGAAATCACACCCGCGCAGGGTGGTTAATGCGGCAGCTACGCCTGCGGCAGCGGACACCATCACGACGGGATCAAAGAACAGTTATCGGGGATAAGCGCGGCTGGCGTCAAGCGGCGACTCCTTCAGGGAGTTGGCTGGCGTCCAGCATCTGCCGTAGATCATCCCCCTCGATCACCTCCTTTTCGAGAATCTGCTGGGCAATGGTTTCAAGCAGCGCCATGTTCTGGCGAAGAATCGCCAAGGCATCATCGTGCGCTTTGTCCACAAGGCCGCGAACCTCCTTATCGATGGCTTGCGCTGTGGCATCGCTCACAGAACGGCGGGGATTGTTTCCACCACCAAGGAATTGACCACCGCCCTGTTTGTCGTAGGCGAGGGGGCCAAGGGTGTCGCTCATGCCGTAGGTGCCCACCATCTGTTCAGCCAGATCGGTGGCGCGCTGCAGATCGTTGGCAGCACCCGTGGTGATTTTGCCGAAGACGATCTCTTCAGCAGAGCGACCACCGAGGAGGGTTGCGATCTGCCCCTGCAGCTCCTCCTTGGAATTGAGGAAGCGCTCCTCGGTCGGCAGCTGCAGCGTGTAGCCGAGGGCACTCATCCCTCGGGGAACGATGGAAATCTTGGCAACCTTGCTGCCACCGGGCATCAGGTGACCAACGATGGCGTGCCCAACCTCGTGATACGCCACTACCTTTTTTTCATCGTCCTGAAGCACACGGCTTTTTTTCTCAAGACCTGCCACAACCCGCTCAATCGCCTCACCGAGGTCCTGCTGTTCAACACGCTTGCGCTGGGCTCGGGCCGCCAGCAGCGCCGCTTCGTTCACCAAATTGGCCAGGTCGGCACCAGCGAAACCGCTGGTGGCCTGGGCGACGCTGTCGAGGTCAACCTCCTCGGCAAGTTTCACCTTCTTGGCGTAGATCTCAAGAATGGTTTTCCGGCCGGAGAGATCAGGGCGATCCACCAGAACCTGGCGGTCGAAACGACCCGGTCGCAGCAGAGCAGCATCAAGTACTTCCGGCTGGTTTGTGGCAGCCAGCACGATCACCGGCTTGTCCTGAGCGGTGAAACCATCCATCTCGGTGAGCAGCTGGTTCAGGGTCTGCTCTCTCTCGTCATTGCCACCAACGACACCCATCGAGCCTGAGCGGCTCTTGCCGATGGCATCGAGTTCGTCGATGAAAATGATGCAAGGGGCTTTTTTCTTGGCTTCTTCAAACAGGTCGCGTACGCGGGCGGCTCCGGCGCCAACGAAGAGCTCGACAAATTCCGAGCCCGAGATGATGAAGAAGGGAACCTCTGCCTCACCAGCCACTGCTTTGGAGAGCAGCGTTTTGCCGGTACCGGGAGGGCCCACCAAAAGAACACCCTTGGGGATCCTGGCGCCGATCTCGGCATAACGCTCTGGCCGTTTGAGGAAATCAACGATCTCGGTGAGTTCCTGCTTGGCCTCATCCACACCGGCCACATCCGCAAAGGTGATGCGTGACTCCTCATCCGGTACGTAAACCTTGGCCTTGCTCTTGGTGAAGCTCAGTGCTCCCTGGGCACCGCCTCCCATCGAACGACGGGCAAAGAACTGAAGAACCAGGATGAAAATCAGCGGTGGCACCACCCAGCTGAGAATCGTCGTGAAGATATTGGGCTTCTTCGGCGGAGCAGCTGCGAATTCAACGCCTTTGGTTTCCAGGCGCTGAGGCAGATCCATATCAAAGATCGGCGTGGTCGCCAAAACTGGCGGGGTTCCCTCCTCTGGATCGCTGAGTTCGTAACGGATCTGATCCTGGGTGATGTAGGCGCGCTTCACGGCCCCGTCGTTCACCTGATCCAGAAACAGCGAGTACGGCACCTTGGGAACCTGCTGCATGCCGTTGTTGGGTATGAAGCTGCTGAACAGCAACAGCACACCGAAACCGATCAGCACCAGGTTGATGATCCCGAAGCGACGGTTTGGTCGGTTGTCGTCCTGACGGATCGGCATGGCTGTTGCCCGGGTACGGTCACGCTACGAGGTATGACCAGAAGCCAACGGGAGGGAGAACCGAACGACGCCTAGGGTCCGCCCATGTGTGGTCGCTACAGCCTCGAAACTCCGCTGGATGGGTTGAAAGCCTGGCTGAAGCCATGGCTGATGGATGACGATCGCGGCTGGCTGGCCCATTACGCGCCTCGCCCCTTGATCCGTCCAGGAGAACCGGTTTTAACCCTGCGACATGAGCACGGTCGCAGCCGGACCGCTCACATGCTCTGGGGGCTCTTGCCAGGTTGGGTGAAAGATCCCTCGGCCAGGCCTCGACCGATCAATGCCCGGGCTGAAACGCTGGCCGAGAAAGCCTCCTTTCGCGGACCCTGGCGACACCACCGCTGCCTTTTGCCCGCCGATGGGTTCTACGAAAAAGGTCAGCAGGTCCAACAGCTGGAAACACCGCTGTTCTGGCTGGCTGGCCTCTGGGACCGCTGGATCAGTGCGGATGGCAGCGAAGTGGAAACCTGTTGCGTGATCACGACTCGACCCAATGCACTGATCACGCCGCTGCATGACCGGATGCCGGTGATCATTCCCGCAGGCCTCGAGGAGGTCTGGCTGGAACCCGGCGATGGGCACCATCGCCGCGCCCTCGAACCGATGCTGGAGCCCTGGTCATCCGATGGCTGGCAGTGCCGAGGGGAAGGACAACTCAACTTGTTCTGACAACGCAGCCGTTGCACCATGCAGGTGTTCGGCGAATGACTGTCGGAACCGGCATGAGCAAGACCCGCGCCCGGAGGGAACGCCACCTGAAGCTGCTGTTGCTGTTCACCGTGATTGCGATGGTGGGCTTCGGCTTTCCCCGGCTGCTCTGGGCCACCCATGTGGGCTACACCCTGATCGCCCTTCTTCTCACCCAGGTCATGGGAAGGGAGGAGCATGAGCCGATCTGGAGTCGGCGGGTGTACCGAGGCCTTGGCCTGGTGTCGGTGGCAACACTCTGGCTCTGGCTCCTGACCCCTCTTGAGCTGATCAACAGTGGGGTGCCGCTGGCACTCAGCTGGAGTCTGCTGGTGGGATGGAGCGTGATCCGGCTCGTGAAGCGCTTCGCAGTGGAACCACGCGTGAACGATGCCCTGCTGATGGGTGCCACCGCCGGCTATCTGCATATCGGTCTGACCGCCGGCCTGGTGATGAGCGCCCTTGAAACGATCCAACCAGGCAGCTTTGAACCTCTGGTTGTGGATGCCATTGAACAAGGAAGCGTTCTCGCTGCAGCGGAGGCGTTTTCAGCGCTCAATTACTACGCCTTCGTTTGTCTGACGACCGTTGGCTTTGGCGACATCAACCCAATGCTGCCGCTGGCCCGAATGGTCAGTGTGACCACCAGCATTGTCGGACCGCTTTACCTGGCCGCCGTCATGGGGGTTCTGATCGGCCGCTTCGCCAGCAGCCTCGACCGGCAATCAGCAAACAAGCGATAACCTCAAAAATCCAAGCCAGCGCAATGGCTTCAGCGAATCCGGCGTGATGCCTGAATCAGCTTGAAACACCAAATAGGTTGCTTTGTGCGCACGTCTGTTCGCATCGCGCCCTCGCGGTTTTCAACATCGTTTGCCAAGCCTCGTGCCGTGCATTCGCCTTCGGGTCTGCGGCAACGGCAACCGTGGCGGTATCCAGCTGTATGTGCGCCCTGACACCCACTGAGCATGAGATGACCGGTGATTACGCCGCAGCCTGGCTCCCGGCAAAGTTCGTGGCGATCAAGGGAATCCTTTTCGCCGGGATATTCATCGTGCTCGTCGGACGCGTGATAGCCAGGTGACCGCGGCACGATCTGGGTGAAGCAGCTGGGGCGTCGATACACGCTGGAGAGATGGCTGCAGCGATCTGTTCAGCGGTATGAAGCAGTTCAACTGCTTAGGTCAGTGATAACGAAAGCGACAAATTACCCAAAAGCCAACTTTGTCAGAAGTCAGCCTGAGGCATTGATACTTTTCAAACTCAATGCATTTGCAAAGTGCTTGGTGAATTCTGATGCGACTTGATCACTAGTTCACTCCCGATACAGCTTTTACGAGAGATTCAATCCCAAATTGCAGGTTTTAACTAGAATAGTCCCGACTGATCAAGATTCCAGTGATTAATCGGATCACACGTGCTTTTTGTCTTGCCACTGTCATCGGAGCTTCCTTGGCATTCGGTGCCAACACTCCTGGTTTTGCTGGAAATCAGCCCTCTGATTGCCGCAGCATTAAGCCTGCCTTCAAAAGAGACAGTTCAAAGACAGCCGTCGTCAGTGCAGACAACTATGCTTTTGCTGAAACGGAAATAATTCTTGGTGACTATGTTCAAAAAATTGCCAAGGCAACTTGTTCAGATGGCATGGGAGTGTTCATGCATCTCCGTAAGGCAATGGATCCAAAGGATAAAACCATATTGAGGGCAAACTTCGATACATTGTATTCAATGGCTGTCCTCGACTTAAAAAGTCCAGCAACGATTACCTTGCCAGCCTCCGATCGGTTGCAAATTCTGGAAGTCGTTAGCGCAGATTCCTGGATTCCATTGGAATCGAGCAAGCCTGGCATTTACGAGATCACCGAAGAAATGGTTGGAAGCCGCTTCGCATATATCATCATTCGCACCGAAGTTAATATGCATGACCCTGCTGACATCAAGAAGGTTGGCGTCATTCAAGATGAAATAAAAATTCACCAACAGAATCGCGGTGAATTCGTGCAAACCAAAAATTGGGACAGGAATCAAATGCTTGCAATGAGGTCTACTTATCAAAAAGAAAAAGAGACAAAAGGGATAAATCCTGAAGAATTATTTGGAAAAAAAGGTGAGATTAGTCCTGAGATGAGAAATATGGGGGTTGCCTTCGGCTGGGGAGCGCTGACTAAAAAAGGAGCTGTCTATCCTTCCATCACCATTCCTGATACCGGAGAGGATCTGACACTCACACTGAAAGATGTGCCAATGGCTGATAATGCTTTTTGGTCGGTAACTGTTTACGATAAAGATGGTTTTGCTCAAGGCGAAAATTACAATATTAATAGCTCCTTTGCGAAGCAGGATACAATAGGCAGCTACGTGCTCAATTTCGGAAAGGATACAACCAAAGAAAACTTCCTAGAAATTTACCCTGGCTCAAATGCCACTCTACGGATCTACTCACCGCAAGAGCCTTATTTTGATGGAAGCTGGAAAGTCCCCGAACTACGACCTGCTTCTAGCAGCAACTAAAATAGATGAAAGATGTTTGAATCTAAATATGAATCCATCTTAGATGTCTAGCCCTGTGATCGATAGAAGGTTTTTCTTGCTGGCCAGTACAAATTCTATTATTTTTCGGTAAATTCATCATCTTGACTGGCCAAGTCGCGTCTTTATTTGTCTCGCCTGCGCCATTCCGAAACTGGTCTGCACAAGCGCTCAAGCATCGCAGGATCTGGTTTAGTCTTACATCGATGGGGCAACCAAAGACCTACGATCACACGCCGAAGGTGATGAGGTTGATTCAAAAAAATAGGAGGGCAATAGAGATTCTGCATGGCAATACAAGAAGAAGCGACGATTACTTCTTAGCAGTAGGGATCAAGAACTGAACCTGTGTTCGAATTGTCCAATCCCCCATCAGCTCTTCACCACCGATATCAGGCTTAACAGCGTTGTAGTAGGCATGTAGAGAAACATTGATTGGCTGCTTACCAAGCTTGAACACGCGACCTACGCCGGCACCAACAGGAATCGTCCATCCGTTATCTTCGTTTTCCCAATCTACTGTGATAATTGGGGAAAAAGAAGCATACCAACCCTTGGGTAGATTGTAGTTTATGAAAGGTTGAATCAACATCTTGTTGACATCTTTGCGCTCATCGTCACCAGCAAAAGACCACATATTGTTGGCCAAACCACCGACAACCCAGGGGCCTTTGGTATAGACAACAACGATCGCAGGGCCAGCAGTCCATTTGCCAGTACTTATCGGTGCATTGCTAACAGGGGCACTCAGAGTGGGGCCGAACCCTACAGTGAAGTTACCATTCGTAGTGGGCACAAAAAATCCCGTGGGGTTAATATCACCAACCCCAACATTCGATTCTTCGTTCCAACGAACCACATAGGACTCCCCTGCTTGGTTAAGACCAAACTTTGGATCAGCAAATGGAATGCTAAGGAATGGAATGATGGTGCGCGTCACCAAGGTCCAGTCCTCGTTGAGCTTGAAAGGGAAAACTGGTTCAATATTGACAACATTCATGAACTTGTCATGTTTGGCATCTGGGTCGACCGAGTTCGGCGCCCACTGGGTGCCAGGTGTGGCATTCCATTGAATGGGAATACTGATCATGCTGGCGATGGGATTCTGTGCAGCTTTCGCCAGTGCTGCTTGGTCTGGGCCAGTCGACATATCCTTGGCAACACTAGGTGCTTGGTCTTTGGAGACAATTTGCTTGGCTTGAGCAATCTCCTGCTGAAACATCAGAGGGCTGTAATCAAAATCTGATCGTTCTGCTAGAGGTTCAACATTTGGCTTAGCTAACGCAGTGGATCCAGCAAGAACTGAAACAATCAAGCTTCTCAGCAAGAAGGTACTGATCATTGGTGTTGAAATTGATCAATACAACTAATTTTATTGAATTTTGCAAGCGAGTTGATACAAATAGCGCAAAACTTGTACGTACTAAAGCAAGACCTTCAAATCACCTAGGAACCACTCACAAAGCCAAGCAGCTCTGAACGCCAACGAGAGCCCGATATTGCATAGGGGCTAGAGGCTTACCCCTAGATGTCATGTAACAAACCTGTCAGCCTGTTGCTGCGTCAACAGTGGAGTCTTCCATTCGACCATCAGTCCTTTTCTTCTAAGGCTGGCTTGCCAAGCTCCTAGATGCCGCCAGCGACCCACCGCCTGGATGTTTCAGGGTCATGGTCTCTCAAAGCAAAGACAACCTCTAACAGAAACAGCAGGTGGATCTGGGTGTTATTGGTCATGGCTTAGACATGACTGCCATAAGTGCTCCCCTCTTTCCCAGAGGCAATAAAAAACCCCGCCTTGCGACAGGATTGAGAGATTTGCGACGTTGTACGCAGCGAAGGAAAATTACTGAATCAATTATTTCAATGAATTTGAATAGATTAAGCTTGCGGCCAGCTGCCTATCCAAGGCAAGCACACAAAGGCCACAGAAACTGCGAACAAAGACAAGCTCGCCATGATTACATAGGCAGATAGAGGCAAAACATACTCTCTGTTATTCGATACAGATACAGGCATTTCGATCTCTAGAATAGTTTTACTAAAGCATGCTCGTTGCTCTTACAGTGATCAATTATTGTTAACCTTGCATCTCATTTGTAATTTCTTTTATTCAGTCTTTATCGCCGCCATGTCATATTTGCCTCTTTAGCCAGATCGATTAAAGCTCTAGGGCAATAACAGACCCGCTTTTACTGACGGGCTGCTGATCTTGGATGTGTTCTAGATACTCCATTCGTGCCCTACCTTCTAGGACTGGCATCGACCTGTTTCTGGTCAAAGCGTCCTAAAAGCTCAATGGCGAGCTCTGTGGTCCCAATTACTGCTGCAATGACGGCAATAGAGAACATGAAGATCTAGACGGATGAGGCTCGCGCCCCGTGAACACACCATCGCCGATATTAATTACTGACACTTCCCTCAATTGAGGGATTTATTCGGGGATTCCCATCCCTCACTGGTTCAAGATTGTCCGATTTTCTCTTGCAGCTCTCTGAGCAGTCTCAGAGAAGCCACCAGCCAAGAAGTAGCCCAATAATTACACCCTTTACCCAGACCAAGGCAGCCATCTGATATTCGGTGAGGCCTAGCTGGTTCTTGATCCAAAGGAAGGCCTTCTCATCTGCGAAAACAACAGCACGAATTGGCCGAACAATCCAGTTCTTCATCATCTCGCAGTCTTACTTGCAGAGTTCTAAAGCAGCTCCAATCATTGTCTAGGCTCTGCTATTTCTCCCAAACTGTTTCTGTAACTTATGAGTCCATTGACCGGTCGGTTGACGGAATCACGGCTCTGATGCCCAAGAAGGTCTACTGATCAGTGCACCGGTGGAGCACATCGCTGCCACCCAGTCTTCAGCATCGTTTGCCAGGCCTCAACTGCGTTATGGCGCAACATCCGCCTTCGGGTCTGCGGCACCGGCAACCGTGGCGGTATCCAGCTGTATGTGCGCACTGACACCCACTGACCATGGGCTGATGGCGAATCAGGCTTGAACTGACAAGCCAACTGCTGCTGATCGTTCACCAGCCAGCCTTCACCACCAGGCTTTTCAGGGTTGTCCTGTGGATTAGGGCGGTAACGAGGCATGGCAATGATTCTGTTTGTTTGCCGGATCAATCGGGGGAGATCATTTGAGTGATGTGTTTTTGGCCTGCTTCGCCGATGGTGGAGACAGCAACTGAAAACTCATGACCGGTGATTACGCCGCTGCCTGGCTCCCGGCAATGTTTGTGCCGATCACGGGAATCCTTTTCGCTGGGATATTCATCGTGCTCGTCGGACGCGTCATAACCAGGTAAACGCGACACCATCTGGGTGAAGCAGCTGGGGCCTCGATGCATCGAGGCACTAGGGGAATACGACCTGAGAGAAGACACCACCGCGATGGGGCAATGCCTGTTCCACCTGCAGCGGGATCTGCAGCTTGAAACCTGGCGCATGCGCTCAGAAGAGCAATCCACGCCTCAACTATGCGCACACATTTGCGCACCCACTATTGATAACCTCAAAAATCCAAGCCAGCGCAATAGCTTCATCTAATCGAGCGTGATGCTTGATTAGATGATCTCTTTACGACCGGCCTTAATCTTGTCTTTAGCTGAAACGAGGCCAAAAACAAGCAGAACCAGAAGGCCCGCATTGATGCCAACGAAAAACATTGTGTCCATGACTGGATGAAGGCTTTGCTCTTATTAAGAAGAGAGTGCAAGACAAACCATCGGTCAAAAGACTCAATTCAGATAAGACAATAAGGTTGCCTAGAGGCGCCCCATCCACGACAGCTACTTGGAGTAGCTCACCCCGCGGTACGTAAGAGCCGCCAGCCCACGGGAGGCATCGCTCATTGATGCCTGGTAAGCCTTGCCCATGTATTTGAGCTTCACTATTGGCTTTTCCTGTGGCTCGTTGCTTGCGATGTACTTATTGCCAAGAAAATTGAGTTCCATGGAGGGGATAGGTGGAAACGCTTAGATCTCAGCTCACGTGATCGGGTTGAACAATGTTCCATCGACTACTTAATTATTTAGTGATAATTATTTGTTGACCAGTTGATACGCTCAATCGCCTGAATGTGTCTTGGCGAACAGTTTTCAACCAAGGGTTTCAGTCGTTCGTCTCGATTCACTAATGAAGTTTTTACCGTTACGGCCTCTGCTGCTGACTGAGAGATCTAGGTCGCTTTGGCATCTGTGCACGAGCCTCGGTTTGTCGTCAAACATCCACTCACTTCAAGTCGTGAGGGTCGCAAGGGTTTGCTCGATCAGCCATCCCATGAGGTCGCGTTGCCTGGCTCTGGGTGGATTGCTGCTCGTTGCGGCTGTGGATCTTCTGCCTGAACTGCAACGACGACGCCCTGGGATTAACCATTGGGCGCTTCACGATCGAATCCTGAGCGCTGGTTCCTTGTGTCGCATCGATCCCCTGGGGTGACCAACTCGATATGGCGAGATGCGTGGAACTTCTCAGAGAGGACGACCCAGGGGAAGCAACCACCGCGTTGGACCGATCCCTGTTTCACCGAATGAAATGGGGGAGAGTCCCTTGGGCCCTCGATCCCCCAGCACGTGAGCGTTTCAACCACCACCCACACGGACACAATGCACCCTGAGGCAACCAACTCCCCAGGTCACCCGATTTCCTGCAGGTGATCAAGGCTTCAGGCAGCAGCCTGCTCGGCTGTGTCTTGAAGGGCTTGTTCCTGGAGCTGTTGAACTGCGCAAAGAGCCTCGTGGGCAGGCCAACCGTGGGTCTCCATCAGCTCCTTCACCAGGTTGTCTGGACCATCGGAGATTGAAGCTTTGATATCCGCCACCGCACTGTGGTCCCGAGCCAGTGCAGAGAGCCGAAGTGATCGAAGTTGTTGTGTATTCGGCTGATTCATTCCTGCTTTTGCAGTTCAGCCTCAAAAACATTTCAGGAAGATATTACCGATGAGCCCCCTCAGCCCCCCTGCTAACCCCACGCGACGAAAGCTTTCTTCAGCAGCAATCGCAGCTTGAGCAGCACTTGTCCTGCCCGGCATGGCCATCAGCACAGGGCTGAGAGCAGTAGACCTTGCCACCTTTCTCAACGGAATTCTCTGGAGACACCGTGCAGCCGCAGGGCTCGCAAGCACATTGTTGATTCGTGCTCGACATCCTCATCATTGATGACTATTCCCTTCATAGGACATCTTTTGGGTTTCAGACCACTGTTCCAGCAATCCATGGAACGGCAACGGTTTTGATCAAGCTGGGGCTGACCCTCCACCCTGCGCAGAGGGAGGGCCAGTTGCAGTCCAGCTCCGATGAATGACATCCAACCACCATCGGAAGAGCTCCCTGTGCGACCAAAAAGCTCTTCAACACCTTGGCTTTGCTGGAAAGGCCATGGAGCTTCAAATGCTTCAGCTCTGCCAAGCAAATGAATGAGGTCTGGTGACAGCTGGGTCTGACCCTCACTCCCGGAGAAGGATGAGGGCCAGTTGCAGTCCAGCTGCCGATGCGAAACCAATACCCATCGGCTGAGAGTCCCGGGGAGAAACCCTCGCATCAACCATCGCTCTGGATTGAAAACCCTTCACCGTCGAGTGCTGCATCTCTTCGAACCAAAGGAGCATGCGCATGGTTCGAATCAAACGGAGCAGACCTGCTTCACCTGGCGGCGGAACGCTTGCGCACGACTCGGGTGCTGTCCCGATCACTGTTGTCCGATGGAGCCGAATCCGAGGAACTCTGGCTGGAGGTCTCTTCAGAAGAGGGCTCATCATCGGGCTCCTGATCGGAGATCAAACCCAGCACCATCGAGGCCTCCAGCTGATCGTGCATATCGCCGATCGTCAGCAACGCCTTGAGAACCAACTGGGCGCGGGGGGCCTTCGGCAGGCCTGGTCGGAGCTTCTTGGTGGTGTTCCAGAGCTCGAGAGCGACCTCCTTGAGCAGATCCTTGTCAGCTGCCATGCAATGTCATCTATTGAAGTCGATGCAAGCACGGAGCCGGAACCGCATCAGCCAGTCGTCACCGATTCCAATTGGATGCTGAAGCATGCCGGTGGGCACATCCTCCATCCGCTGCAGGCCCAGGTCCCCCAGCGGCGTTCGCGCCGCCATGCCGCCCATCAGCTTGGGTGCCACCACAGCAGCAACCTCCTGAATGCAACCCTGACGCAGGGCGATGGCGGCCAGCTTCGGGCCGCATTCCCAAAGCACCCGGTTGCAACCACGGTTGGCCAGGGCCTGCATCAGAGCCTTCGGTTCGCATTCCTCCAACGGCAATCGCTCCGGCCCGCAAACCAGAGAACGCCCAGCGGATTCCGGTCCATGGGCCACAACGGTGGGAGCAGGGCCTATATCCCACAGACGAGCCTTCTCAGGTAAATCCAAACTACGACTGAGCACCACCCGCAATGGTTCCGGCAGTCGCTGACCACGGCTGGTCAGCAGAGGATCGTCTGCACGGACGGTGCCTCCTCCCACGATCACAGCGTCACAACCGGCCCTGAGGCGGTGCACCCAGGCTCGGGCAGGAGGACCGGTGATCCACTGGCTGAGGCCATTCGGTAAAGCCGTGCGCCCATCCAGGCTCATGGCCCACTTGAGGACGCCCCAGGGACGTCCTGTCTTCAGGCGGTGCAGAAAGGCGTGGTTCTGTTCTTCCGCCGCCTCGCGGAGGACATCTGCAATCACCTCGATACCGGCCTGACGCAGCTGAGAGATACCGCCGCCTGCCACCCGGGGATCGGGATCCTTCAGCGCCACTACAACTCTGGCGATCCCTGCACGGATGACGGCTTCACTGCAAGGGGGGGTGCGGCCGTGGTGGCAACAGGGTTCAAGGGTGACCACCAGTGT
>QCUM01000036.1 GCA_003210735.1 Synechococcus sp. AG-679-D13
GTTCAATAACCAACACTTATCAAAATCAGTCGCACACATGTCAATTGACAGAAGCGAGCCAGGTGCGTGGCCGGTGCATGTTGGCCGCGGTTCATCACCTGCTGATAGGCGACGTTTCGTGCTGTAGTTCAGCTAACAGCTGATGATTTGTAGGAACCATCCCGGCTTCCTTCGAGGAAGAACCTTAGAAAACATGACTAATCAATGTCCGTAGCTTGGTTGGCCGATTGCACTTTCTTACTCCGGTGACCGCTTCTTTCATTTCAAGGATTTGGGTAGGGCCTAGGGAGTGTTACATCCTTGGGCGTAAATTATATAAGGCTTTAGAGATTTCCGTCATTTTATATTGACCTTCTCAAAGATATTGCTATGGATAGAGCATATGCTAGAAAATGATGCGTAGACTAGGAATCAAATTTCTAATGGTTGCCATTGCGACTCTAATCAGCAGTTGTGATGTTGAAGGCGTCAAACAAGGTGCTGACGGGTTGGTGAAGGAAGCAGAGGAGATTAAGAAGCAGATGGAATTGTCAAACCTGAAGGATTGCAAAGACGAGGAAGGTAATCCTCTACCAGAGTGGATATGTAAAAAAGGTGACGCTTTAGCGAAAGAGTGAAACAGGTTTTGCCATAAAGAAACCATTAGAAAAGCCTCTACAAGGCGCTTGTAAAAGGTTGAATGAACAATCCATAACATAGATAGGTTCAACCCTGTTAGAGGCGCTTAAAGCGTGATTAGATAACGGTATTACTTAGGCTTGGGCTGATGAAAAAGTTACTTGCTTTTGGCATTATATCTTTTAACTTGGTTTCTTGTGGTTTTGATGATACAAAGATGAGATGCGAACTTATCACAAGTGGCTGCGGAGGTCGCTTAGTCAAACCATCAAGAAAGGCTATTTGTAGAGAATACGGAATATGTGGCAAAAGTAGTATAGATAGTTTCTGCGATTCTTATCTCAAATAGATTTATACCCAAGCCTGAGGATTGGAAACCAGAGTATGGGGAGTTGCGAGGGATGGATACATAGAAATCAAAGCCACCCCGTGGCAATGGCGCGGTTTTTTATTGCCTGTGCAGGGCTAAACCAGTTGAGGGATGCAAAGCCCTGAATAAATCCCTCGATTTAGTGAGGTGAGACTTCCACTCATCCTTTAGGAGGGGGAATATGGTCACCCATTAATTCACTCGATTGGGTGAGGTGCTATTCAACAATACCGCCGAGGGTGGACTCACTAATGGTAGGCATTACACTGTGTCCATAAATTTGTATTGATTCCATCAATGACAGGATTCAAAAAATTCCATCCATGACAGGATTCAACGTGAGCGCGAGCTCAACGGGAATCTCGACTGAGGATTTGCTTACCATCGGTGGTGATGGTGAGGTATTTATTAACATAGTAAATTCCAATATAGATGGCGAGACCATTAGTTGGCACATTAACGATGAAAGTTTAGAGCTCGGCCAGCCATACGTCCAATATATGACCAACACAATAAATCGACTAGATAATATTATTGACCTTGATTTTTAGCTGGCAAGTGACACCTTAGATTCATATATTAATGTCAACTTGTACGACTATTCCGGTCAAGACTATGCGGGCTTGTGCTACACAGAATATGATAGTAGATCTTCTAGGATAGGAATAGATATAATTGATAACAGCTCGCAGGGCTTTTCATCTGATTTTGATAAAAATACGTTCATTCATGAGTGGGCCACGCACTGGGTCTTGCAGAGCCTGGATATGACAATCGCTGGGATCAAGATGACACGGCAATGTCCTACAATGAAGGTGATATTGGATGGCAGAACTGGTATACAGAATCCGATTTAAATGCTTTGATATATGTATGGGGTGCGGAAAATGATGTTACAGACACTGTACCGTCAGATCTCAACAATGATGGATTCGTCGATGAAATCACTAATTACCAGATGTGGACTTCCGCAGGTGGTGTAGATTTAACCAACCGTGGCGGAAAAAGAAGATTTTCTGATAGCACATCCAGAATGTGGAATGCCGAAAAGGCAGTTCAAGTTAATTCAGGTTTCTCTATCTTAATCAAGCATGAACGTAAGGATGGGAAATATAAAGTCTGGTCATCCAATTCAGATGGAATAATCACTTCGATGTCCAGGTGGAAATCATCTCATCAGATGATGTTAGAAGGGTATGAAGATCATTTTGAACTTGATTTAAATGGAGACTCAATCATTGGAAAACCACCAATTCAAGACCAAGACGGTGATGGCTTTGTTGATGGTGCATCGAATTATCAGGTCTATACTACTGATGACCGAGAGGTGTATCTAAAAAATAAGAATGGAAGGCGGATTTTCTCAGATGACACTTCTCGCCTGTGGGATGCAGTCGCGGCAATCACTGCTCCCGCAGGATCAGGAGACTCTTCGATTTACACTTTGATTGAAGGAGCAGGTAATAAAGATGGAAAGTTCAAATACTGGAGGTCTGATCTCGTCAGTGGTAAATTAATTTCTCAAACAAGGTGGAAATCAGAACAAGCAATGGTGAATGCTGGTAATGAATATTTCTTCAACTACGACATTAACAGTGATGGTTTTATTGAGCCTTGCTGCTGAAGTTTCGTCAGTATTTAATCAAGGACCGTCTCAAAAGCAAACTCACACACAGAAGCCCCCTTCAGCAATGATAGGGGTTTCTTTCTTAAGCATGGAGGCTGAACCATTCGTCTGACATAAATTGTTTAAAAATATATATTCTATCTATATTGATGCTTCGCTGAAGTTAATCGACTTGGAATAACCAGTGTGAATATATTTTTGCTGATAGGAGTTGCTTCATTGCTCCAAAAAATATCATAATGTTTATGCCTGCAAATTCTTTTGTTTAAATCATTTCTTATGTCCCTTTACTGATTCCAGATGTGCTTATAATTTTGGATCATCTTTTGAACCACTCGATCTTTTGATTAGTTGAACGTATTGCAGTGGCTTTGAAGATCGTTGTAGGTAGTGATTGTTATCTCGTTGCAAAGTGTCTTCGTCCCTCCCACTTCTGTCCGCTTATTTCTTCTGGTATGCCATTCATTAAATCCTGTTCATAGCAGTACTTGTCTTCACCCAAAGTTCAGTTTATCGGGATTGTAGGTTTATCTGCCCCGTCTACTTGGTCAATAACAACTTCGATATGCTTCGAGAAATGACTTTAATTATGCTCCAAGATGACTATCTTTCGTATGAATGGCAAGCGATATAAGATACTTGATAGTAAATAAAATTCATGTATCTTATGTCCATGAGATCATTCTTTTGGTGATTTGCCGTTGCTCCTGCTTTGGTGCTTGAATGGTGACAAGCCCCCATCAGTTATGCCTTGTACCGCTAAGAGTGAGCTTCAAGAATTGAAGAAGCAGATCTATCGCTTACACAAGGAATACTTGAACAATGGCGATGACCACAACGGTTTCATTCACGATTTGTCTGTGCTTGTTTCAGACGGTCTTGAGGATGGATATTCAGCACGGCAAATGGCTAAGAAAATCGATGATTACGTTGAAGAATTAAAGCAAGTCAATAGTGAAAGTATTTAAATCGTTCCATCGGGTAAAGCGGTAGACTTTCCTGGTCATAAATATACTGAAAATCAGTGATAAGTATATTGATCAAACTCTTCTGTTTCATTACGGTTAATTAGTTTTTCTTTGGTTAGAAGCTGACGAATTGGTGCCGAGGAATCTTTAGCTTCTTCTTGTTCTCGGCCCTGTGCAGCTTCAACAGGTTTTGCTCAGCTCTCTTGTCGCAAGCGAAATGGCCTCTCTCCTCCACAACAAGCATCAAATGTCGCCTCAACCCCCAGTATTGGCGTTTTGATTAGCCTTTCTCGCTTCAGCTCTCTTCTGGTCACTAGAACCCGTCTCAATCGTTCCTGGTTCCTGAATCGAGTCATCCAGCCTGGATGCTGGGCATTCGAGCTCATGTTGTTATAGACCCCTGAGCACGGTTCAGAACGGTTAATGTCCCCAATATGAATTCTCTAGACCGGTGCCTGAGACGGTTTAAGAGTGTTCAGGAGGATTAAAAAAATTACTAGAAAAATTCTCCTTTGTGACAAGTAACTAAATCTTAGGTGCCTAAGTGAATTTATATGTTCTGAAGATACTATTAGACTTCCTTTGTCCACTCATATTCCGATTGATTGGCTGACGCTATTTCTTCTGTTAGCACACCATCAATGACCAGATCAGCCAGATCAATCAGCCAACTCCGTCTCATTCTTTTGACAAACTGAACATCGTTTATTTGACAAGGATATTCAACAAGATATCCGCGCCAACCTCCTTCAAAAACCGGAGTCTCTTGTCTGACGATTTTATAGCCAGCTTCAGTAAGGATATTCTTGGCCAATTCATGAGCACTGATATTTCGTTGAAGAGCTATTTTTTGCACTTTACTGATTTTTCTTGGTCGCGGTCGTTTGTCTAGCATTGGCTTTTAGTGGATTCTTGTCAAAGTCTACAAGTAAACTTGAAAACAGGAGAAGCTGAAGCAGAGCCTTCTCATTCATCCATATATTGTTATGGCCTTTGAAAAATCTCTAGCGGTGGTTGATGCTGGTGTTCACGATCAACCAAGAGATTCAGTCGTCCGGTTACAGGCAGGACAAATTGATCAGGGCACATATTCTACTAAATAGTTCTAATGTGGCAATCCACGCATCAACCAGGTTTCAAAAGCAAAGAAGACAACAAAGAAAGCAGAAACAAATCCAACCAGGATTTTTCCAGACATTTGAGTCCCATGGATGTTTTCCTGATTATGGCGACAGAGCCGCTGCGTGCAACTAATTGAAATCCTTGTTTCACGAGCAAGCTCAGATAGGTGAATTAAAAGTTAGAAGAATAAATTGTTGAATAAATTATGCGAGAAATACTATCATTGAAAATTTATTTTCTATGAGCAAGGGTCGAGCAGGCAGTAGTCGCTTTTTCGGTTGAAGAGGTCGTCATGTCCAAGCAGCTCGTCGTCTCCGTAAGGCATGAAATCGTATTTTGTACCTGTCACATCAGATTTTAATCTTAGATCGGTGAACGTAGGAACGTAATCTTTAGTGCAAACAAGGCTCTCGCTAGGGTTTTTCTGCATCTCCCAATCACATCTGTGCATCTGTTTTTTTAACTTGATTGTGCCAAAAAAATTTGTAAGGTCGTCAGTGATGACAAAATCTTTGATTTTGCCTTTAAAAATTAAGTCCTCCTTCGTTATCTCAAGGTCCCCATTCAGATCTTGATACACCTTGGCTTTGATGATTCCTGGCTTCTTTTCAATCAGTTTGATGAACCCAAGCGACTCGCCCTGATATTCAATTGATTTATTGAAGTCAAACGTTTCGAATGCAAAAATCGATGTTGCTTTGATCGTTCGAATCTTGGCAGGCATGGAAAATTATTACATCATTGATCATTCTGGCGACTGTATTTCAAAGTGCAAGTCAATTCAGTTGTTAATGGGATGGCTTGAGCAAGATCAATCTTTGAATGCTCAAGATGATCAAGCTCGTCCGTATTGTTTGGTTAGGTAAGTTCTCTGCTTTCTCGCTCAGTTGAGGGATGTGTCAGCCATGATTAAATGAGATAATGAAAGAACATCCCTGAGCCGAAAATGAATTACGCACGGATTCTGTTGATCCAACGCCAAGAAGAGATTGAAGAAACACTTTTATCAAAGCTAACAAATTTTGAGCGTGCAGTTGTTCTTGATGAGCTCGAACATATTGAATCCACCCTCTCTGATCTTAAGCAGGTGAGGAAATAATTCAAAAACGCTTCTTATGTTTTGATTGCAAGTTATTGATAGATAAGTTTAAATTAATGCGCCTGCAAGGCTTGCAGGTTTCAGTTGCTTTCCTCCGATCTGTGGTTTGAAGATGTAGTTGAGATGGGTGACTCCGAAAAAGATTGTGTTGGACGTTGATCCGACCGCTGTCATGACTTTCAACAGCAAGGCAAATAGCACCTCGCCAGATGGGTCGCGATGCTCAGGAACGATGGCGATCAGCAGTCATAAAATAGTTCTGCTTTTTGATCCCGCTTGAACGGTTCAGATTCCATCATCTCTGATTCATCATAGGCAGAGGAGCCATAGATCTTTGACACGGGAAATACCTTCTGTACCCGAAGCGATGAGATCCGTTTTGCCAGTAGTTCAAGGGACCACTTGGCGGCTGAAAGGACTTTGCTCACTTGAATTCCTTTGCTTCTAATCGTTTGATAGCAAAAGTATTTGATCGCTGCTATAGGTATTTAAATTCATATTTCATGGTGCAGGCCAACTGTTGACCAATATCCAGCGCGAGTTATCGCTGCGTTCTGGAGTTAATCCACCCTGGCGTTCTTGGGCAACATGCAATAAGCAAGACACTTTCATGATGAAGCGGGCTGTGCTCCTTCGGTGGATCAGTCCTATGAACACTTCTATCGGTCTCAATCTGTCAGTTTTGTTTTTGTGCGATCGCCCCCCATTAATCTGATTTTTGCCGGCTGGTGTCGTTTTTTCCTCGAAAGGGTATAGGCCTAAGCAAGTTGAGCTTGATTTGTGCTTAGCAGCACGCACAGCTGTTGCAGCACTGCTCACTGCCACCCAAGCCATCAGCGCAGGATTGTGAGCAGTACCTCTTCCCGCCCTTCTCAATCCCAGAGTGCTTGGCAACGCTGCAGCCGCATGGCTCACAGGCGCAGACAGTCGTTGTTTTCGTCATCTGAATTCCTTGCGTCTCCACCTTCTCTAGAGCAGGGTTATGAGTTCTTGCATCCCTCAGCTGAGGGATTGATTCAGAACCTCGTTTCCCCGCCTGCCTGTTCTTCAAAAAATAACGCCAGCATTCAGCTTTCCAGCGTTTCAATCCCAGAAAGTTTCTCTCAGGGTTGCGTATGCGGGACGAGATCGATCACCACTGCAGTGGCGGGTTGGTCTGAGTTATTCCGCCAGCCGTGGAGCACACCGGTTGACTCAAAGACGGCATCTCCCGCCGTCCGCTGGATTGATCGCGGGGCTGATCCATCGTCGCGGACTTCGATCAGAGTCCCTTCGATCACGTAGGCGACGCCTGGTCGCCTCTGATGCTGATGCCATGCCACGGATCCACCAGGGGCGATCGTGATGCGCCGTGTGCGCAGCATCCTTCCTTCCAGTGCGCTGAATTCCCCCGAGAGATCCAGATTGCCCAGTGGTTCAATGCCCACCTTTGTGGTGACTGAGGGTGCGCCTGGGGGCGGCGTCCGCTGTTCCTTTGCGGGGGTCAAGGTCTGCACCGCGTTGTTCTCATGTGCCATCGCAGCTGTGCCCGCCACAACAAGGCTCGTGAGGGTGATGACCGATAGGACAGGAGCTCGCATATCGCACTGGGATGAGTTCTTGTTGATTTAATTGCTGCAGAGGCATGCATGCCTGATTTGTTCCCTTTTTTCGTTTCCTTTCGTTGGCAAAAATGTAAAGCCGTTTGATCAGTCAGCCAAGAGTTATTTTAGATCTTGAATCCGCCTTTTTCGATGAGTGGGTGTAAGCAGATCATTGGTTCGGTTACGGTCGACATTGAATACTGTTCAATTGGCGTAAGAATGATTTGGGTGTAGAATGGATTGTTTGTCATATTCCAATGGACAAAGAGCCCAATGGTGTTGTTTCCAATATCCTCTTCTTTTCTGCTAATTTGTTTCTCTATCTGGTTCCCATCTTCATAGGTTTTGCGATTTACAGTGAATATGGTGCTGAGCCAGTGGCCGCGTTGGCATTCGTCGCCTATCTGCCTGTGTTGGGGTTTCGTATGACGAAGATCATCAAGGCCATCATCAAAAATGAAGTCAAATAGGCGTTGAGAAGGTCAGCCGCTTTCATGGCCTGATTTTCACGGATCACCAGTCCTGGCGGCGTTCAGCTTGAACGCGTTACGAATGTTCTGGGAGTTCTTCAGCGCTTCCCCACGGGACCTCTTTCTTTCCTTTTGACAGACATTAAGTCAGGCTTTGAACGCCTGCCATGGGTCTGTCTATAAAGACATTTCAGCGTGCTGAGCCTGAAGCCTCAGCGGTTGTCGACTGAGGCTTGCAAGTTATGGCGGTTCACCTTCACAAACGACTTCTGTGTTGATTCCTGGGGCAATCACGTTCGTATCCGCGTTGTTGTTGCAAGCAGCGGGCATTCCTCAATCTGCTGAGCCGATTCGTTTTCTTCCGGATGACGCCCAAGTGGCCTGCCGAGCCATTCTTCCCCAGTGCTTCCGCCGCGAGGACTGGGCCAGGCTTTGTAGAGATCAGCTGGACATTCGCGAAGCCCATCCTGTGGCCTGTGAACTCGCCGAAGAGTCCTGATCAGGGTTGGTGCTGCTCCACCGCAGTGCGCAGTTGTTCGGCGTTCAGTTCGGTGACCACAAAAACCTCCTGGGCCATGGATCCTTTGCGGGCCATCATTTTGTATCCACCACGAATGGGTGCTGAAACCCTGAGCTGCAGCGTCTGGCAACGTCCTCTCACGCGGCTGATCACCGCCGGAGTGATGGTCTGGATCCCTCGCTCTTTGGCAAGACGCTTCAACAGGGGAATCAACCCGTCAACGTAGGTGCTGTGCGTAACGACGACCCGGCCCAATTCAGTAATAAACCCTGAGATCGGCGCGACCCTAGCCAGCCTGGCTATGCCGGAGACAGCTCCGCGTGTCGTGATGCTGAAATCCGTCGACACCCTGCGTGATGCGGTGTCTGGTCCCCTGACGGATCGCTGTGGTACTCAGGCACGGATGCTCACGGCAGAACTGCATGGTGATGAAGTGCGTGGCCTCGCCCTTTGTCCCGGGCGTGTTGTGCGTTTTGTACTGGATGCTCAGACCAGACGACTGAGCACGGTTGATTTGTTGCGTCTCACGCAGGCCAGCCGTAAACCAGCGGCTTGATCAGCATCGTTCCAAGGGAGCCATGGTGAGCCCTTCAGCAGTGAGTTGCTGGTGGTAGAGCTCAGCCTGCTCAAGGGGGCCGCACCACACTTCTGCTGATCCTTGACCGTCGATGCGGTTGGCAAGGGCCCAGGCCTTCTCTTCGCTGACACCGGGGATGATGCGACGCAGACAGTCCACAACATGTTGGAAGGTGTTGACGTCGTCATCCAGAACAATCACGCGCGCCTGGGGATACCGTTTGGTGGTGGCCTGCCGATCCAGCAGTGCAGCTGAGCCCGGACTGGAGTTAGTCATGACAGTTGCCACCAATTGAGGTAACAGACGCATGACCTAGGTAAGATTTGAAAGCCACTTTGGTCAAGACCATGCTGTTCACACTGGGTTGGGCCTCATTAGCCGCCATGTTCAGCTTCTCGATTGCCATGGTCGTCTGGGGACGCAACGGCGACGGCACGATCAACTTCTGAGCCATTGAGTGGTCTGGAAAGCCCTGTGTTTGGCCAGGGATTGGCTCTGGTGGCCACGACCCTTCTTGTTTTTGTCACCGTCGCGATCATTTACTTGTCAGTGATCGAATGGCGTGATCGTCGCCGACGCAAGCGTTGAAGCAACAAATAAGGGGGAGTCACCCCCTTTTTTGTTGGTTGTTTGATTTCAGACGCTCAGGATGACTGGGACTGCTTCTTCTCGGCAGCCTCCGCCATCCGTTTCTCTTTCTTGCGTCGTTCCGCCGCGAGTGTTTCTTCCATCAGTTCAACAGCTTGTTGCATCCGCTCGCTGCTGGAAGCAAAGATCCCGAGATCCTTTTCCACACGTTCTTCCGGCATGCCGATCTCCTTGGAGATCTCGACTGCTCTTTTGCGCAATTCCGCCGCTTCCTCTCCTTTGAGCTCGCCATGGGCTGCTTCCAACAGCGCCAGCAATCCAACAGCCATCAGTCGGGAGTAGTGGCTTTGCTCCGGCAGGCGGAACTCCTTGATCCAGGTGTTGAAGTCATCCCCGGAGTGTTCTGACGCTGCCGCGAGGCTTGTTTCTGCAGCGCTTCTGAGCTCAGCGGCATCGAATCCATTGCTGCTGCAGATCGCAGTCATCAGATCGTCTCGATGTTCGGGAGGCCGATACCCCTGGGTGAAACGAGTGAACACCGTTACGAGGCCTGCAGAGAACAGCTGGCCGGCTTTGAAGGAGTCCTGATGACTCAAAAGGTGCAGTTCAACCAGGAGTTCATCCGCGATCCTGCGATGCAGGGGCGCAATGACGTGGGGGAAGGCCTGATGAAAGGCGCGCTTGCTGTCTGCAATCGTTTGTGTGCCAGCCAACGTGCGTGCTCGATTGGATTGGGTGAGACCCTAGCGCCGCAGACATCGCCGTTAGGATTGTTCCACTCGCTTTATCTCAATGATCCCCATCGTGATTGAGGAATCAGGCCGGGGGGAGAGGGCTTTTGACATCTACTCACGATTGCTTCGGGAGCGGATCATTTTTCTCGGTGAAGCAGTAACGAGCGATTCCGCAAACAGGATCGTTGCCCAGATGCTCTTCCTTGAGGCCGAGGATCCGGAAAAGGATATCTATCTGTATATCAATTCCCCCGGTGGTTCGGTCTACGACGGCCTGGGAATCTTTGACACCATGCAGCACATCAAGCCTGATGTTCACACCGTGTGTGTTGGCTTGGCAGCAAGTATGGGTGCCTTTCTTCTCTGTGCCGGAGCCAAGGGGAAACGCAGCAGCCTTCAGCATTCCCGCATCATGATTCACCAGCCCCTTGGTGGCGCCCGCGGTCAGGCCAGTGATATCAGAATTCAGGCTGATGAAATTCTGTACCTGAAAGATCGTTTGAATCAGGAACTCTCTGAGCGTTCCGGTCAACCTCTTGATCGCATTCAGCAGGATACAGATCGCGATTTCTTCATGTCTCCAGCGGAAGCAGTCGTTTACGGTCTGATCGATTCTGTCATTGATAAGCGTCCAGTTCAGGCGGTTGGATGAAATCCGGGCTGCCCAGTAAGGTCTGCCCAGTTTGTGAAAGACCATTCCAATGGCGTAAATCCTGGAGGAACAACTGGGATTCAGTAATTTACTGCTCTGAGCGATGTAGGAAGCGCAAAAATTTGATTAACAAGCAAAACACTGGTTGAACGCAATCAGTGTTTTTTTATGTCTTTTCAAAAAAAATGCCCTGGCTTTGGCCAGAGCGTTTTGTTCGTTCGTCGGTTTAATTATTCAATCAAGTGTCACTACCGTTCTATCTTTATCGGGAATGCTGGTGAATTCAGCAACAATAGCTGCAAATTCTTCGCCATCCATCGTTTCCTTTTCAATGAGAAGTTCAACCAGGCGATCCATGGCCTCACGATTGGCAGCAACAACAGCCACTGTGTCCTCGTAGCAGCGCTTCACCATGTTGCGAACTTGAATGTCAATTTGCTGAGAAATTGATTCGGAGACGTCGCTGCGAGACATCAGATCACGTCCAAGGAATACCTCCTGGCCGCCACCTTCAAGCGCGATCGGACCAAGGTCGCTCATGCCATAACGCGTCACCATCTGTCTTGCCAAAGAGGCAACCATCTGGATGTCTCCGCCAGCACCGGTGGTCACCTCCTCGTGGCCAAACACAACGTCCTCAGCTGCACGTCCGCCCAGTGCACCCATGATGCGTGCCTTGAGCTGCGATCTTGTGACGAGGGTTTGCTCTTCGTCCGGTGAGAACCAGGTCAATCCCTGGGCTTGTCCGCGAGGGATGAGAGTGACCTTTTGGACGGGGTCGTGATCCTTGACCAGAGTTCCGATCAAGGCGTGACCGACCTCGTGATAGGCGATCAAACGCTTGCTTCTTCCGTCCGTGAGAGGGCGACCTTCCATGCCAGCGATGATTCGATCGACAGCATCGTCAATTTCACCTAACCCGATTGCATCCTTGCGGCGGCGTGCAGTGAGAATTGCCGCTTCGTTCATCAGGTTGGCCAGATCGGCACCTGTGAAGCCTGGAGTTCTGCGAGCAATGCTTTCCAGTGAGAGCTCACCATCCAGCTTTTTGTTGCGGCAGTGAACATCGAGTATGGCGAGTCGACCTTTGATGTCAGGAGCGTCAACGGTGACCTGACGATCGAATCGTCCGGGACGCATCAACGCTGAATCAAGGACATCAGGACGGTTTGTTGCCGCAATGATGATGATGCCGTTATTGCCCTCAAAACCATCCATCTCCGTGAGCAGCTGGTTGAGGGTCTGCTCGCGCTCATCGTTACCACCGCCGATGCCAGCGCCGCGTTGACGGCCAACAGCATCAATCTCGTCAATAAAGATCAAGCAGGGGCTGTTTTCTTTTGCCTTTTTGAACAGATCGCGAACACGGCTGGCGCCGACTCCGACGAACATTTCGACGAATTCAGATCCTGAAAGAGAGAAGAACGGGACGCCTGCTTCGCCGGCGATTGCTTTGGCCAGGAGTGTTTTACCTGTTCCTGGTGGACCCACCAGGAGCAGACCACGTGGAATCTGAGCACCAACGGAGGTGAAGCGTTCGGGTTGCTTGAGGAAGGTGACGACCTCCTGAAGTTCTTGCTTTGCCTCAGTGACACCGGCGACGTCGTCAAACATCACACCGGTTTCTGCATCCATCATGAACTTGGCCTTGCTCTTGCCGAACTGCATGGCCTGGCCAGGACCACCTGGCATACCGCTGTTCCGGCGGGCCAGGAAGATCAAGGAACCGATCAGCAAGAGAGGGAAGAGGAGGTTGCCGAGTAGACCCAGCGCAGGCGGGGTTGTCCGGGGGGGATGGATGTCGAAGCTGATGCCTTCTTGTTTAAGAGTGTTCACCAGTTCCGGGGCGAGACCGGGAAGATCAACACGCAGTCTTTGGACCCGATTGTCGAGGTCGGGATCGACGGCTTCGATGACGGCGTTACGACCACCGTCGTAGATGTCAACAGCGGTGACTCGGCCAGCTTCCACGTAATCAAGGAAGCGTCCGTAACTCATGCGGGCGACGGCTGCGTTGCGGGGTGCTTCCGTGGTTCCGCCACCAGCATTCATGCTGTTCAGCCCGCCGTTGCTGATCACTTGCCAGCCGATCAGCAGCACCACGCCAACCGGAAGCAACCAAAGAGCAACAGTCCGCCAGCGTTGATTCATGATGCTGAGAAATGATTAAAGATTGTAAAGCAAAAATCCCGCCCTTCGTGGAACGGACTAGAGGCTCCTCAAAGCCACGATGGGATCCAGCCGGGCAGCCCTGCGTGCAGGCACGACACCAAAGAACAATCCAATCGAACCTGAGAGCCCGACCGTGATCAACACTGTGGTCATGCCGATGCTGGCGGGTAGTGGCGTCACCGCTGCAACAGTGGCGACGGCCCCAAGCCCTGCTGCCGTTCCGATCGCTCCCCCCAGGCTCGAAAGCACGAGCGATTCCACAAGGAACTGCTGCAACACATCCGTGCTGCGGGCACCCAATGCCTTGCGCAGGCCGATCTCTTCGGTGCGCTCGCTGACGGACACCAACATGATGTTCATGATTCCGATGCCGCCCACCAGCAAGGAAATACCGCCGATGGCAGCCAGCATCAACGTCAGCCCTCCAGTGATGGTTCCGACGATCGAAAGGGCATCTTTCTGAGAACGAACAGCGAAATCGTCATCACGAAGGATGTTGTGTCGCTGGCGCAACAGATTGGTGATCTGAAATTTGGCAGCACCGGTACTGCTTCCATCGCGTGCTTCGACACTGATGAAGCTGAGGCTGATGCCATAGGTCGGGTCTCGTCCCGTCAGGCGGTTAACCATGGTGTTGAGCGGGATATAGGCGTTTTCGTCCTGATTGCTGCCAAACACGGCACCCTTCGGTTCCATTACCCCAATCACCTCGAACGCCTGGCTGCCGATGCGCACCTGTTGCCCGATGGGATCACCGGAGGGGAATAACTTCGTGCGCAGATCCGGGCCGATGGCCACCACTGCTCGAGCGGCCTGATTGTCTTGCGGGCTGATGAAGCGTCCTTCGGCCACTTCAAAACTGCGGACCGGCAGAAACTCAGCGGTGATACCGGAAATGGAGCTCGTTGAGCTGCGTGCACCGGCCTGAACAACCTGACTGCTGCTGATCTGAGGGGCAACCCGCCGCACACTCGGCACCTGATCGGCGATTGCATCGGCATCTTCAAGAACAAGAGTTCGTGGGAATGCCACGCCCCTTCGTCTGGTGTCGTTATTTCCCGGCACCACGAACAGCACGTTGGCTCCGAGATTGCTGAGCTGCTCCTCAGCAAGCCCCTGGGCCCCGCGCCCGACTCCCACCAATGTGATCACCGAGGCATTCCCGATCACGATGCCCACCATGGTGAGCAGGCTGCGCAGCCGGTTGCTCCGCAGAGTGGTGAGGGCCATCCCCACCGTCTCCATTGGAGGCATCCGTCGGTTCATCGATCTTCTCTCTCCAGATTCAGATCATGCTGGCGGAGTCTTCTTCGGAACTGACGATTCCCACCTTGACCAGATCCGTGGATCCGGAAACTCCCGTGTTTGTTCCGGCGGTCTGAACGACGAGATCGCCCTGTTCCAGCAGGCCCAGTTCCTTGGCTTTGGTCATCGCTGCCAGGAACGTGTGGGTGGTGCGCTCGTGCTGGGGAATGACCAGCGGGTTGACGCCCCAGACCAGTTGAAGCCTGCAAGCCACCGTTTGATCGGGTGTGATCGCCAGGATCGGTGCTGATGGCCTGAATTTGCTGACGTTTTTCGCTGTGGCACCGCTCTTGGTCAGCGGCAGGATCGCGGACGCGTTGAGCTGACTGGCGATTGAACTGACAGCGGCACTGAGGGCATTGGGGACTGTGCTGGCCAGATGGCTGTCGACGGAACGCTGCGGATAATCCTTTTCAATGCGACAGGCGATAGTCGCCATCGTCTGCACCGCTTCAACAGGGAAATCACCCACAGCGGTTTCATTGGAGAGCATCACGGCGTCGGTGCCATCCAGGATCGCGTTGGCTACATCACTCACTTCGGCCCGGGTGGG
Source organism: Synechococcus sp. AG-679-D13 (assembly GCA_003210735.1). Taxonomy (GTDB): domain Bacteria; phylum Cyanobacteriota; class Cyanobacteriia; order PCC-6307; family Cyanobiaceae; genus Parasynechococcus. The sequence goes on from QCUM01000036.1 coordinate 14,959, forward strand.
ACGTGGGCTGGATGCCATGGAATCCAGCATCTGTGTGGCTGTGATGATCGGAATTCCCAGACTGTTGGCTTTGCTGATCAGCTCCTTCTGAAGCAGAGGAACCTCCTCGGCCGGCATTTCAACGCCAAGGTCGCCCCGCGCCACCATCACGCCGTCACACAGGGGAAGAATCGCGTCGATCTGATCGATCGCCTCGAATTTTTCGATCTTGGCCACCACCGGAGTTTCGTGGCCCTGTTCGCGGATCAGACCACGGATCTCCTCCATATCGGAGGGATTGCGCACAAAACTCAGGGCAACCCAATCCACCCCCTGGCTGAGACCGAACTCCAGATCGATCTTGTCCTTCTCCGTCAGGGCCCGCACCGACAGCTGCACGTCAGGGAAGTTGACCCCTTTGTTATTGGACAGAACCCCTCCAACCGTGACGCTGCAGTGGAGGGTCTGCTCTGGTTGATCCACGCGTTCCACCTTCATTTCGACCCTGCCGTCGTCGAGAAGGATGCGACTGCCGGCGGTGACTTCGTTCGCCAGCTTGTCGTACGTCACCGTTGCGATCGACTGGTTGCAACTCACTGAACGGGAGGTGAGAGCAAAGCTGTCGCCGTTGGCCAGGGTGATGGGTCCATCAGCGAAGCGCCCGAGACGGATTTTCGGGCCCTGGAGATCCTGCAGGATTCCGATATTGATGCCCAGCTCCTTGGAGGCCTGGCGGATGGTTGCGATCCGCGCTGCATGTTCGCTGTGGTCGCCGTGGGAGAAGTTCAAGCGAAAGGTGGTGGCGCCTGCCAGAACCAGTTCCTTGATCCGCTCGGGACTTTCAGTAGCAGGACCGATTGTGGCCACGATCTTGGTCCGACGGCTCTGATCGAACTGGCCCATATCGAGGCGCAAAAACCTTGCGGAAACTACCATCCGGGCGTTTCCTCTCCCCTCACCATGGAGCTCAATGCCTATCAGGATGCGGCTCGGAGCACGGCCCGGTACCCGGATGTCGGCCACAATCCGATCTACCCAACGCTCGGTCTGTGCGGAGAGGCTGGTGAAGTGGCCGACAAGGTCAAGAAGGTGATGCGTGATCGGAACGGAGTCTTCGACGCCGAGACGCGTGATGCGATCAAGATGGAGCTAGGTGATGTGCTCTGGTACGTGGCGCAGCTGTCCAAGGAGTTGGGTTATGACCTCGACGACGTGGCAGCAGCCAATCTCGACAAACTCTCCAGCCGTGCAGCTCGAGGACGCCTCGGGGGAAGCGGTGATGACCGCTGAACCAACCATGCTTCGACGACTGATCCTTGCCGTTCTGGCCTCCGCACTCCTGTTCATCGCTGCTCCGGCGAATGCAGCTGAGCTCAAGCTCAGTGGCGTCGTTCTGGAGCCCTGTTCCGTTGATGACCCCGGCAATCAACCGGATTTCAAGCGGCCGATGGGGGCGAGTTGCTACGTGCTCAGCGGCAGTGTCGATAACCCTGGTTCCCGA
>QCUM01000037.1 GCA_003210735.1 Synechococcus sp. AG-679-D13
TGCTGCTGAAGTCGAAGCTGCTGCGCATCAAAATGTCGTTGCTCGGGTCCCTGATTGGCTTGACCCTGCTCGCGGGCTTCCTGCTCAGCACAGGTCTGCTGACCCTCGTAACCGGTGGGGCGGTCGCCTATGCCGCATCCAAAAACCGGAGCAACTGATTCATGAAGTCAAGACTTGGCCTGTTCAGCGGCATCGGTTTGGCTGCCCTTGGCGTGGGTGGTCTCGCAGCCGGCGGTATTGCCTGGAATTTCAAGGGGCGCCCTATCGGACTCGGGACCACTGTTGCTTCCTTGGTTGTGATCGGGATCAGCCTGGTCATCCTCCGGCCCCAGCCCAGTGAACCTGTGATGGTGGCAGCCAGCAGCGGGGGGATCATCAGCACACCGAACCAGCCCACATAAATGCGGTTGTTGGTGTTAGTGACCCAGGAGCAGAATGCATCCCAGTTGCCCTGGCGTCCGCTGCGAATTGCGGTGGACATAGGAGAGAAGAAGACGGATAAACCTTCTCCAAAACGTGGAGAGAGGTGTCGCAAGCCTATGGAGGAGTCAGCGACTTATCTGATATTTCAATATTCCGACGTACGTCTCAAAAAAACTTCATGAAGCACTCCATGAAGCAGTCATGAAGTTGCTTGAAGCAGCCACTGTTGTGAATCCCTCAGGAATCCAGACCAGTTCAATCGTTCCTCCTGCGCGGCTCTGGACACAAGAAGCGGAGCCTGCTGCTTCAACGCAATCAGATCCGGCTCATCCACACCGGCACTCAAGGCCAGCCAGTCCGCCATGGAGCGTCCAACCACGCGTGTGAGATAGGCGGCGCTGAGCGCCTGGACCGCACCAGCGGCAAGCCAGCTGCCGCCATCAAGCTTCGCCAGACCCAGCAGGGTCTGGCCGGTCCACTCCACAACCCCTTGAGCCAGGGCGGCACGGGCGAGTTGCGCTGCAGCTTCCTGCAAAACCTCGGTTTTGATCGAAGTTCCCCAGATCTGAGCCATCTCCTGAATCATCAGACCATTGGCCACGGCCACCGCCAGCAGATCCACACTGGTCAGCGGTGAGGCGAACACCGATCCCGCCACAAGCCACTGGGTGCGACGCTGCAGCTGTTGAAAACGTCCACGTCGGAGACACTCCAGCTCAACCTGCCAACGGCGGTGCAGATCTGCCAGCAACCGTTGACGGGTGTCGGATGTGAGCGCGGATGACGCCAGCTCGCGCCGCAGCGGTTGCAGAGGCTGGCGCAGGTTCTGATCGCTGCCGACCACAAGAAGGCGCCCCTGCCAGCGCGAACCCAGTTGAGCCATCAGCTCCTGCTCAACGGCAGCGGCAGACTGCTCTTCGCCCAGGGTGACCAGCAGCCAGCCTGGCTGATCCTCCGGCAACTGCTGAAGCCAGAGCAGATCAGCCGCCATCAGCGGCGCTGCGCAGCTGAACAGGATCACATCCTGATCGGCCAAACCGGCAGGCCAGACCCTTTCACCGCTGCTGGTGGGCAAGGGATGGGCCACCGACAGCTCGACGGGCCGCAGGGTGGTCAGAGCGCCTTGCAGCTTTGGAAGTGCCGGCCGGCTGCCGGCATCAACGCAAACGACGGCCAAACGCAGGGTCTCATCCCGCTCAATCAGCTGATTCAGCTCAAGGCGACGTTGCAAAGAATCGGCGGCAGATGCTGCTTCAAAAGCATCGAACTGATCCAGGACCTCGTTGCAGCGGTCGATCCAACCGCTCAGCGTCTCCGGAGCCTCGAATTGGGGTGGTTCCTGGCTGCGTCTGAGCCACAAAATGCCTGCACCGGCAGCCAGCAGTCCCAGGCCTCCGCCGGGGATATGCAGCAGATCACTGAGCAACCACTGCCCCATCAACAACCCACCTCCGGCAAGGGCGACCGACCGTGCCAGAGCGGGCTGTTGCTGAATCAGCTGAAGCAGCGGAGGTTTCAACGGAGCGCCGAAGGGGTCAAATTGTCCTAGCCCAGACGGGAGCTTGAGACCAGCCAACAAGGTCAGCCCGCTGACCTCGCCACGACAGCAACAACAGCATCACCAACGTCAGCAACACGAAAGATCGTCGAGACTGGGTCCCATGAAGGATGGGTTCGATCCCCTCGACGGTCTGACCACGCGTCAGCGCCTCGGGCTGCAAGACCTGCTGGTTTCAGTGAAGATGACCGGTGCATGGTCCTGGGACATGCCCGTGCTGATCCGCCAGCGTTGCTGGCTCAGGCTGGAATCCATCACCCTTGATCAGCTGCACCGCTGGCTGCCACCCGATGCCCGCGAAGAGGCCCCGGAGCTGGTGCATTACCGCCGTCTGCGGGCGAACGGAATGACGGAGATCGAAGCGGAACAACACTGCTGGCAGGAATTCGGCATGGCCAACTGTCGTCAGGCACTGCAACGGTTCTGGGAGAGCCAGGACGCCTCAGGCACACCCTGGACAACCCGTCATTACCTGGAGTTGGTGAACCGTTATCGCCGCTCCTTCGAGACCGACCGACCCTCCATCCCGATGCTCGTCTTGCCCAGGAGCGGATCAGAGACAGGTCACCAGCTGCACTGGCTATCGATCAATACACCTTCGATGCGTCACACTTGCCGCTGATTCCAGGCCACGGGCCATGACTGATTCCTACGGCGATCCTCAGCAGCAGGGGACACAGGACGGCAGAGGCCGAAGTGAAGGCGGCCGTGGTGATGGTGGCCGCGGTCGCGGCGGTCGGGGTCCCGGCAACCGCGAGGGCGGCGGCTTCCGGATCCGCTTGAGTGATAACGAGATGCGTTCAGCCCGGGCTCTTCAGGAAGCTCTCAATCTGCGCTCAACAGTGGCCGTGCTCGGTTTCGCCGTGCGCACCCTGGGCCAGATGCTTGAAGACGGAAAGCTCACCGAGCTGATCGAACAACAGCGCAACCAGGCCCCACGTAGCCGCCGCGATGGTGGTGGCCGAGGCCGTCGCTTCGATGACGACCGGCAAGGTGGACGGGGCTCGAGGCCTGATCCATTCGCACGGCCCTCCAAGCCTGAACCTGAGGTCAGCGCCGAACCCGAAGCTGATGCAGCGGCTCCCGCCGAAGGCGATGCGGTTGCGGCGGAAGCAACAGCAGAAACAAACGAGGACAAGACCAGCGAATCCGAGGCCTGATCCATGGGGCGGCCAAGGGTTCTCTCCGGGGTGCAGCCGACCGGCGCGCTGCACCTGGGCAATTGGCTTGGAGCCATCCGCAATTGGGTGGATCTTCAGGACTCCCACGACACCTTTGTCTGTGTGGTTGATCTGCACGCCATCACCGTTCCGCATGCCCCGGAGCGCCTGGCTCAGGACACCCTCAGCACAGCGGCCCTGTACCTGGCCTGTGGAATGGATCCACAGCGGTGCTCGATCTTCATTCAGAGCCAGGTCTCCGCTCACAGTGAGCTGGGCTGGTTGCTGAACTGCGTAACGCCTCTGAACTGGCTGGAACGCATGATTCAGTTCAAGGAGAAAGCCGTGAAGCACGGCGACAACGTTTCGGTTGGCCTCCTGGACTACCCAGTGCTGATGGCAGCAGACATCCTTCTCTATGACGCCGACCTGGTGCCGGTCGGTGAAGATCAGAAGCAACACCTCGAGCTGGCGAGAGACATCGCACAGCAGCGCGTGAATGCCCGATTCGGCTCCAAGGATGCTCCGGTCCTGAAGGTGCCTAAACCGATGATTCTCAAGGAGGGCGCACGCGTGATGAGCCTCACCGACGGGCGCAGCAAAATGAGCAAAAGCGACCCGAATGAAGGCAGCAGGATCACCCTGCTGGACCCGCCGGAACTGATCACCAAAAAGATCAAACGGGCCAAAACCGATCCTGAGCGAGGCCTGGAATTCGGCAATCCCGATCGCCCGGAAACCGACAACCTTTTGGGGCTCTACTCCATTCTCAGCGGCATCGGCAGGGAGGCAGCGGCCGCTGAATGCGCAGAGATGGGCTGGGGGCAGTTCAAACCTCTGCTGGCCGAAGCCACCGTTGCTGCACTGGAACCGATTCAGGCCCGCCATCGCGAACTCATGGCCGACCGCTCTGAACTGGATCGAGTGCTTACGGAGGGACAGCAGAACGCGGAAACAGTGGCCAATGCCACGCTTCAACGGGTCCGCGACGCCCTGGGACTTGCCAAGCGCAGCTGATCGTTGAGGCCAGCACTGATCAGCACAACTGATCCAATGTTCGGCACAAATCCCATTGACAATCGCCCTGACCTCTGAGCATGCGCCCCCAAAGCGCTGTGGCGGAGCGACTGCACACTGCTCAGCGTCTGTCAACCCAACCGCAGGCTCTCTGGCCGCCAGAGCCGTTGGCCCATCAGGGTGGTGGACCTTTAAAAGTCCTGCGTGCTTCGGCTTCCCCGGCTTAACAACGTTCAGCCACCGCGACTGCTTGCCGCAGGAACCCTGGCATCGGGTGTGATGCTCTGCTCAGGGGCTGCTCCATTGGTCATGCCGACCAGCAGCACGTCACTCATGGCAGTTGCGGCCGTCGACATACCCCTCAGCCTCACACTGCTGCCTCGCAGCGGAGAGGACGCCCCCTACGCGGTGACTCCGGAACGTCGAGCTCTGCTGAACACCATTCGCTACGCGGAAGGAACCTGGTCCAACGGGGAGGACAAGGGATACCAGGTGCTTTATGGCGGAGGCCTTTTCAAGGACCTGTCCCGCCATCCTGAAAAAGTTGTCGCGAGCCGCTACACCAGCGCTGCCGCAGGCGCCTATCAATTTCTGCCCAAAACCTGGAAAGGCGTGGCAAGGGAGCTCGAACTCGACAGCTTTGAACCCGCCGAGCAGGATCAAGCCGCATTGCACCTTGCTGAGCGTCGTGGAGCCCTCCAGGAAATCGACCGCCGCGGACTGACCCCCGCTGCCATGGCCCGCCTGGCTCCGGAATGGGCATCATTCCCTACCTGGTCCGGGCGCAGCGCCTATGGACAGCCGGTTAAAAGCCATCAGGATCTTGCACGCTTCTACAGCACCAACCTGTCCCAGCTGCGCCGCCAGCTCGACGCCTGACGTTCAGGACTTCGCCCGTCCGACCCTGGCGGAGAGCCCCCAGATCTCGGTGACCAACCCGTGCCAGGGGGCCATGGCTTTCATCGACACTGCAACGGGCTGACCAGCAGCGCGGGTCAGAGCCCTGGCAGCTTTCACAGCCTGCAGACCTTCCTCCAGGCGTCCAGATAAATCCTGACGCTCCTCGACGCTCAGAATTTCATCGGAAGATTGCTCGATTAACTCATACCCTCTTGAGAACCAGTACTCGAAATCTGTCAGAAGAGATTCGAGCAATGACTCCAGAATCTCGCCTGCTTCGGCATCGGCGGAGGGGTCAGTCAAATCCTTTGACATGGCAAGAGGAGGTCCCGCAATAGGATGCCGCAGACCAGCCAATCCCGGCGAGGTCTCCAAGTCTTGTCCACAAGGATCACTGCATGCCTGCGATCACACTTCCCGATGGAACCGTCAAGAGTTTTGACGGGAAGGTGACAATTGCTGAAGTGGCTTCCTCTATCGGTCCTGGTCTTGCCAAGGCAGCAATTGCTGGAGTTGTTGACGGTGAATCCCTGGACCTTGCGATTGAGCTGAACGAAGACTGCGAACTCAAACTAATAACGTCCAAGGACGAAATAGGCCTGCACACGATTCGACATTCGTTTGCACACCTGCTGGGTCATGCCATCAAGCAGCTTTATCCCGATGCGCAGATGGCCATCGGGCCGGTGATCAAGGATGGCTTTTACTACGACATCAAATATGAAAAAACATTCACCCCAGACGACCTTGATAAAATAGAAGCCAGAATGAAAGACTTGGTAGAGAAAGACTACGCTGTCGACGTAGAAATTGTCACAAAAGAAAAAGCAATTAACACTTTTTCAGAGAGAGATGAACCCTACAAACTAGAAATCATCAAAGAAATACCTGAGAATGAAACCATCAAGCTTTATCACCATGAGGAATACACAGACATGTGTCGCGGACCTCACGTTCCCAACACTTATCACCTTCGTCACTTCAAACTAACTAAGGTCTCAGGTGCTTATTGGCGTGGTGATTCCGACAATGAGATGCTTCAACGCATTTACGGAACAGCCTGGACTACATCCAAAGAACTGAAGAGTCATATCAAACAACTGGAAGAAGCCGAAAAAAGAGATCACAGAAAGCTCGGCAAAAAACTCTCGCTGTTTCATATTCAGGAAAACGCACCGGGGATGGTGTTCTGGCACCCTCAAGGTTGGGCTGTCTACCTGAAACTTCAAAACTTCATTCGTGAAAAACTAGGCCAGTCCGGTTACGAAGAAATACGTACTCCTCAGATTGTCGACCGAACCCTTTGGGAAAAATCAGGCCATTGGGACAAGTTTAAAGAGGGAATGTTCACCACTTCATCGGAAAACCGGGATTACGCCGTTAAACCGATGAATTGCCCCTGCCACGTGCAGATATTCAATCAGGGTTTGCGAAGTTATAAAGACCTACCGATACGACTTGCCGAGTTTGGATCATGCCATCGCAATGAACCATCCGGAACTCTGCATGGCCTCATGCGAGTTCGAAACTTCATCCAGGATGACGCACATATTTTCTGCGCAGAGAGCCAGATCCAATCAGAAGTTCTTTCATTTATCGACTTAGTTTTCAATGTTTACAAAACATTTGGTTTCGAAAATATCCTCATCAAACTTTCCACCAGGCCTGAAAAGCGTGTCGGCAGTGAAGAGATCTGGGACAAATCTGAAAAATCCCTGGCTGACGCACTGGACGCCAAAGAGCTCGACTGGGAGCTACTCCCTGGTGAAGGCGCTTTCTATGGCCCGAAAATTGAATTTTCACTCGAAGACTGTTTGGGAAGAATCTGGCAGTGCGGAACCATTCAGGTTGATTTCTCCATGCCGGACCGCCTCGGTGCCACCTATATCGGAGAAGATGGCTATCGGCATACACCCGTGATGCTGCACAGAGCAATTCTGGGAAGCTTTGAACGATTTATTGGCATTTTGATTGAAAACTATGCCGGTGAATTCCCGTTCTGGATTGCTCCAGAGCAGGTGCGTATTCTGCCGGTGAGTGATGAAACGAGGCCATTCGCTGAAAACCTGAACCGGCAATTGGTTCAGGCCGATATCAGTTCAACCATCGACTCGTCAGGTGAACGCCTTGGAAAGTTGATTCGCAACGGCGAAAAAGATCGTGTCCCGATCCTTGTGGTGATCGGTGCAAAAGAGGCAGGGTCTGGAACGGTGAATGTTCGAAACACACGGAACAAAAGCCAGTGCGAGATGCCTGTGGACGTATTTCTGAATCAATGCGTGACAGCGAACAAGGAAAGAACGTCGTTCAATGCACCTGCTGAGGTGAAAAATTGAAGCTGAGCGATCTCGACAAACTCAGGACTTCACCTGAAATTAATCATTCAGATCGCGAAAATATGATGAGTGAACTGGTTAACAGCATGAAAAGTTGCGACTGGTTCACCATAGGAATCATGGCGCAATCCGCAGACGAGGCTGTCAACGCGCTGAGAAATCTGGAAAAAAAACAGAATTGGCCTGCTCATCGCTTGTTGTCTCGTCCGGGACAGGCTGGGCCGGTGTTTCTGAAAGCCAACCAGGTGAGCGGACACGCTCATGCCCGCATCGAATACGGCCTTGGGGAGGGGATTCTGATCAGCGGCCACAGCGCGGATGAATCTCAGATGACAACGACGTGGGGACCTCTGCCGCTGGATTTCTTCTGACTCTCCGTCCGTTGCCTGATGCAGATGTTTGAACGAGCCTGAGCGCAGGTGTCTGTGCAGTCCGCCATGGCTCAACCGACTCTGCTGGCCGGCGACATGGGTGGAACCAAAACGCTGCTGGCCATCTACAGTCTTGAAACGCATGGGCTGCGCCAGCAGCACAAGCAGAGGTTTATCTCCTCCGAGTGGCCGTCGCTCGAACCGATGCTGGAGAGCTTCCTGAGGGAACGTCCTGATGCGGTCGGCGCCCCCACCCATGGCTGCATCGCCGTGGCAGGGCCTGTTCGCAACCGAACAGCTCGGATCACCAACCTTCCCTGGCAGCTGGAAGAGCAGAACCTGGCCCTTGCGGCAGGCATCGAACAGCTGGAGCTGGTGAATGACTTTGGCGTGCTCATCTATGGCCTGCCTCACCTGAGCGATGACCAGCAGGTGGTGCTGCAGCCAGGTGCGCAGGACGACGGGCCTCTGGCGATTCTTGGAGCGGGGACCGGTCTGGGCATGGCTCGGGGGCAGGCCGGTGATCAAGGCCTGCAAGCGCTGGCCAGCGAGGGGGGGCACCGTGAATTTGCCCCACGCAATGACCAGGAATGGGATCTGGCTTGCTGGCTGAAGGCGGATCTGCAGGTGGAGCGCCTTTCCATTGAACGGATCGTCAGTGGCACGGGCCTGGGACATATCGCCAACTGGTTGCTGCAGAAGCCGGAGGCCAAGGACCATCCCCTTCGCGCCGCGGCCCAGAACTGGAGGCAGCGCCAAACCGGCGACCTCCCCGCACTGGTCTCCCAATCAGCGGCTGAAGGCGATCCACTGATGCATCGCGCCAGAGAGATCTGGCTCGCGGCCTACGGTGCAGCCGCCGGCGACCTTGCTCTGCAGGAGCTCTGCAGCGGTGGTTTGTGGGTCGGGGGTGGAACAGCTGCCAAGCAGATCGATGGGCTCCGATCCGCCACCTTTCTGGAGCCGATGCGAGCAAAAGGGCGCTTCAAACAGTTCATCAGTGGCCTGCAGGTAACCGCTGTGATCGATCCGGAAGCGGGTCTGTTCAGCGCGGCCTGTCGGGCCCGAATGCTGGCTGAGTCAAGTGGGAGACTTGATTAAGAAGAAACTTAGGGATGGCGCAGCCGCGCATAGGGCAGAAAGTAGTTGTTGATGTGCCCGCAACCACCGCCAACCTCGGACCGGGGTTCGACTGTCTTGGAGCGGCCCTCGATCTGAACAATCGCTTTGAGATGCGCCGCATCGAAGGCGGTGGCGAGCGGTTTGAACTGATCATTGAGGGAACGGAGGGCAGCCATCTGCGCGGAGGCCCCGAAAACCTGGTGTACCGAGCTGCTCAGCGGGTCTGGAAAGCAGCCGGCCTTGAACCGGTGGCCCTCGAGGCGAGGGTGCGTTTGGCAGTCCCCCCGGCTCGCGGACTCGGCAGCAGCGCAACCGCGATCGTTGCCGGCCTCATGGGTGCCAATGCACTGGTGGGGGAACCCCTGAGCAAGGAGAAACTTCTGGAGTTGGCCATCGACATTGAAGGGCACCCGGACAACGTGGTCCCATCACTGCTCGGGGGCCTTTGCATGACCGCAAAGGCTGCCTCCCAGAGATGGCGGGTGGTGCGCTGTGAGTGGACCAGTGCCGTTAAAGCAGTGGTGGCGATTCCCTCGATTCGCCTCAGCACCAGTGAAGCCCGACGCGCCATGCCCAAGGCCATTCCGATCGGAGATGCGGTGGTGAACCTCGGCGCTCTCACACTTCTTCTGCAGGGCCTGCGCACCGGAAACGGCGATCTGATTTCCGACGGAATGCACGATCGTTTGCACGAGCCCTATCGCTGGCGCCTGATCAAGGCTGGTGATGCCGTGAAATCAGCAGCCCTCGAGGCGGGGGCCTGGGGCTGCGCCATTAGTGGAGCGGGCCCAAGCATCCTGGCGCTGTGCTCAGAAGACAAGGGTCAGGCCGTGAGCCGCGCGATGGTCAAAGCCTGGGAGGCCGCAGGCGTGGCCAGCCGGGCACCGGTGCTGAATCTGCAGACCTCGGGCAGCCATTGGCAGCCCGAGGATGCTGAGTAGAACTACCCAAAGCCGGCAATCAGCCCTGTTAGATTTAGTAAACATTTGAATGCAGGGAATGGACGCCGGGCTAGCGACGAGCGCTGTGGCAACCACAACATTCCCCTGGCTGTCTCTGATCGTGCTCTTGCCGGCACTTGGAGCGCTGCTGATGCCTCTGCTTCCAGGCACAGATGACCAGCCATCACCCTGGCCACGCAATTTCGCTCTGGCCGTTCTCCTGATCGACCTGGTGTTGATGATGGTGGTGTTCGCCACCGAATTCGACCCCTCGTTGTCGGGTCTTCAGCTGGTGGAACGGGTCAGCTGGGTGCCGGCGATCGGCCTGGAATGGTCCCTCGGTGTTGACGGACTCTCAGCTCCCCTGGTGGTGCTCAGCGGTTTGGTCACCTTTCTCTCCGTTGCAGCGAGCTGGTCGATCCAGAAAAAATCCCGGCTCTATTTCGCTCTTCTATTGGTTCAGGCCTCCGCCCAGGGGCTTGTTTTCCTCTCTCAGGATTTCCTTCTGTTCTTCCTGGCCTGGGAGCTGGAGCTGGTTCCGGTTTATCTGCTGATCGCCGTCTGGGGCGGACAGAACCGCCAGTACGCCGCCACAAAATTCATCCTCTACACCGCTCTGGCCTCGTTGCTGATCCTCCTCAGCGGCCTGGCGCTGGCTCTTTCGGGTGACCAGTTCACGCTGAACATCAGCGACCTGACCGCCCGCTCGGCAGGCGGAAGTTTCGGACTGCTCTGCTATCTGGGTTTCCTGGTGGGATTCGGCGTGAAACTGCCGATGTTCCCGCTGCACACCTGGCTTCCCGATGCCCATGGTGAAGCCAACGCGCCGGTTTCGATGCTGCTAGCGGGCGTCCTTCTCAAGATGGGCGGCTACGCCTTGCTGCGCTTCAACGTGCAGATGCTGCCCGAAGCCCATCTCACCCTGGCTCCTGCTCTGGTGATTCTCGGCATCGTCAACATCGTTTACGGGGCTCTGAATGCCTTTGCCCAGGACAACGTCAAGCGCCGAATCGCCTGCAGCTCCGTCAGTCACATGGGTTTTGTGCTTCTCGGCATCGGAGCGGTCGACGCCCTGGGAATCAGCGGCGCCATGCTCCAGATGGTCAGCCACGGACTGATCGCAGCAGCGATGTTCTTTGTGACCGGTGTCTTCTACGAACGCACAAAGACTCTCTCGATCCCGAACATGGGCGGTTTGGCCAAGGCCCTGCCGATCACCTTTGCCTTCTTCCTCGCCAGCTCACTGGCATCCCTTGCACTCCCAGGCATGAGTGGATTCATCAGTGAGATCACAATCTTCCTCGGCATCACCAGTCAGGACGCCTTCACCTCACTGTTCCGCTCCATCACGGTGATCCTGGCCGCCATTGGCCTTGTGCTCACTCCGATCTATCTGTTGTCGATGTGCCGCAGGGTTTTCTTTGGTCCTCGTATCCCCGCCCTGGCCAGCGTTGTCGACATGAAGCCCCGTGAGCTGGTGATCGGCCTCAGCCTTCTGGTTCCAACCCTGGTGATCGGCATCTGGCCCCGCATCGCCATGGATCTGTATGAGTCCTCAACCAACGCGCTCTCGCAGCAACTTGGCGAGCATGGTGTCGTTGCTCTGATCCAGCATCTTCCCCTCGGCTGATCCCCATGACCGATTCCGCTGCATCCGCCCTGTTGAAGGGTGAAGGCCTTCCGTTGTTTCAGCAGATCACCCCGGACATGGTCGGCCGTGACATTCCGGTGCTGCTCAAACAACTGGATGGAAAGTTCACTGCGCTCGAACACTCCCTTCAGCAACAGCTGAGCAGCCCTCAGCCCCTGAGCTGGGACAGCGTGATGGCCCCCATGCAAGAGCTGGGCGAACAGATTCGCTGGAGTTGGGGAGTGGTTTCACACCTGAACGGTGTCTGCAACTCCCCCGAACTTCGGGACGCCCATGCCGGCCAGCAACCAGAGGTTGTGCGTCTTGGAAACCGGCTCGGCCAAAGCCAGGTGCTGCATCAGGCCCTTTGTCGCCTGAAGGACCAGCCTGCCGAGCCACTGACGCCAACCCGTGAGCGAATTCTCAACGCCGAACTGCTGTCGATGCAGAACCGGGGTGTGGGCCTTGATGGAGAGACCCAGGCTGCCTTCAATGAGGCCAGCGAGCGCCTGGCCGCCCTGTCCACCAGCTTCGGCAACCATGTTCTTGATGCCACTCAGAAATGGACACTGAAGCTCACGGAAGCTGACCAAGTCAGGGGCTTGCCGGAACGAGCCAAGGACGCCCTTGCGGCCGCAGCCCGAGAGGCCGGAGACGCCGCGGCCACAGGCTCGGAAGGACCCTGGTTGCTGGGCCTGGATCTGCCCCGCTATCTCCCTTTCCTGACCCACGCTGAAGACCGCGGACTGCGGGAGACCGCTTACCGCGCCCATGTCAGCCGAGCCAGCCAGGGTGAGTTTGATAACGCTCCCCTGATTGAAGAGATCCTGACGCTGCGGGGCCAGCAGGCCCGTCGACTGGGGTATGAACACTGGGCTGAAGTCAGCCTGGCCAGCAAAATGGCCGACGACGTTCCGAGTGTCGAGGCTCTGCTTGAAGAGCTGCGAAGTGCGGCTTACCCAGCGGCCGAACGTGAGCTCAAAGACCTCCAGGATTGCGCCCGTCGCCACGGTGCTGCGGAAGCTGATCAACTCGCTCCCTGGGATCTCACCTACTGGTCGGAACAGCTGCGACGGGAACGATTCGACCTCGATCAGGAAGCCCTTCGCCCCTGGTTCCCTCTGCCCCGGGTGCTGGATGGTCTGTTTGGCCTCTGTTCTCGGCTGTTTGACGTGGAGATCCGCTCCGGAGATGGGACCGCTCCTCTTTGGCACAACGATGTGGGCTTCTACGAAGTGCTCCGCGGCGGCGAGGTCATCGCTGGTTTCTACCTCGACCCTTACAGCCGGCCGGCCAGCAAGCGTGGTGGTGCCTGGATGGACGAATGCCTTGGCCGCAGGCGTCGGGAGGACGGGAACCTTGTTCTTCCAGTGGCCTATCTGATCTGCAATCAGACCCCACCCGTGGGAGACATCCCAAGCCTGATGAGTTTTGAAGAGGTGGAGACCCTCTTCCATGAGTTCGGCCACGGCCTGCAGCACATGCTCACCACGGTCGAGGAACCGGAGGCTGCGGGGATCAGCAATGTGGAATGGGATGCGGTGGAGCTTCCCAGCCAGTTCATGGAGAACTGGTGCCTCGATCGCAGCACTCTGATGGGCATGGCGCTTCATTGGCAGACCGGTGAACCTCTGCCCGAGGAGGAATTCCGCAAACTCCTCAACAGCCGCACCTTCAATGCAGGGCTGGGCACATTGCGTCAAGTGCATTTCGCCCTGAGTGATCTGCGGCTTCACAGCCAGTGGAGTCCTGATCTGGGGTGCAGCCCCGATGAATTGCGACGCGAGATCGCCGTCAGCACCTCCGTGATGGACCCCATCCCTGAAGACCGTTTTCTCTGTGCCTTCGGCCACATCTTTGCCGGGGGGTATTCCGCCGGGTACTACTCCTACAAATGGGCCGAGGTGCTCAGCGCCGATGCCTTTGCCGCCTTCGAAGAAGCGGGGCTCGACCAGGAGGACACCGTTCGTTCCATCGGAGCTCGCTTCCGCGACACCGTTCTCAGCCTGGGTGGAAGCCGCTCACCCTCGGAGGTCTTCGAAGCCTTCCGGGGTCGTAAGCCCAGCAGCGATGCATTGATCCGGCATTCCGGATTGCAAGCCGCCTGAATCAAGGCTGACGCAGGATCTCTGCCAGTCTCTCCACCGCCCGAGGATGGGCAATGAGCTGCTGGTGTGTCCAGACCGGCAGCTCCTCCTGACGTCCAACGGGTAACACCGCCTTCCAACCCGGACACACCATCAGGTCCCAGCGGCAGAAGTAACTGCGGCAGGTCACACCGTCCAGCGCATTGATGTTCCGGTTGAGATCCCTCAGTAGGTCACTGCCTGGTTTCATATCCGCAGCACCGGCCAGAAGCAAACGAGGGATCGGCATTGCCGCCAGCGTGCCCCACTGAGGACTTCCCACGCTGAAAAAGCGTCGGGTGCGCCTGGCTCCGCCAAGCTCCTGCAGCCAGATGCGGCCGATCACACCACCCATTGAAAAGCCGAACAAATCGATTTCGGTGTCCGAGCCAAAGCGCTTCTGGATGGCGCGATCCAGCCGCTGCGCCAGCTCCCGTAACGGCACCACACCAAGACCATGGGGGAGGTGCGGTGCCATCAGTGGTTGCTGCGGCCGATCGATGGCCTGAATGAGACGACGAAACAGGCGCGGGGTGTCCCACAGCCCATGAACTAGCACCAGAGGGCGCGTCATGCTTCTCCTTTCATGGGGCCCCATGGCGACGCCTCTCCACCGCCACAACACCGCTGAAGCCAGGCACCGGAGCTGCACATTTGCGCAACTCAAGACGTACAGGCACCGGTCCGTACAGCTGCTCCAGTTGATCCAGCACCCGATCGCTGAAATGCTCGATCGTCTGGCAAACAAGACCGCGGGCCAGCGCCTGCAGGGCGGTGATGGCTTTGCTGTAGTCGAGGCTGGCTGCCAGATCATCGGCGGCGGCCGCCGCACCAAGGTCCTTCCACAAGGTGATATCGAGGCTGAACCACTGGCCATCCCGGCGCTCATGCTCCAGCACACCAACATGGGCCCAGAGCATCAGATCACGAACATGGATTGCATCCATGGCGATCACAGGGGCAGGTCCGCATGGGTGAAGCTGCGGGTCCCCGCGGAGTAATCCGCCGCAATGTGGCCATCTCCCCGGAGGCGATAGCGATAGGTGACCAGACCCTCCAGTCCCACGGGCCCCCGGGGCGGAAGGGTCTGGGTGCTGATGCCCACCTCCGCACCAAAGCCGTACCGGAATCCGTCGGCAAAACGACTGGAGCAGTTGTGATAGACCCCGGCACTGTCGACAGCAGCAAGAAAGCGATCGGCCGTCGCCTGATCTTCCGTGAGGATCACCTCGGTATGACGAGAGCCATAACGGCGGATGTGATCGGTGGCCTCCGACAGGTCATCCACCAGCTTCACCGCCAGGATCAGATCGAGATATTCGGTGCGCCAATCCTCCTCATCGGCCAGCTCAGCAATCCCGAGCGCCACGCTGGCTGCATCCCCCCGCAGGCAAACGCCGGCCTCTGCAAAAACCGGTAGGGCAGCGGCCAGGAAATCAGAGGCGATGCCGCGATGAATCAGCAGGGTCTCGATCGCATTGCAGGCAGCGGGGTACTGCGTTTTGCTGTCCAGCGCTACGCGAACGGCTTTGGCGAGATCAGCCTGCTGGTCCACATAGAGGTGGCAAATTCCATCGGCATGGCCCAGCACAGGAATCCTCGTGTTGTCCTGAATGAACCGCACCAGTTCATTGCTGCCACGGGGAATAATCAGATCCACCAAGCCATCGAGCCGCAGCAGCGCAAGGCTTTCCTGACGGGTCGTCAGCAGCGCCAGCGCGTCGGGCGAGACCGAACTGGAGGCCAATCCAGCTTTCAGAGCCTGCATCACAGCCTCATTGGTGCAGCGGGCCTCACGACCGCCCTTGAGCAGAGCCCCGTTTCCGGAGCGGATCGCCAGGGAGGCAATCTGCATCACGGCGTCGGGTCGCGCCTCAAAGATCACCCCCACCACACCCAGAGGAACCGAGACACGCTCGAGCAGGAGGCCATCGTCCAGTTCGCGATGGAGCTGGCGCTGACCGAGGGGGTCGGGCAAGCCGGCCACCTTGCGCACCCCGTCGATGGCACCGGCCACTTTCTGGGCATCCAGCTTCAGCCGCGCCATCAATGCTGGAGCCAACCCCTCGCCGGCCGCTCGCTCCAGATCCTCTCGATTGGCGGCCACGATCGCTTCGGCACGCTCAGCCAGAGCATCCGCCATCGCCTCGAGCGCCTGAGCCCGCTGCTGGTTATCGGTCTGGCCCAGATCCACGGCCGCCAACCGCACGGCACCGGCCCGTTGCAGCAGATCGGCGGAAGGCTCCGGAACAGAGGTCATGGACGCAGCAGTCAGCACTCACTCGGTCATCATCCCGCCCAGCCGTTGCAAGGCGAGGCGGGCTGCTCCCAGACGACCGGCGCCATTGCCCAGTTCACAGGCTTCGATCCGCAGCCCCTCCCGAGACACCGGCTGCACCCGCTTCTCCACCTCACTGCGAGTGGCTGGAAGGAAATGGGAGGCGGCACCGGCCAGACCACCACCCAGCAGAACCAGTTGCGGAGTGAAGACATACACCAGCGATGCAATGCCAACCCCCAACTGCGTTCCGTAGCTCTCCCAGACCGCGCGGGCTTCAGCATCCCCCGCCG
>QCUM01000038.1 GCA_003210735.1 Synechococcus sp. AG-679-D13
GCGCGCCCACCGTCCGGACCGACCGGCGGCATGGCACCACCAGCGCAGTGAGGAGCTGCTTGAGCGGGTGGGAATCGGCGGCCAGCGCTTTCGCGCCTATCCCCACGAACTGAGTGGCGGCATGCGCCAGAGGCTGGCCATTGCCCTGGCCATCGCCCTGGAGCCGCCTCTGCTGATTGCCGATGAACCCACCACAAGCCTCGATGTGGCGGTGGCCAACCAGGTGATGGCTGAGCTCAGTGGGCTCTGCCGCGACCTGGGCAGCGCCCTGCTGCTGATCAGCCACGACCTGGCGATGGCTGCCCGTTGGTGTGATCGCATGGCGATGCTCGATGGGGGACGCAAGGTTGAGGACGGACCCAGCAGGCAGCTTTTAACGGCGCCCCGCTCCGATGTGGGCCAACGGCTGCTGGCCTCCGCCCGGGAGCGGGAAGGGGGCCACACGCCGGAGCATCCCCCCAGCGATCCGGTTTTACGCGTGGAGGAGATGCGCTGCTGGCATGCCATCGGTGGCCTGCCCTGGTCGCCGCTCTGGCTGAAAGCCGTCGACGGCGTCAGCTTCGAACTCTGTGCCGGAGAAAGCCTTGGGGTGGTTGGAGCCTCCGGCTGCGGCAAGAGCACTCTCTGCAGGGCCCTGATGGGGCTCAGCCCGATCCGCGGCGGCAGGGTGGATCTGCTGGGGCACGATCTGCTGCAGCTGAAGGGCGAGTCGCTGCGCAAAGCGCGCCGAGCTCTGCAGATGGTGTTCCAGGACCCTCTGGCCTGTCTCAACCCGGCCCTGACCGTGGGGGATGCCATCGCTGATCCACTCCTGATCCACAACATCTGCAGTCCTTCAGCGGCACGGGAACGCAGCCGGGAGCTGCTTGAACGGGTTGGTCTGAACCCCGCCGAAGACTTCCAGGACCGCCTGCCGCGGCAGTTATCGGGCGGTCAGCAACAACGGGTGTCGATCGCCAGGGCTCTGGCCCTCGAACCCCAGGTGCTGATCTGCGATGAGAGCGTGAGCATGCTCGATGCAGAAGTGCAGGCCGACGTGCTCGGCCTGCTGCGAACCCTGCAAGACGAGCTCGGGCTGGCACTGATTTTTGTGACCCATGACCTGACCGTGGCCAGTGGCTTCTGCCACCGCGTGATCGTGCTGGATCACGGTCGGATCGTGGAAGAGGGGCCCGGTGATCGCATTTTCGCCGCACCACAGGCCAACATCAGCCGCACCTTGGTGGATGCCTGCCCCCGCTTGCCAACCCTCTAGGGGCTCTGGATCTCAGCAGCGCGGCACGTCCACCACAATCAGATGGCGTCTCACCGGTGAGGGCACCATCTGATTGCGGAACGAACGCATCAGAGACGACATCCAGAGTCGACGACAGCGCAGACGAATAGCCACTGGCAGACCGCTTGAACACGCTTATAGAAAACAATCGATTTGATTTGTCAACCAGTTCAATCACCTCACCTCTGACATCTGCTGCCCTTCATTAAGAACCGAGCACTCATGGATATGTCATTCAAGAATTTCCTCTCCGAGCTTGGGCGACTGATCCATGATCGATCGATCATCAGTTGTGTTTACCCGAAGCTTGTCGCACTGGAAGCAGTGAATGAACTCACCAAGCTCAACAGCTCCCATCCGGGCCTGATCAGCACATCAAAGGAAGCTGTTCTGAATCATCTCAATGAGAGCCCTTACCCAGCGGTTGTATTTGTCACAGAACATCTTTTTGACGGTTCAGGGCTGGAACTGATTCAGACCTTGACCGAGTCAAATCTCGACCATCGTTTCATTCTGATTCTCACCGATAACCACACACTAAATCCAGCCATTTTCCAAAAATCTTATTTATCAGGCGTGGTGTTCGACCACAACATTGGAGGGCCTACATGCGTTCTGGCGGCAGCACTTCGTGCCGTTAATCAAAATCAGCAGTTCATTGACCCTGAACTCAATCGGGTTCATCCAAAAAAAACCAATCCACCTAATGTTCTCAGCGAGAGGGAACGAGAGGTGCTGCAACTTGCCGCCGATGGAATGAGCAACAAAGAGATGGCAGCAGAGCTTTATATCGCTCCAACAACAGCTCGTGATCACATGCAATCGATCATGCGCAAGTTGCAAGTGAACAGCCGCACCGCGGCAGCCGTTGCCGGACTGAAGCTCGGACTCCTGGATCAATGAGCCAGCTCATCCACTCAGCCATTGCCTGATGCATTGCGCCTCCGCAAGACCCCCAGCAGCTTCTCCATCACCGGAGGCACGGGTGCCTCAAACACCATCCGTTCACGGTTGATCGGATGGTCCAATCCCAGTTGAAAGGCATGCAGCGCCTGCCCCGGCAGATCAATCGGCAATTTGCGGCAGCGGCTGTAGGTGGGATCCCCCACCACAGGGTGGTTCATGTGCGAACAATGCACCCGGATCTGGTGGGTACGGCCGGTATCGAGCTTGAAACGCAACAGCGAATAATCGCCCAATCGCTCCTGCAGGCTCCAATGGGTGCAGGCATAGCGACCGTTCTCATCGCTTACCACCGCATATTTTTTGCGATCCGCCGGATGCCTCCCGATCGCCCCGACGATCGTTCCGGAATCACCCCCAGGCACCCCATGAACAACAGCCAGGTATTCGCGGGAAGCGATCCGTTTCTGAATCTGCACCTGCAGGCGCACCAGAGCCTCCTGGCTTTTGGCAATCACGATGCAGCCGGTGGTGTCCTTATCCAGCCGGTGCACGATGCCCGGCCGCAACTTGCCGCTGATCCCAGGCAGGTCCGGGCAATGGTGCAGTAAGCCATTCACCAGCGTGCCGTCCTTGTTGCCTGGGGCGGGATGCACCGTGAGCCCCGCCGGCTTGTTGATCACGATCAAGTGGTCGTCTTCAAACAGAACGTCCAGATCCATCGGCTCCGGCTTCAGGTAGGGCAGCGGTTCCGGTGGTGGCATCCACAGCTGCACTTCATCCCCCTGCCGTAACGGGGTCTTGGCCTTGCCCGTCTTGCCGTTCACCCGCACATAGCCGGCATCGATGAACTTCTGAATGCGAGCACGGCTCTGTTCGCTGCGCTGGCTCACCAGCCAGCGATCCAGCCGCATCGGCAGTGGTTTGGGGTAGCTGAGGGTGACCAGCTCACCCTCCCCTTCGCCGAAGCGATCGGTGAAGGTCTCCTCCGGCAGGGGGGGCCGCTTCCAGGCGGGGCTCATCCTGGCAGCTCCAGGGCAATGCTGCCGAGGGCTGACTTGCGGAAATCATCGAGCAAGCGCTGGGCCATGCGAGCGGTATCGCTGGAGGTGTGGCGTGCTGCCGCAGCCTCCAGCCAGAAGGCTGGATCGGCCGTTTCGCCCTCTAAAGCAACGCCGTAGCGGCTCTCCAGCTGAGCGATGAACACCCCCGAGGCCTCCTTCGGCACCAACTGGATCAGCCGATGCAGAAAGGCCTGAGCCACCAGCTCCCCGTCGTAGGCGGCCTGGCCGATGTCATCGCAGAGGGCCAGGTGCAGGGCCGCCTGCTGATCATCCAGCCGCGGCGGCAGCACCCCTGGAGCATCCAGCAGGTCGAGGTCCTGGCCCAGCCGCACCCAGCGCAGCGTGCGGGTCACCCCAGCCCGGCGGGCACTGGCCACCACCTTCTGTCTCACCAAACGGTTGATCAGCGCCGACTTGCCCACATTGGGAAATCCCAGGGTGAGCGCGCGCACCGGCCTGGGGCGCATGCCGCGGTTGCGGCGCCGTTCATTCAGCTGATCCCCGGCCCGAATCGCCGCCTGCTGCACCTGCTTCACACCGGTTCCGGCCTTGGCGTCGCACCACACGGTGCGTTGCCCCTGGCCCTTGAACCAGGCCTCCCAGTCGGTCCGTGCCGCCGCCGTCACCATGTCGCGCCGGTTGATCACCAACAGATGCTGCTTGCCTTTGATCCAGCGGTTGAGGTGGGGATGCCCCGTGGCCAACGGAATGCGGGCATCGCGCACCTCGATCACCAGATCCACCTTGTCGAGATGGCGCCGCAGCTGCTGCTCCGCCTTGGCGATGTGGCCGGGATACCACTGAATCGGTGGTGAACTCACGACGGCACCACCAGCACAGGACAGGAAGCCAGCTCGATCACTGAGGCCGCCGTGCTCGTGATGTCGATCTCCAGGTTCACTCCGGGGCCGCCCATCACGATCACATCCACATTCAACTCGGCCGCCACCTCAGCAATCACAGCCGCCGGGCTGTCGCCGGAGAACTGCGCCGGACGCTCGATCACGGTGCAGTTCAGCCCTGCTGCGTCCAAATGGCGCTGAACCGGCTCAAACTCCACCACTTCCCTGGCCTGATCGGTGTTCAGCCGCAAGAGCACAACCCTGCCATCCGAGCTGCAGACCAGGTTTTTCAGCTGCGCGAGGGTTCCCGAATCAGGGGCATGGGAAGCCAGCGGCAACAGGATGGTTGAGAACATCACAGCAACCAGCTAACAGGCTCAACCGTTGTGGCAACCCTGCAACGACAAAACACGGGTTAATGTCATGCGCGTTTTTCTACCGCACGAGACAACCCTATGGCGAAGCGTTCCCTGGCCAGCCTCAACGCCGGCGACCTGAGCGGCAAACGCGTTCTCGTGCGGGTTGATTTCAACGTGCCCCTGAACGATGCCGGTGCCATCACCGACGACACCCGCATCCGTGCCGCGCTGCCCACGATCAACGACCTGATCGGCAAGGGCGCCAAGGTGATCCTGTCCGCCCACTTCGGCCGCCCCAAAGGCCAGGTGAACGACGGCATGCGCCTCACACCGGTGGCCGCCCGCCTAAGCGAACTGCTGGGCAAAACCGTGGCCAAGACCGACAGCTGCATCGGCCCTGACGCCGAAGCCAAGGTGGGCGCCATGGCCAACGGCGACGTGGTGCTGCTCGAGAACGTGCGCTTCTTCGCGGAAGAAGAAAAGAACGACGCCGGTTTCGCCGAGAAACTGGCTGGTCTTGCAGATATGTATGTGAACGACGCTTTCGGCGCCGCCCACCGCGCCCACGCCTCCACGGAAGGGGTGACCAAGTTCCTCAAGCCCTCCGTCGCAGGTTTCCTGATGGAGAAGGAGCTTCAGTACCTGCAGGGTGCTGTGGATGAGCCCAAGCGCCCCCTGGCGGCCATTGTGGGTGGCTCCAAGGTGAGCTCCAAAATCGGCGTGCTTGAGGCCCTGATCGACAAGTGCGACAAGGTGCTGATCGGCGGCGGCATGATCTTCACCTTCTACAAGGCCCGCGGCCTCTCGGTGGGCAAGAGCCTGGTGGAGGAGGACAAGCTGGAACTGGCCAAGGAACTGGAAGCCAAAGCCAAAGCCAAGGGCGTGCAACTGCTGCTGCCTACCGATGTGTTGCTGGCCGACAACTTCGCTCCTGACGCCAACAGCCAGACCGCTGACATCAACGCGATCCCCGATGGCTGGATGGGTCTGGATATCGGCCCCGACTCGATCAAGGTGTTCCAGGACGCACTGGCCGACTGCAAAACCGTGATCTGGAACGGCCCCATGGGAGTGTTCGAGTTCGACAAATTCGCCGCTGGCACCAACGCCATCGCCACCACCCTGGCTGAACTGAGCGGCAAGGGCTGCTGCACGATCATCGGCGGCGGCGACTCCGTTGCAGCGGTTGAGAAGGCGGGTCTGGCCGACAAGATGTCGCACATTTCCACCGGTGGCGGCGCCAGCCTCGAACTGCTGGAAGGCAAGGTGCTGCCCGGCGTGGCTGCCCTCGACGCCGCCTGAAGACCCCAAGATCCAACAAAGCCCGATGGGTCCTGATAGGACCATCGGGCTTTTTGATGGGCAGCGAAGATCGACTGAAGTCGGACCGACCCCATGGCCACCTGTGATCTGAAGCTGGGAGTGGTGGGCCTCGGAGCCCTCGGGCGACCGATGGCGGTGAACCTGATCAACGACGGCTTCAGAACGCAACTGCACAACCGCAGCCGGGCAGCGGAAGCGGGCATGGATCTGGCAGGTGCCCACCGCTGTGCAAGCCCCGCCGAGGCCGCAAACGATGTGGATGTGCTGCTGCTGTGCGTCAGCGATGACGACGCAGTAGAGGCGGTGCTGTTCGGAGCTGGCGGAGCCAGCGAAGGGCTGCGCCCGGGTTGCGTGGTGCTGGATTGCTCAACGATCTCACCAGCCAAGGCAATCGATTGCGCCGAACGGCTGTCCCTAATGGGGGTGAGCTACCTCGATGCGCCGGTAACCGGCGGCACCGAAGGTGCAAAGGCCGGCAGCCTCACGGTGCTGGTGGGTGGAGATGCCAGCGCCTTGAAACAGGTGCGGCCGGTGCTCGAGGTGATCGGCCGCACGGTGCACCACTTCGGCGCGGTTGGTCGTGGCCAGCAGGTGAAAGCCGTGAATCAGGTGCTGGTGGCGGGAAGCTATGCCGCCGTTGCGGAAGCCATGGCCCTGGGGCAACGACTGGAGCTGCCAATGCAGCAGGTGGTGGAGGCCCTCAAGGGCGGAGCGGCAGGGTCCTGGGCCCTGAATCATCGGGCCGAGGGAATGCTGGCGGGGACCTATCCACTGGGGTTCAAGCTGGCGCTGCACCACAAGGATCTCGGCATTGCGCTGAGCAGCGCGGCAAGCGTGCAGCTGGAACTACCGATCAGCAGGCTTGTGCTGCAGCAAGAGGCCGAACTGATGGGCAGGGGCCACGGCGATGAGGATGTGTCAGCCCTTCATCGGCAGTATGAAACGATAACGTGAAGATATTGTTAAAAAAATGACTCAATATCGTGCCAATTCTGCCGCATCCGATGCCACTTTCACCCGCTGGGTAGCGGTGACCACACCATCGGGATGCACCAGCATCACAGCCCAAGTCTGAACCCCTGGCGTCTGCGGTGCCTGCACACGCTTGTACAACCCTCCCCCTCCCAGGGGCTCCAACTGAATGTTGGGCTGCACGGACCGGCCAGCCGCCTGCTCATCGAGCTGGGTCAGACCACCAGCGAGCATGGCTGACCCAAGCGGTTCATCCACGATCACATCGATGTCGTAACGGCTGCCGGTGAGGACCGCCCTGGGCAGCCGCACGCTGATCGGCAGACGAGCCGTACCGCTGCGCAGCAACGAACGATCATCGAGCAGCTCTTCCTCCCGCATCACACCGGCATCAACGCTGACCGCCAGGGTCTGGCTGGCCTGGAGGCGATACAGCAGCCCATCGGAACGCCCCACACCCTTCACCGACACCCTCAGGACCGACCGGCCATCGGCCAACGGTTCCAGCAGATCCACATTCCAGCTGGCATCGGGGAAGCCCGCAGCGAATCGCTCGTAACGGCGCTGAAGACGCTCCTGCAACCCAGGATCCACCAAGCCGCGAAGCGCTGCAGCGTCCCCCTGATTGAGCGCAAGCTCAAGCCGATCGCCGTACGCCGCCTCCGGCGTAGCCACCGCTGCGGCTGTTACCGGCAGCACCAGGTTGCACAACAGCGACACCAGGGCTGCCTTCCGCGACCACCGCAACCGCACCAGACCGACCCCAAGAATCCATTTAAGTTAGGCGCCATGAACGGGAACGTCCGCCTCAATGACCCGGCTTTTGATCGCCGCCAGTGGCACGGGCGGCCATCTCTTCCCAGCCCTGGCCGTTGCTGAATGCCTGGACGACAGCTGGCAGGTGCGCTGGCTGGGGGTGCCGGACCGACTCGAGACCGAGCTCGTACCGGAACGCTTCAAGCTGATCACAGTGAAGGCCGGCGGGCTGCAAGGTCGCGGTTTCAGCAAGCTGTTTCAGCTACTGCGCCTTGTTGCCGCGGGCTGGAGGGTGAAGCAACTGCTGCAACGGGAGCGGATTGAGCTGGTGTTCACCACGGGCGGCTACATCGCCGCACCGGCAATCCTGGCGGCCCGCCTGAGCGGTATTCCAGCTGTGCTGCATGAAGCCAATGCCATCCCCGGCCGGGTGACGCGGCTTCTGGCCCGCTTCTGCAGTGCCGTTGCTGTTGGACTGCCGGTGGCTTCGGAGCAGATCCCCGGTTGCACACCCCAGCTCACCGGCATGCCGGTACGCACCGCCTTCATCGAAGCCCAGCCCCTGCCGGCATGGGTGCCGAGCGGGGATGGCCCCCTGCTGGTGGTGATCGGCGGCAGCCAGGGAGCCGTGGGGCTGAACCGGATGGTGAGGGCCGTATTGCCGGAACTACTGGAACAGGGCTGCCGGGTGGTGCATCTCACAGGCCGCAATGATCCTGAGGTGGGCCAGCTGAAGCATCCTCTGCTGGCGGAGCATCCCTTCAGTGACGACATCCCGGGGTTGCTGCAGCACGCCGATCTGGCCATCAGCCGAGCCGGAGCCGGCAGCCTCAGCGAACTGTCGGTTTGCGGCACGCCAACGATTCTGGTGCCCTTCCCCCAGGCAGCGGACCGGCATCAAGAAGCAAACGCCGCCTGCGCCGCTGCACTGGGGGGTGCCGTGATCGTGCATCAGCACAACCCTGAAGAGCCGGTGCTGCACAACACCATTGAGCGGCTCATGGGGCATCGCCTGGGGCAGCCCCAGGCCGACCCCTCCCTGCTTCCCGCGATGCGACGGGGAATGGCACAACTTGCAGTGCGCGACGCCGACCAACGGTTGCGCGAACTGCTGCAACAGCAGCTCCGCTGACTTTCATCCCAATGGGTTGCGCTGCAGCTCCTGGCGCAATGCCCTCACGATGCGGCGGTTGTTGCGGCGCGACTGCAGACCGATCCGCAGCCAGTTCTCCCCCAGCCCAGTGAATGAGCGGCAATCACGCAACAGGATTCGATGCCGCTGCTCCACCGCTTCCCGCAGGAGCACCAAAGATTGCTCGGCATGGATCAACAGGAAGTTGGCTGCCGAAGGCATGGGCGTGATCCCAGGCAACGCCGCCAGCTGCTGCTGCATCCAGGCGCCCTCCGTTGCCGTCCAACGCTGCACGCACTCACACCAACGGCGGTATCGCCGGGGAGATGCCAACAGGCGTTCGCCAACGGCTAGGGCAACGCCGTTGACGGGCCAGGGATCACGCCACTCCGCCCAGCACTGCAAGCGTTCCGGTTGTGCCACGGCATAGCCAAGGCGTAATCCGGCAATGCCGTAGAGCTTGGTGAGGCTGCGAATCACCACCAGGTTGGAGTGCTTGGCGACCAGGGGAATCAACGACTGCTCCTCGCCATCCGGCACCAACGGCAGAAAAGCTTCATCACAAATCACCAGCGCAGACTGCTCAAGCAGCGGCTCCAACGAGGCACGACTCCAGAGCTGACCGGTGGGGTTGTGGGGGTTACAGATCCACAACACCGAACTGGTACTAACGGCAGGAAAAGCTTGAGGGAACAATTCCCCCCAGTCGAGAGACAAATCCTGGCAAACAATCGTGGACTGCCAGCAATTTAATGCTCTTCGATAATCTGCAAAGCCTGGCGACTGTAAAGAGCTAGAACCACACTGAGATGCATCCCTAGCTGCCCAAGTTAATAATTCAGCTGCTCCGTTGCCGGGCATTAGAAACAGTGGCGAGATCTGATGCAAACGCGAGAGAGCGTTTTTGATCAACTCATGGCTGCCATCGGGGTAATGACGGAGGGCTCGGGAAAATGAGCGCTGCCATCTGGGGGTCCATGGAACCAAGGATGCACTGGCATCCAGAAGACTCTGCTGCTGAAACCCGCCACGCCTTGCAGCCAGTTGAACCTCACCACCATGAAGAGGCAACACAACAATGAATCAACTTCCAACAGTCTGCAGAACCATTTAAGTTGACAAGCCATTTCGTAAAGCGGAGTATGGAGGTAGATACTCAATGCTCCGATGAGCCTTCTCAAGGCCTACCTGCAAAACCATCGTACTAAGCGCATTCTCAATCTCAAACCCGGCGAAAAAGGTTTTTCCTTGATCGAACTGGTAGTCGTGATCGCAGTGCTTGCTGTACTAACCGCAATCGCTCTTCCGAACTTTTTAGGAGTCACAGAAGATGCTTCAGCGAGAACAGCTCAACAAGCGGCACTGAACGCATACAAAGAGTGTAGAGTATTTTGGGCGAGGAAAAAAAGGGACACTTCAAGAGAGTTCAATATACCTGCCGTTACTGATTGGTATATTATTGCTCAAGATTCAGTAGATGGCGGTTATGGAGTTGCAGGAACAACAACATCCCAGCCAGCAACGGGTGATGATAAGGTTGCTTGCTTTGAAGCAGATGAAAGTGTCAGAGACATTTTTGCAGTTCCAAAGGATCAAGAAAAATTTCCAACTTATAAAATAACAGCAAGCGGCGACAGATTATGCATGAATGGTCAAACCTTGTCTGGCAATGAAGACACCTACAACATTGGCTGCAGCGCCGAAAATGTTTGGCCAGATGCAGGCGTTTGGGAATAAATGAAAGGCACTCACACAAAAATGCCTTTAACCAAAGCCCCTAGGATTCTAAATCCTGGGGGCTTTTCTTTGATAGAATTAATAACTGTAATTGCCGGGCTGGCAATGCTTACATCAATTGCAGCTACAACCTTAGGAAATATTTTCGACGATCTAGAAAACGACGAAGTTGAAGCCCACTTAAATTCACTTGCAGCAGAGTGCTTAAAAATACAAGCGAATATGGCCGACAGCCAAGCTACAATGCAAGCTCCTACATCGATTAATCGGAACCTAATCGATAAAAGCTCTCCCGAAGATCCCTCTATTGCATACAAGGAAAAGGACAATAATTCTTGCGCGTACTTCCAGATCAATCCCAAAGACAGCAGATCCGAAACAAATTTCTCAATGGGATTTGGAATTACCTATGGCAAAGTCACGAAATTCGCAATTGTAGATGAAGCGTCAAATCTCGATGACAATGAAGAAACTGATATCGAAATTGCATGCAAACTCTGGGCTGGCGAAGGAAACTGCCTAGCCAACGGAAGTGACTATTCATTATTTTTTACGCACATGGACGACGTGCGCAAAGCAAGAGCAACTTGCAATATCAGCTTAAGAACTTATATGGCCAGCACACCTAATCCAACCGATGGTGGCAATCAAACCACCTGGGATTCTGAAGCCGACAAAGACTGCAGAAACAAATCGCTCCCAGCGAATGCAAACTCGTACAGCACGGCAAACTGCAAAACAGGTGGGTGCACAAAAGACGTTAAAATAAAAGATGGGAAAATTGTTGGTGTTGGCATTAACGCAGAAGATGAATATGAACAGTATTTAGAAAGCGGGATGCGAGAAGAATGCAATACAAAGATAAGCGAATATCTGGAAAATGACTACACCAACCCTGAAGAGAAAGAATTTGCGGAATGCAAGGACGGCAATGATGAATTGATTAAATTTTACTTTTGCGACAAGAGTCAAATGAATAAAGATTCTTATGACAAGTGCAGGCTAGATATTGACCTAAATATATGCGTCAACTCTCTGGATACCATAAGGACAAGTGAAAACGGCCCACATATGGTAGGGGGGAGAGGCTTACCACCTTGCGGTCAAACAGTATGGGCATGCAATAGCGTAATTTACGATACCGCAGAAAAATATAATATAGCATGTCCTTCATAATAAAGATTAAAACACATGGGGACCATCTCGAGACACTAAAGTCAATAGGTGTCGATCTGGAATCATGCATTTTAGAAAAACGTTAAATCATTAAATATGTCAGATTCTCTGCAAATTCGTGAATTAGTCGATCAGTACTTTTCACTTCAATGGTGCAGAGAGAATATTGTGGTGCCCCTCGGAGTTGAAAAAAACGAAATAACAGGTGGAGAAAAACTCACAGTTGCGATTGGCAATTTCAGCTATCTCGCGACCATTGGCGATTTCATCAAACAGCGAGCCAGCCAAGCAGGCTTGGAATGCCAATTCATTGAAAAACCTGCAGAAGATATTCAAGCTTTCCTTGATCAGGCTGCACAACAACGACTGATCAGTGGAGAAGGTTTAGATAGCTTTGAATTCAGTGATGATGCGATTCTCGATGCACTAAAAGAGGCTGATGGCGATAGTGGTGCAAATCTTGGATTTGATTTTGATTACGACGATGGTGATGAACAGATCATTGAAGACCAGGCAATGGACCTGGCAACAGAGATGATGGGCACAAAAATTCAACAGGCAGCGGCAAAAATATTAATCAATTCAGCACGATCAGGTGTCTCCGATATTCACGTTGAACCCGGCGAAGACGCATATAAGGTTCGAGTCCGGCGGGATGGAGTCATGCAGAGCTATGTCACCATGCCACGCACCGCTGGCATCAAGCTAACCGCGTGTCTGAAAAATATGGCCAACATGGATATTGCTGAAAGACGAGCATCACAAGATGGAAAAATTCGAAGGAAATTCGAAGGACAAACGATGGAATTTCGTTGTGCCACAGCTCCTGCAAAACATGGGGAAAAGATGGTGATGCGCTTCCTCAACAGCAATGCAGACATGTTGAGTCTTGACGTCCTAATCAGCAACGAAAATATTCGACGTGACTTTCGATCAATCATTGAAGCCTCCAATGGAATTATTGTTGTCTCTGGCCCAACTGGATCAGGAAAATCGACAACATTAGCCTCAGCTCTTCGAGAGAAAGATACCGGCGAAGTGAATATTGTGACAGCAGAAGATCCTATTGAATATGATCTTGGTGGCACTATTCAACAGTTTCCAGTTATTAGGGCTAAGGGGCAAACATTTGCAAACTTACTAAGAACATTTCTACGTCAAGACCCTGATGTGATATTAATTGGAGAAACTAGAGACCCAGAAACCGCCGAATCATCGATGGATGCTGCGGAAACAGGTCACCTTGTTTTTACAACGTTACACGCAAACAGTGCGTCGAGTTCACTCACCCGTCTCATGGATATGGAGGTTCCAAGCTATAAATTAAATTCCTCTCTGAGAGGAGTCCTAGCGCAGCGTTTAATGAGAAAGGTCTGTCCAGAATGCAGCGCTGAACGACCCATGAATGAAGAAGAAAGTCGATTTACAGGTTTACGCCAAGGCACACCCATCCGTGTCGCCAATTCACTGAAAAGTGAAGAACGCGAAAAAAGGAAGCAAGAAGGAACACTCTGCACCCGTTGCAATGGATCCGGTTATCAGGGACGAATCGGGGCCTACGAACTAATGAAAGTGAACCGAGAGATTCAAGACTCCATTAAGAAACAGCTCAGTACGCAAGAAATCGAAACTGTTGCCGTGGCGAATGGCATGTGGACACTCAAAAAATATGCAGCAGATCTGGTCGAAAAACAGCTCACCACTATTTCCGAAATGATGAAAATCAGCAATACTGGCTTTTAGAAGACCAAACGAACGCTATGAGCATCGCCCGTCAAATTGTTGATTTTGCAATCCAAGCTGGATCATCCGACATCCACTTGGAAGAGGATTCGCCAATCGCCATCCGTGTTAATTCGGATATCAAGATTCTCGAAAATATTCTTCGGCCTGAGGACATGACTCAGCTCATGCTTGAACTGATAGGCGAAGAGAAGCTGGCGGACTTCCAGAAGACAGGTGATCTGGACACATCTATAGGCTTGGATGGGCTGTCGAGGATACGAATCAATGCCTATGTCTCCAATGAAAAACGCTGCCTAACACTACGAATACTTCCAGACAACTTACCGAAATGGCAAGATCTGGGACTGCCTCAATCTTTCATTGATCTAACAAGCAAAGAACGTGGTCTCGTACTATGTACAGGGCCTACAGGATCAGGCAAGTCAACAACCCTGGCAGCATTTATCAACTGTATTCTAGAAACACAAAAACGACATATTCTGACCATCGAGGATCCGATTGAATTTGAATTTAATCACTCAAAAACTTCCATCATTCATCAACGCGAAGTCAAACGCGACACCAACAGCTTTGCATCTGCCCTCAAAGCAGCCCTACGAGAAGATCCTGACGTGATTTATATCGGAGAGATGCGGGATTTAGAAACCATTCAACTCGCAATCACCGCAGCAGAGACGGGTCATTTGGTATTGGGAACCCTTCACACATCCTCTGCAGCAAAAACTGTTGAACGCATTGTTGATGTCTTCCCTGGAGACCAACAGGAACAAGCACGCCTCCAGGTTTCAACGTCTCTCGCAGGGATTATGTCGCAGACACTGTGTAAAAATACAAAAGGGAAGCGATCACTAGCTTATGAGTTATTAATCAATACATCCGCAATCGGGAATCTGATCCGTGAACGTAAAGTGAGCCAGATATATTCACAGTTGCAAACTGGAAGCAAGGAAGGAATGAACACACTCGAACAATGCCTTCAAAACCTTGTCGACAACGGACAAATCAATATTGAAGAAGCATTGAGCAAAGCATCCAATCCAAAAGCATTAAATGGAGTGCAGAACTGAAATGGCAAGCTATGGAGGAAAGAATGTCTCTCAAACAAAGCAAATAGCGAAAACCACTTCAAGCCAAAACGACAATCCCCTGAAGAATAAAGCCAATGGTGGTTTATTCAATAGCCAGCAAGCGCCTGCCCGACTAACGGTCCCACAAAAGGATTTGTTGGTTTTCTTTCGTCAACTCTCTGTCATCCTTCAAAGTGGCGTGGCAATCGCTCAGGGAATGATTCTGATTGCAGAAAACATGACAAACCGAAAACTTGCCAATGCGGTGCAAAATATAGCTGGAAGATTAACAGCAGGTGATGAGCTGTCGAGCATCCTTAAAAAGTATCCAAAAGTCTTCAAACCTATCGCCATTGGCCTGATTGAGGCTGGAGAAGCTGGGGGCATACTCGAACAGGTTTTAGATCGTATTGCCTTACTGATGGAAGAGCAGGCAAAGATCCGTGGTCAACTCATTGGAGCGATGGTTTATCCAGCCATCGTGCTGGTCTTAGCCGTCAGCGTCAGCCTTGGTTTGCTGATATTTATTGTTCCACGATTTCAAGTAATGTTTGAAAGTATGGGGGCAGAATTACCGGCACTGACCTCAACAATGCTGACATTATCCAAAGTCGTTACCTCTCCCTACTTTGCATTAGGCGGGCCAGGAGTAATATTAGTTCTGGGATTCTTATTTAATCAAGTCTACAGAACCGCCTCGGGCCGAATGATCATCGATACAAACATCCTTAAAGTACCCTTGTTTGGGAGTTTATTATTACGTACCGAGATGGCAGGGTTATGCGACACACTTGCTACATTGGTTAACTCTGGAATACCCATTGTAGAGGGTTTAGAGAGATGCGAAGCAGCAAGCAGTAATGCACTGATCAAACAAACAGTTCGTCAAGGGATAGATCGTGTAATGCAAGGTGAAGAGCTCAATTATGGCCTTAGCCGCAACGGAGTTTTCCCAAAACTTGTAATATCAATGATCAAAATTGGAGAAGAAACAGGGCAACTAAGTTTTATGCTAGAAAAATTAGCCGTTTTCTACAAGCGGGAAGTCGATTCTGCAGTTTCTTCATTAACCAAGGCGATGGAGCCAACGGTAGTTTTTGTTGTTGCAGGAATTGTTGGCACAATCGTCATCGCTTTGTACCTCCCAATGTTCAGCATGATCACAAATATGAGAGGCTAATTCTGTTCGTCTTTAAAACGGAGCTCACCAAGTGGATTGGTATTATTTACAGAAAAATCAGTCTGACTGTTTTTTTGATCACGACCATTGGGTTTCTCGTGATTCTTAGCATATTCAACGGTAGGCAGCCCAGAAATCAAATCTAAATCGGATTTTGATTGCAAAATGATAGGAATAGAATCTTCTTCTTCATTTACACTTTGAACTTCGACCAAAGGCGATTGGTGGATCGACTGATCAGAGACACTCTCAACCTCTTCCTGCGTTGAAACCTCATTCACAACCTCTTCTACTAGGTCACTCACTCCACTTTCTTCATCAACAACCACCTTCTCAACCACTTCCTCTACTAACTCCTCACTCAA
>QCUM01000039.1 GCA_003210735.1 Synechococcus sp. AG-679-D13
CCCTTGGGTGGAGCCCATCGCCTGGTGAACCCGCTCAATCAAGGCACCTTCGAAGTTGCTTTGAAAGCAGTCGAGAACCGCTCCCTCCGTCTTGGCCTCTCCACGGAGCTGCTCCTCGATGGTCGCCAGGCTGGCTTGGCCGTAGATCCCCGGCTCCCGCTTGCCAAGCAGATTCAGGTTGGGTCCGTTCAGCAGCAGCAGTTGCATGGCCGCAGGCCGGTTTGAGCTTGGCTGATCGTATCGATCCGTTTGTTGAGGGCACACCGGCTGGTAGGTTCTACG
The DNA here is from genome assembly GCA_003210735.1 of Synechococcus sp. AG-679-D13. Taxonomy (GTDB): domain Bacteria; phylum Cyanobacteriota; class Cyanobacteriia; order PCC-6307; family Cyanobiaceae; genus Parasynechococcus. Next base: position 283 of record QCUM01000039.1, read on the forward strand.
GGTGTGGTTCGGGTCGGTGCCCGAGTGGTTAATGGGGGCGGACTGTAAATCCGCTGGCTCTGCCTACGTTGGTTCAAATCCAACCCGGCCCATCCTCCACATGCCCTTGTAGCTCAGCGGTAGAGCACTCCCTTGGTAAGGGAGAGGTCTCGAGTTCAAGTCTCGACAAGGGCTTCCATTTCATCTCCCGGCATCAGAGATGAATCGTGCCCCACTTCAACCCAGACGTTGGAGGCAGGCTGCCTGTGGGGTCAGATCCTTCGCATCGGTATCCCCCGTTGATGACCAGATCACCTGCTTGGTTTGATCGATGGGCAGGGATGTTTCAACGCTGCGGTTGATCAGAACCTGGAGATCAGCAAAGCTTCCGAGAAGACCATCGTCCCCAATGGCTGTCCACTGTTTGGCCCCATCCCGTAAGGCCGCATAACCCCGGCGCAAATTTGTTAGCTCAGAGATCCATGGGCTGAGATTCGCCGTCCATGGTTCATCCCAGGGGAAAGCCTCCCGGCAAGCTGGACCAGGCCCTGTGGCGCGCTTGCCAGCAGGACCACCCGCAAGTCCTGTCTCGGTGCCGTAATAAACGCAGGGAGCACCGGGCTGCAGGAACAGCATCAGAAGGGCCAGCTTCAATGCGGCTGTGTTGCCCGAGAGCGTATGCAGTGCTCTGGGTACGTCGTGACTATCCAGAAGGTTCATCTGGGCACGGTTGACGGCAGGGCGATACCAACCTGCGGTGGTGGCCCAGATGTCGATCAACTCAGCGGTGTTGAGTGGGTTAAGCGGATACTCCTTGTTGCGGTAGGTCTGCCGGAGTGCAGTGCCGGCCACCCAGCAGAGGCTGCTCCAGCCAAGCCGGTAATTCATCACCCCATCGAAATAGTCTCCGCCCAGCCACGCCCGGGCATCTCCCCAGACCTCGCCAACGATCCAGGCATCGGGATTGACGTCCCGTACAACCTGCCGAAACGCCAACCAGACGTCAGCAGGAACCTCCGCTGGAACATCCAGTCGCCAGCCATCAATCCCCCTCTCCAACCAATGCCGGGCCACCGCCAGCAAGTGCTCCCGCACCGCAGCATTGGCATGGTTGAACTTGGGCAGGTCCGGCAAGGCCCCCCAGGCGTCGTAACCACAGTCCTCTCCCTCGGCGGGATAGGGACGCACCGGCCAGGAGTGCACATGGAACCAGTCTCGATAGGGAGACGCTGATCCGTTCTCGGCGAGGTGATGGAACGCCCAGAAGCCGCGGCCGCAATGGTTGAAGACTCCATCCAGCACGATGCGCATTCCGCGCGCATGCACCGCAGCGATCAGGGCATCGAGGGCGGCATTGCCCCCAAGCAATGGATCAACCTGGAAATAATCAAAGGCGTGGTAACGATGATTGGCTGCTGAGCTGAAGATTGGAGTCAGATACAGGCAGTTGATCCCCATCTCCTGCAGGTGATCCAGACCATCCACAACGCCATACAGATCCCCACCCTGGAATCCGTTCTCCGTGGGAGCTGATCCCCAGGGCTCCAGAGCAAGATGCGACTGGGCCTGAACCCGTCCACTGCGGCGAAACCGGTCGGGAAAGATCTGATAAATGACAGCTTCTGCCACCCAAGCCGGGGGGTCGCTGAAGGGAGTTAAACGCCCCATTGCTTTGCAGCTGACGATCCCCTCGCTAGCAGGGGAGAAAAGCAACGGCCATGGCAGATCAGCCTCTCCTGTTGGCTCTGGATCAGGGCACCAGCAGTTCCCGTGCCGCGGTCTTCGATCGCAACGGAACACTGGTGGCCAGTGCTTCAGCACCTCTACCGATCAACTACCCCGCGGATGGTTGGGTCGAGCAGGATCCCGACGCGATCTGGACCAGCCAGTGCCAGGCCATGAGCCAGCTTCACCGTGAGTTGAGCGATGTGCAGCGAACCGCAGTGGTGAGCTGCGGAATCACGAACCAGCGCGAAACAACGGTGCTCTGGCGCCGCAGCAGCGGTCGCCCCTGTGGTCCCGCCCTGGTGTGGCAGGACGGGCGCACGGCAGACATCTGCAAAGCCTGGACCGATGCCGGACTGGCAGAAAACTGGTGCCAACGCACCGGCCTGCTGCTGGACCCCTATTTCAGCGCCAGCAAGATCCGTTGGATGCTGGACCATCAATCCGAAGCAGCCGCTGCAGCGGACGCGGACGATCTCTGCTTCGGGACGGTCGAATCCTGGCTGCTCTGGAAGCTCACTGATGGCCGCCGCCATGGCAGTGACATGAGCAACGCCAGCCGAACGCTGCTGATGGATCTGGAGCAGCGCTGCTGGGTGGATGAATTCCGCGACCACGCAGGATTACCGTCCGGAGCACTGCCAGAACTGCTGCCCTGCCGTGGCCGCTTCGGGGCCATTGCGGCCGATCTTCCCTTTGGTGGCACCCCGATCGAAGCGCTGCTTGGGGATCAGCAGGCGGCCACCCTTGGGCAGCTCTGCCTGCATCCGGGCGAAGCCAAATGCACCTACGGCACAGGCGCCTTCCTGGTGATCAACACTGGAACAACAGTGCGGCGTTCGAATGCCGGACTCCTCAGCACCCTGGGCTGGACCGATGCCGAGGGCCGTCCGACCTATTGCCTGGAGGGAAGTCTTTTCAATGCCGGCACCGTGGTTCAGTGGCTACGGGATGGTTTGCAGATCATCGATAAGGCCGCCGAGGTGAATGAACTAGCCCTTTCGGTGACGGACTCTGGAGGACTGATGCTTGTGCCTGCCTTCACCGGTTGGGGGACACCCCACTGGGATCCCCAGGCTCGCGCGTTAATGGTGGGCCTCACCCGCAACAGCAGCCGGGGTCACATCGCCCGTGCAGCCCTGGAGGGAATTGCCCTCTCGGTGGCCACCCTGGTGGAGCTGGCAGAAACGGCCCTGGGCCATGGCCTTGGCGAGCTGGCCGTGGACGGTGGGGCGGCAGCCTCCGACCCATTGCTGCAGGCCCAGGCAGACAGCACCGGGCTGACCGTGCGACGGCCTGTGAATCTGGAGAGCACCGCCCGTGGCGTTGCCCTGCTGGCCGGGATACAGGCCGGATTGATCAACGACCTTGAGGATCTGGTTCCGGAGCGCAACACGGGTGCCCAGCAGTTCCATCCACAGATCGCCCCTCTGCAACGCAGCCAATGGAAGAGTCGCTGGGATGATGCCGTGAAAAGGAGCCTTGGCTGGCATGGCTGATCACCACTGCGACCTCCTGGTGATCGGGGCTGGTGCCAGCGGAGCGAGCGTTGCCTACGAAGCCGTCCGTCGCGGCCTGTCGGTCGCTCTGCTGGAGGCAGGGGACATCAGCGGTGGCACCAGCTGTCGCAGCACAAAACTGCTGCATGGCGGTGTGCGTTATCTCGAGCTCGCCTTCAAAACCCTGGACATCGCGCAACTGCAGCTGGTGCGGGAGGCCCTCCTGGAACGAGGACACTGGCTGAGAACAGTGCCGCTCCTGGCCAATCGACTGGAGTTGGTGCTGCCGACCAAGAACTGGTTCGACAAGACCTATTACGGCCTGGGCCTCGGGCTTTATGACGCACTTTCAGGAGACACGGGTCTGGGGCACAGCCGCCGGCTCAGCAGGGATGAACTGGTTCAAGCACTTCCACAACTCTGCCCTCGCCAGGGTGGGGTGGCCTACAGCGACGGCCAATTTGATGATGCCCGTCTCAACCTGCTGTTGGCGCTGACCGCAGAACAAGGCGGTGCAACCCTGCGCCGCAGCTGTCGGGTGATCGGATTCGAACGCAATCCAGCCGGACGACTGACCGCAGCCGTGAGCGAAACGGAGACCGGTCAGCAGGAGCGTTGGCAGGCTCAGGTGATCGTCAACACCACCGGAATCCATGCCGATGCGATGCGGCGCCTGGCCGACCCTGATGCTCCTCCACGGCTTCTGACCAGTCGCGGGACGCACTTGGTTTTGAAGGACAATCTCTGCCCGCAGGGCATGGGACTTCTGGTGCCTGCGACCGAAGACGGTCGGGTGCTTTTCATGCTGCCGTTTTTCGGCCACACCCTGGTTGGCACCACCGATCAAGCCTGTGAACAAACCGAAGCGGCCATTCCTTCAGAAGACGAAGAGACCTACCTGCTGCGCTATGTGCGCCAGTGGTTCCCAGGTTTGAGTCATCCCGTTGTGAGCAGCCGCTGGGCCGGTGGCCGTCCGCTTCTGCAGCCAAGCGGAGGCGAACGCAGCAGCAGCCAGGTTGTTCGCGAACACGAAGTGGAAACGCTGCCCTGTGGGCTGGTGAGCCTGATGGGTGGCAAATGGACCACCTGCAGGCCGATGGCGATGGATTGCCTGGCCGCCGTTGAACGTCAGCTGCCTTCACCGATGCAAAAGCCCAAGGGGCTGCCCCTGTTGGGGACGGCCACGAATCCCGACCAGACCTTGCCCGAACTGCAAGGGCAGCGAGCCTCTTTGAAGGACCTGCTGCCGGATACACCAGAGCGTCCTCGCCAGATCGCTCATTTGCAGCACAGCTTCGGACTGCGTGCCCAATCGGTAGTGGCGAAAACCACCGTCGAAGAACGCGAACCCCTGAGCAGCGTCATTCCGATTTGCCGAGCCGAGATCCGTCATTTCATTCGAGATGAGCATGCCACCAGCGCAAGTGATGTGCTGAGCCGACGATGTCGGCTGGCGATGGTCGATTCAGCAGAAGCTGATCGTCTGCGCCCACTCGTGGAAGAGGAACTGAAATAAATACTTTGACCGGTCCCTTTGAAGCAACGGGTGATCGATGCATGGCTGACCCCGTGGAGTGCGACAGAGGCGGGGGACGCTGAACTCGCATGGATTCCGTTGTGGGATGAACCGGACGATGTGGGACTGATGGTGCAGCGTGACCTCCGGGAACAGCACCCCATTCGGCTTCTCTCTAACAACCTGTCGGTGCAACATCTCCTGTGTCCGTTCGACCTTCAAGCACCGGGACCGGGGGGCTCTGACTCCACCTCACCGATCAACCACCAGTTGATTCCATAGGGCGGCAAGTTCACAAACCATTCCGGGCTTGCCGGAGGGAAATCGCATCCCCACATCACCTCTCGGGTGCGTTGCTCCTGCCACCGAGTCAAATCAAGGCTGAAAGACGCGCCTGCGGCGGTGACGTTCGCTGCCACCAGAACGGTCATGGCATCTGTGGAGCGCACGTAGGCCAGGGCGCCTGGATGGCTGCACTCAAGCAATTCAAAGCCCCCCTGATGCAGTGCTGGCAGCAAACGGCGACAGGTGAGCATGCGGCGATGCCAGTTGAGCAAAGACCCCTGCAGCTGTTTCTGCACCTCCACGTTCACCACCCGGTAGTCATATCCCGGAGCGGTGATCGGTGGCAGCACCAGCAGCGGATCGGGAGCCGAAGAGAAGCCACCGTTGCGGTCGGGCGTCCAGGCCATCGGCGTGCGGTTGGGATCACGATCACGCAGTCCAGGCCAGTCGCCCATCCCCAGTTCATCGCCGTAGTACAGGCAGGGCATGCCAGGCAGGCTGTAAATCAAACCGTGCAGCAGGCGGTTGGTTCTTGGGTCGCCGTTGAGAAGCGGTGCGAGACGTCGATTGATGCCCCAGTTCAGCCAGTGCCCCTGCCCCTGAGGCAGTCCAACCCGGATGGTCTGGATCACCTCCTGAGGAATCAGGTGACCATCGCCCAGCCAGAGCTCGTCGTGGTTACGCAGCGGCAGGGCCCAGCGCACCCCAGAAACGGCCTGCTCCGACTGAACCAGGCAAGCCTCCAGCTGACGGGTGCAACCTCCGGCCACTGCAGCGAACAGATGCGCTGTCAGCACGAAATTAAAGGCACCATGCAGCTCGTCATCCGCCAGATAGGGGGCGGCTTCCTCCACCGGCTGGATCGCCTCCCCCAGCAACAACACATCACGCTTGTGGGATTCCACTCGCTGACGCAGACGCTTGAGAAACGCATGGGTCTCCAGCAACCCCTCACAACGTGTGCCTTCGGCTTCAAACAGGAACGGCACCGCGTCTAAGCGGAAACCGTCAACCCCACGCTCAAGCCAGAAGTCGACCACCTCCAGCATCGATTCCTGCACCGCTGGATTGGCGTAATTCAGATCCGGCTGATGACGCAAAAACCTGTGCAGGTAGTACTGCTCCGCCACCGGATCCCACTCCCAATTGGAGGATTCGAAATGACGGAACAGCACGGGTGCATCGCTGTAACGCGTCGGGTCATCACTCCAGACATAGAAATCATGTTCCGGGCTGCCCTTGGCTGCCCAGCGAGCGCGCTGAAACCAGGGGTGCAGATCACTGGTGTGATTGAGCACGAGGTCGAGAATGACTCGCATCCCCTGATCGTGGGCTGCAGTCAGAAATCGATGGAAGGCCGCGAGATCACCGAGATCGGGATGAATCCCGGTGAAATCGGTGATGTCATATCCGCCATCGCGCAACGGTGAGGGATAAATCGGCGTCAGCCATAGGGTCTTGACTCCGAGCCAGCGCAGATAGGGGAGCCGGGACGTCAGGCCCTTGAAATCGCCGATGCCATCGCCGTTGCCATCGGCGTAACTGCGAACGATCAGTTGGTAAACGACCGCCCCGGTCCACCAGGGCATGGTTTTGGCCATCCCCCGGATGCCACTGAACCACTGCTAGACCCGTCAGGCCCGATCGTCAGCCCTGTGTCCCTGTCCATCGAACAGCTCCGCCCGATGCAGGACCGCGTTGGCCGAGGAGAAACACGGCCTCTGGCCTGGCGTCTCGGCCAGCTGCAGCGGTTCCAGGCCCTGGTGGAGAACCATGAGCAGGAGGTTCTGCAGGCTCTCTCGGAGGATCTCGGCAAACCACCGACGGAAGCATTCTTCGAACTGGTGGCTCTCCGCCAGGAATTGAAGGTGGTGCGGTCCAACCTGCGGCGCTGGATGCAGGCCAAGCCAGTTCCCGTGCCATTGCCGCAGCAGCCTGGGCGAGCGGAACTCATTCCTGAGCCCCTGGGCTGCGTCTTGATCATCGGCCCTTGGAACTATCCCTTCTCACTGACGCTTCAACCGTTGGTCAGCGCCCTCGCAGCGGGCAACACCGCGGTGCTGAAACCATCAGAGCAGGCACCGGCGGTAGCCGCCCTGATCAGCCGTTTGGTGTCGGAGCACTTCACACCGGAGGTGGTTCGCGTGGAGCAGGGAGATGGTGGCGTGGCAGCGGCCCTGGTGGCACTGCCCTTCGATCACATCTTCTTCACTGGAGGTGGAGCGATTGGCCGCCGGGTTCTGGAGGGGGCTGCTGCCAACCTCACGCCGGTCACCCTTGAACTCGGTGGGAAAAGTCCAGCCCTGGTGATGGATGGGGCTGATCTGGACGTCAGCGCCCGCCGCCTGATCTGGGGCAAGGGATTGAATGCTGGACAAACCTGCATCGCCCCTGACCACCTTCTGGTGCAGCCCCATCTCCAACAGCCCCTGCTCAAGGCCATGGAGGCGGCTCGAACGACGATGTACGGCACACAACCTCTGCAGTCCGAACAGCTGGCTTGCATCGTCAACGACCGGCAGTTCGATCGGCTTGAGGCCCTTCTTGAGCAAGCCAGAGGAGAAGATCGCATCCTGATCGGCGGCGAAATCAACCGGGAGCAACGTCGCATTGCCCCAACAGTGATTCGCGTTGCTGACAGAAACGACCCACTGATGGCGGATGAATTGTTCGGGCCTCTGTTGCCAGTTCTACCCCTGAAAGATCTCAACACTGCACTTGCTGAGATTCGCCGGGGCCCTAAACCGCTGGCGCTCTACCTCTTTGGCGGCACGGAACGGCAACAGCAGCTGGTGCTCGACACCACCAGCTCAGGAGGGGTCTGCCTCAACGACGTGGTGATGCAGGTGGGTGTCCCCGATCTGCCCTTCGGCGGCGTCGGCGGCAGCGGAATGGGCAGCTACCACGGCAAAGCCGGCTTTGACACCTTCAGCCATGCCAAGGCTGTTCTGAGGCGGCCGTTCATCTTGGATTTCAAACTCCGCTACCCGCCCTATGCGCTGGATTTGAACCTGCTGAGGAAATTGGCGGGCTGATCGATTCGACTCGATGGACATCCCTTCCACAGCAGTGGCTCTGGAGGACTGGCGCTTTGGTTCAAACACCGTATGGTTCGGGCAAAGAATCGTGACGCATGCGCCGAACTGCTTTCGCCCTGTTGGTGCTGACTGCACTTCTGCCTCTGTCCGCCAACGCGGCAACGATCACGGTGCGACCTGGGCAGACCTTGTCGGACATCGCTGATGACCACGGCGTGAGTGTGCGTCAGTTGATGCAGATGAACGGGATCCGCAATTCCGATTTCGTTGAATCTGGAAGCCGCCTCACCGTTCCAGGGCCTCAGGTGAGTGCAGGTCCTGGTCGGCATCGCGTCAGCCGTGGGGAAACCCTGAGCACCATCGCCGGCCGCTACCGCGTCAGCAGTCGCGATCTGATGGTGGTGAACAACCTCCGCAATGCCAATCACGTGGAGGTGGGGCAAACCCTGAAACTCCCGAGCAATGCCTTTATCGCCAAGGCCAAACCGAAGCCGGCTCCCATTCGGGTTGTTCCCGGGGCAAGCCAGCACATCGTGGACCGCGGCCAGACCCTGACCCAGATCGCCAGGGCTTACAAACTCCCTGTGGCCACCCTGATCGACCTCAACGCCATCAGTGACCCCAACAACGTCAAGGTGGGGGCCACTCTGTATCTGAAAACACCGGATCGGTCTCTCTCCGATTCCAGCTTTGACACGTCTTCCAGCTTTAACGCGTCGTCGGAACTGGCCACCAGCTCTGTCACAACAACCCCAAAACGCTCTCAAGCGCCTGTTGAGCAGCGCCCTGTCGCCACGCAGAAAGCGGTGGTGAAACAAAAGCCGGTTGCCAAACAAAAACCAGCCGCAAGTTCTGCCGTTGTTGCCAAGGGAGCTGACTGGAGAACTTACGGACCATTGCAGGTGGACTGGGCCAACTGGCAGACCATGGGGGACAGCCGGGTGGTCCCGACCCTCAACGCTGCTGGCCAGCCTCTGTATCTCGCCGTGAACTGCGGTGCCGGGAAAATCAATGTCACCGGGGCCGATGGCAGCTGGAAGGCCTGGGCCTCCCCCAGCAGCCGTTTTGAGAAAGATTTGGTGAAGGACCGTTGCCAGGCAACCGGATGATTCAGGCGGCGTAATCCAACGGCCAGGGGGCATCCAAAAAGCGACGTCCGCTCTCTCGCAGATAGAGGCGCTGGACCCCGTCGTTGCTTTCGCTGATCAGCTCCTCCTGGACCAGACGTCGCGCCAGCCAGGTCCAGCGATCACCCCGCCCGGGCTCCTTGAGGGCCAGATGCTCACCAAGGCGTCTCATATCCGTACCGTCCAGATCGTGCAAATGGCTCAACAAGGTCTCGGCCTGAGTGGACCAGTCACGGCGCTGAACTGGTCCACAGCAGCGATCGCAGCGGCCGCAGGGATCCACCAACTCCCCCACCGCCAGCAGCAAAGCCTGTTCGCGGCAGATCTCACCCTCCGCAACAGCCTCCATACGCCGCAGCTGCTGCTGCGCCAAATCAAGACGTCGCTGTTCGTCGTTGGAACCTTTCTTGCGGGCTGAAGCTTGCATCGCCCAGCCGAGACTGGTGCGATCGCCTGGAGAAAACAGCACGAGGCAATGGGCGGGAAGCCCATCACGGCCAGCGCGACCGGATTCCTGCAGGTAACCCTCTGGAGTCGCCGGCAGGTCGAGATGGAGGACCAACCGCACATCACCACGATCCACCCCCATCCCAAAGGCAACAGTGGCCACCAGCACCGGCCGCTTCTGCTCGAGAAAACGCGTCAGAGCCAACTGACGGGTCTCGGGATCAAGGCCGGCGTGATACGGCGTGGCATCAACGTTCTGCTCCTGAAGACGCTCCGCCCAACGCTCCACAGAACGTCGCGTACGCGCATAAATCAACGACGCTCCTTGCGACAAGGTCAATGCCTCCAGCACCTGTGGCATCGGATCCCGGGGACGCCGCTGCATGGCGTAGTGAAGGTTGTCTCTGCGGGCGGAACTCACCTGCACGAGTGGGCTGCGCAGGGCAAGCAGTCGAATGATGTCGGCCCGAACCCTCGGAGCCGCTGTTGCACTGAGGGCCAGCATGGGAACGCCGGGACAAAGGCGACGGATCAACCCGAGCCGTCGGTAATCCGGACGGAAATCATGACCCCAAGCGCTGATGCAGTGGGCTTCATCCACCGCCAGAGCCACCAGATGCCCGGATTCGGCGTGATTTTCCAGCATGCGCTGGGTTGCTTCGCCCTGTAGCCGTTCCGGGGCCAGATACAAGAGCCGAAGGGTTTCATCGCGCAGGTGAGCGAATGCCTGCTGTCTCCGGACGGCATCCAGGCCCGCATGCAGACAAGCCGCAGCGATCCCGCGACGCTGCAACTGAAGCACCTGATCTTCCATCAGTGCCACGAGCGGTGAAATCACCACCACCAGACCTTGACGCACCAACGCAGGAAGCTGATAGCAGAGGGACTTTCCGCCACCTGTGGGCAGGACGGCCAGGGCGTCGCGTCCTTCGAGCACGGCCTCGACAACCGGGCGCTGGCCTGCCCGGAAGTCTCTCCAGCCGAAGTGCTTATGGAGCGCGGCTTCCAACGAATCCAAGAGCCACCACTACCTGTAGCGCTCACAGATTAGCCGCCACAAGATGTGGGGTCAGGGCAACGGTGGCGGTTCCAATTGATCCGGGGACTCTTCCACCAACTGCAGGCGCACCCGCTTGCCCCCCGCCAGCTCCCCCAGGGAGACACGAAGGGTTGCACCACTCAGGGACTGGAGGGCATTGAGCACATCCCGCAGGTAAGGAGTGCTGCTGCCGCTTTCCACCCAGAGTCGCTCCTGCAAACCTCCAAGACGGCGCCAGGAGGTATGCAGCTTGAGGACGGCGGATTCAAGCGCCTGCGCCTGACCCACGGCATCGGCGAGTAGGCCAAGGGCATCGAGGCGCTGTGCTTCCTGCATGGCTTTTGCCAGGTCCAACTCCCCCTGCTGAAAAGCCCGCACAGCTTCACCGGATTCGGTCGCCTTGGTGATCCATCGCGCTGTACTGGTCACATCCTTGACCCGGTCAAGCTCCGGCTCATCCCGCAACACCTTGCGAAGATCTTCCTGCTGCTCCTCCGGGAGCTTGGACAGTTCTCGCACCAGAGGCGCCACAGCCCTTGGGGGAAGAAGATTCTCCTGGGTGCGCTGTCGAATCTCCTCCGGCAGGAGAGGACTGGTGGCCGCCGTGAATTCATCCGTGAGGCGTCGAACCTGCTTGCGGGTGATCTCCTGACCTTCATTGGCAGCTTCGGAGATCATCAGCTGCACCTCAGGGTCAGCCTGTGCGGTCTCCATGAAGGCTCTTTTGGAGAACCGATTCACACTGGCTTCCTCCAGAACACCCTCGCTGAACATGTCCTGCGCGGATTCCGCCAGCTGAATCAGGCCGTAGGCCCTGGTTTTGCTGATCTCACGCTCCCGCAGCCACTGGAGGAAACCTGCTCCCCGCCCCTCTCCTCCTCGTTTTTCACGATCGCGAACAGCCTTGAGGATGCGCCCCCTCAGGATTTCGGTCTGAAGATCAAAGCGATCACACACCGCCCAGGCCTGCTCCAGGCGGGCCAGAAATTCCATGGTGCTGATCTCATCGCTTTCCGGATCTGGAAGATCAAGCTCAAGCGAGGGCAACTGATCCGGCACCAGGGGAGCGTTCAAAGGAATTCAACAACAGCAGGGACGACATTCTGTGACGCAGCAGGCTCCTGCTTCTCTCCGCGAGATACGCTCAAAAATGCATCCCTTCCCGTCCAGCGATGGAGATCACCCGCGGCTCCAAAGTGCGCATCAAGCGCCCTGAGTCCTATTGGTTCAACGAGGTCGGCACAGTGGCCTCTGTCGACAAAAGCGCCGTTCGCTATCCCGTCACTGTTCGTTTCGAAAAGGTGAACTACAGCGGCCTGCAGGGCGTTGATGGTGGCCTCAACAGCAACAACTTTGCGGCGAGCGAACTCGACCTGGCCTGAGGGCTTTGCCGGAACTTCCTGAAGTTGAGACGGTTCGCCGAGGTCTGGCGAACCGTCTCAAGAACTTTGAAGTCGATCGCATCGAGGTCTGTCGAACCCGTGCGATAGCCAGTTCCGGCGGAGAGCCGGAATTTGTGTCAGGTGTTAGCGGCAGCCGTGTGGGGAAGTGGTCGCGTCGCGGCAAATACCTCATGGCAGCTCTGGAACCCGACCGAGGCACGTGGGGCGTTCATCTGCGCATGACCGGTCAGTTCCAATGGCATGAACACTCCATCGCTCCTTGCCCACACACGCGGGTTCGATTCTGGAACCCTCAGGGTCAGGAGCTTCGCTTCGTGGATGTGCGCAGCTTCGGAGAGATGTGGTGGGTTCCCCCAGGAGAGCCGATCGAATCGGTCATCACGGGTCTTCGTCGACTGGGGCCGGAACCATTCAGTGAGGCGTTTTCCACGACATACCTCCGGAAGCGCCTGAAAGGCAGCCGACGACCGATCAAAACGGCGCTTCTGGATCAATCACTCGTGGCGGGTGTCGGCAACATCTATGCCGATGAAAGCCTGTTTGTCGCTGGCGTTCAGCCGCTCACGCCAGCTGGGGCACTCAGCCTGGAGCAACTCAACAATCTGCGAGAGGCTCTCGTGAACGTGCTCACGATCAGCATCGGAGCCGGTGGCACCACGTTCAGTGACTTTCGCGACCTCGAGGGTGTGAACGGCAACTACGGCGGCCAAGCCTGGGTCTATCGACGTGGGGGCGGCCCATGCCGGCGGTGCGGCACACCCATCTGCAGGGACAAACTGTCAGGGAGAAGCACCCACTGGTGCCCCACCTGTCAGAGCTGACGCCCAAGCGGCAGTTCACTCAGCAGATCTCGGTAAGGAGGGCGGAGCACACCGAATTCCGTGACGAGGGCCGTGATGAGATGGGCGGGGGTGATGTCGAAGGCGGGATTCCAGGCTCTTGCTCCCGGAGCAGTCAACGGCTGCCCCTGCAACATGGTGATCTCCTGAGGATCACGCTCTTCAATGGTGATTGCATCACCATCAACAGTCGTGAGATCAATACTGCTGCCCGGTGCGCAGACATAAAAGGGAATGCCATGGGCCCGAGCCACCAGCGCAAGGTTGTAAGTGCCCACCTTGTTGGCCACATCACCATTAGCCGCAACGCGGTCACAGCCCACCAGCACGGCGTCCACCTCACCACGACGCATCAACAGTCCACTCGCTCCATCCACGATCACTGTGCAGGGAACTCCCAAGCAGCCAAGCTCCCAGGCGGAAAGAGCAGCTCCCTGAAGACGCGGTCGCGTCTCATCGAGCCAGGCATGCCTGAGCAAACCGCGTTGATGGGCCGCTGTGATCACACCCAGAGCAGTACCGATTCCAGCGGTCGCGATGGCTCCGGTATGGCAGTGATGCAGAAGACGGCAATCTGATGGCAACAGGGCAACGCCGTGATCAACCAACCGTTGGGTGAGTCGACGATCTTCAGCCTCTATGTTTTCGGCCAATTCCTGCAGGGCGGCAGGGTCGACAGGGGGATGAGCAGCCTCAGAGTCACGCATCCGGTCGAGAGCCCAGCCAAGGTTGACCGCAGTGGGACGCAAAGCGCGTAAAACAGCGATGGTTTCCTCGAGGTCATCCCCTGCACGTGCCGCCAGCACAACACCCCAGGCAGCAGCGATGCCGATAGCGGGTGCACCCCGGACCGCCATCGTGGAGATGGCTTCAGCCACGTCTCGCCAATGACGCAGCGGGAGAATGGCAATGTCGTGTGGAAGGCGGCGCTGATCCAGCAAATCCAGCTGCTCTCCATTCCATCGCAGACTGGGAGGAAGCATCACCGGGTTGAAGGTGCTCACTCTTCTATAGGGGAGAAAGCGAATCGGTCCTATGCGAAGCGATCAGACAGCGCGAGACAAACTCATCAAGACGATGCAGTTTCTGCACAGTCGGGGCTGGTGTGATGGAACAGGGGGCAACTTCAGTGTTTGCCTTCAGCATGATCCACTCCAGTTGCTGATGGCACCCAGCGGAGTCGACAAGGGAAGCGTGCAGGCAGAAGAACTGATCGTTGTTGATGCAAACGGTGCGGTCATTGAAGGGAATGGTCGTGCCAGTGCAGAAACAGAATTACATCAATGCATCATGTCTTCAGTGGGTGCAGGAGCCGTTCTGCACACGCATTCCGTCGCAGCCACGGTGTTATCGCGTGTGCATGGATGCGACGGATTCGTTCAATTGGAGGGCTGGGAGATGCTGAAAGGCCTGAACGGAATCAAGAGCCATGAAACAACTCTGGCCTTACCTGTTGTTGCCAACAATCAGGATATGAAGCAGCTTTCTGCCTCGGTGAAGCCCCATCTCCATGGGCCTGCATGGGGGATCCTGGTGGCGGGCCATGGGCTTTACGCCTGGGGGGAAAACCTTGAACAAGCGAGACGCCATGTGGAAATTATTGAATTTTTACTCTCGGCACATTTGCATTACCAGCAACTCCGCAACACAACACATCAAATCAAGCTGTGAACATTCGCCACCTGCTACTCGATATTGAAGGGACAACGTGTCCGGCAAGTTTTGTAAGTGAAACTTTGTTTCCCTTTGCAAGAGAATCTTTACCCAGATTCATCACAAACAACCATAAAGAAAAAGGCGTGAAAGAGATCCTGAAAGCTGCTCAGCTCGAATGGGATAACGACAACACAGAAGCGAGCCTAAAACTTCGAAGAGAACACACCTCCAACGAAAATGAAGTCTTTGCAGGACTCATTGAGTATCTCCTACACCTGATCAAAATCGACAAGAAATCGACAGCCCTGAAAGATTTACAGGGCAAAATATGGCTAATGGGCTATCAGAAAGGCGAATTAAAGGCCGAGATTTTTCCGGAAACGGCAGACTGCTTCCAACATTGGACAGGAAAGAAATTACTGATTTCGTCGTATTCGTCCGGAAGCATTCAGGCACAAAAACTTCTGTACAAGAACACCAGCCACGGGGATTTATCCCCATCAATAAACCAATGGTT
>QCUM01000040.1 GCA_003210735.1 Synechococcus sp. AG-679-D13
AAAGATGATCCCAAAGCCTATGCTGAAGCCTGGGATTCTCTGGCTCCATTCGTCAAAATCGGCGCCATGGAGGATGAGAAGTTTGCCGATCAGGTAGCGGAACTGATTCTGTTCGGCACCACAGCCAAGATGGATTCAGAGGGCGAAGATGCTGATCCAATCGCAGTTGAAAACAGGTCTTACACCACTCTGGAGGGATATCGCAGCCGCCTCGACGGCGACAACAACAAGCGTGTGCTGTACAGCACGGATGACATCGCCCAGGCGGGA
Source organism: Synechococcus sp. AG-679-D13 (assembly GCA_003210735.1). Taxonomy (GTDB): domain Bacteria; phylum Cyanobacteriota; class Cyanobacteriia; order PCC-6307; family Cyanobiaceae; genus Parasynechococcus. The sequence goes on from QCUM01000040.1 coordinate 271, forward strand.
GCTCTGAACCTGTGGACATCCCAGGGGGTGGAGGTGCTGAAGCTGGAAACCGTGATCGACACCCAGTTCATCCCATGGTTGGAACAGCGTCATGGAGAACTCACCTTCCAGCGCGTCGATGCGGAACTGGACGAAAGTCTGCGCGAAAATGACACTGAGCTGGCTGATCAAGACGGCACAACGGAATCTGATCGTCTGAGGGATCTGATCAAGGAGGCCCTGAGCAACGACAAAGTGACGATCCAGGTTCAGGCTCTGAAAGGGGATGCAGCACCTCCGGCCATGATTCTTCTTCCCGAGCAGATGCGACGGCTGAACGACATGGGTGCCCTGATGGAGCAGCGACTCCCAGGGCTGCCCGACCATCACGTTCTGTTGGTGAACCGCCGTCACCCATTGGTGGAAGGATTGCTCAAACTCAAATCAGGCAGCGTTCTGTTGGGAGACAGCGGCACATCCCCCACGGAAGTTCTGGCCAAGGACCTCTCGAGACATCTCTATGACATGGCTCGGCTCAGCGTTGGCGGACTCGAACCCAATGAGCTTGCAGGATTCCAAACCCGCAGTTCGGAGTTGATGGGAACCCTGATGCAGCGCGGAATGTAAAAACTCCTTTTGATAAGATCGTCGTTGGGATCTGTTGTTCAGGTCCAGACAATCTCCAGCAGTAGGACGACGTCATGTCTCGGGTGTGCCAGCTCACAGGAACTCGCGCCAACAACGGCATGGCAGTAAGCCATTCCCACATCCGCACCAAAAAGCTGCAGCAGGCCAATCTGCAGAACAGGCGCCTCTGGTGGGCTGAAGGCAAGCGCTGGGTGAACCTGCGGGTGACCACCCGTGCCCTTAAAACCATCCAGAAGAAAGGTCTTGGCGCCTATGCCAAGTCCCTTGGCATTAATCTGGCCAAGCTCTGAATCAAGGATCAGCGTGCGTAGACGAGACCTTCTCATCAACGCCGGTCTACTTGTTTCAGCACTGTCTCTTGCACCCTCGAAAGCTCAGGCTCTCGGGGGTGTTGTGCTGAAAAGCGGAGAACCGGTTCCAGATTTCGATCTTCCCGGCTCAAGCCGCTCGGAACCCGATCGAGAGCGATGGAGCAGCAAAGACTTACGGGGCCGCTGGCTTGCGGTGTACTTCTATCCCCGGGACTTCACCGGCGGATGCACGATTGAAGCAAGAGGGTTCGAAGCTCTTCACCAGGAATTTTCTGCGGCCAACACTGAAGTGATTGGCATCAGCGCCGACAGTGTTGATGACCATGAGTCGTTCTGCGACAGCGAAGGGCTCAGCTTTCCGCTTTTATCCGACCCGGATGGTGTAGTGAGCAAGGCATACGGCTCATGGATGGCTCCTTACTCGCTGCGGCACAGCTTTTTGATTGATCCAGAAGGAATTCTGCGCGAACGCTGGGTGGCCGTGCGACCCAGCGGCCATGCCAAAGAAGTGCTTGAGACCATCCAGGCCCTTCAGAGCACAGCGATTTGACAGATGGGCGCTCTCATGAAAAGGTGCGCAATAAAAGTTTGGTTATATGACCATCGAGGGAAAAAGTCCTTTCATCATTCTCTACCACCGGACTCCCTTCGACGAATCAAGAAATCAGGAAGGAAAGAGAATCTGGGTTGATCAGAAAAGTCCTAACGGAATCATTCCAACCCTGAGGAATCTGTTTCGAACAAGCAGTGATGGCACCTGGATCGCATGGAGGCGTTCGGAGTCACCTTCAGACCTCGAAACCGAGCGCATCGAAATGTCCAATCCTGCGACATTTACGCTGTGCAGAATTCCATTAAGTGATGAACAAATTTCAAGCTTTTATCACATCACTTCCAAGGAATGTTTCTGGCCAATACTGCACACCTTCCCAACACATTTCAACGTCAACAATGCTAATTGGGAAATATTTGAAGACGTCAATCGATGTTTCGCCGATGCCGCCTGTGCTGAAGCCGCTGAGGGGGCAACGGTCTGGGTTCACGATTACAACTTGTGGCTGGCTCCAGGCTTCATTCGGGAGAAGCGTCCCGACCTGAAAATCGCCTTTTTCCACCACACACCGTTTCCCAGCAACGACGTTTTTGCGATTCTTCCCTGGCGGGAACAAATCCTTGAAAGCCTCCTCTGCTGCGATGTGGTGGGATTTCATATCCCCAGATACACCGAAAATTTTGCCCGTGCAGCCACCACGTTGGTCGGGGCAAGACGGGGACCCAAACAACCGGTGGATCAAAAATTCATCACCGTTGGAACCGCCCTTGCTGAAGGCAGCGTGACGGACCATCTCAACCACGGTGGTCGACAGATTCAGCTCCTGAGTTCACCGGTAGGAACCTCTCCCGATGTGATCCAGCAGTTGTGCTGGAGCGCACCAGTTGAAAGCCATGGCGAAATGATCGTTCAGGACACGAAAAAAGGTCGGAAACTAATCCTTTCAGCCAGCAGGGTCGATTACACCAAAGGCAACGAGGAGCTTCTCTTGGCCTTTGAGCGACTGCTGGAGCGCCGCAGTGATCTTCATGGTGAAGTTGTGCTGATGCTGGCCTGCGTTGCCGCGACCAGCGGGATGAAGATCTACGAGGAAACGCAACGATCGATCGAAGAAATGGCCGGACGAATCAACGGTCGCTTCAGTCAGATTGATTGGGTTCCTGTGCGGTTCTCCACACGGCGGATTCCCTACGAAGAAATGGTGGCCTGGTTCTGCCACGCCGACATCTGCTGGATCACGCCACTGCGCGACGGTCTCAATCTGGTTGCCAAGGAATACGCAGCCGCCCGACGCAACCGTGGGGGTGTGCTTGTGCTGTCTGAATTCACTGGGGCCTCCGTAGTGCTCGAGGGCGCCGTGCTGACCAACCCCTACTCGAACCACCGCATGGATGAAGCCATCGAGTCAGCCCTTGAGATGCCTGAAGACGAGCAGCGCCAGCGGATGGAGCACATGTCTGGAGCCGTCGAGGCCTACACCGTGCGCGACTGGGCCGATGAACAGCTGGCTGGTTTACGGGCCCCCATCAACGTCGGCTGATGCCGTTGATGCGTCGCCTGCTGTTGATGCTGATGGGTCTGCTGCTGGCAGTCTCCATTGGCTGGAGCAGCGTGCATCGCCCAGAGCAGGTCACCATCCTGATGCCGGCGCCCTTTGTCGATGCAACAGCCGATCAGGTGAAGCGGTTCAACGCCGAAAACAACGGCCGCATCGCGTTGAACGTCATCAGAGGGCCAAGGGACACCGAATCCATCTCGGATCTGGCCATCAGCAGTCTTCTTCTGGGGACGCCTCCCTTTGATGCGCTGCTGGTCGACGTCACCTGGCTGCCGAAATATGTGGCCGCTGACTGGCTGCAACCCTTGGATCCCTGGTTTGACAGCGACGACATCGAATCGCTGGTGGCCGGTGCCCAGCTGGGCAACAACGTCGATGGCGCCCTGTATCGCTGGCCGTTCGGTGCCGATGTGGGTCTGCTCTACTGGCGAAAGGACCTGATGCCAGAGCCACCTCAAACCGCCGAGGAGCTCGTACAGATCGCCCAGAATCTGCGAGCCGAAGGCAGGGTCAAAGAGGGTTTTGTCTGGCAGGGACGCCAGTACGAAGGCCTCAGTTGCAACTTTGTGGAATTCCTCAGCGCCTTCGGGGGCACATGGCTCGATCCTGAGACAGGGCAGCCAACGTTCGATTCGGAAGCAGCCCGTCTGACCGCGCATTGGATGCAACAACTGATCACCCAGGGAACAAGCCCCTTGGCGGTGAGCAATTACTCCGAACCTGAAACCCTTCAGGCTTTCAAATCGGGCGATGCAGCGCTGATGCGGAACTGGCCCTACGCCTGGGCTGAGCTGCAGTCCGAAAGCAGCGCCGTCAAGGGGCGTGTTGGTGTGTCAACCATGGTGGCCCAACCCGGAGCATCTCCGGCAGCAACACTGGGGAGCTGGGGATTCAGCCTGTTGCGCGGCAGCCCCCACCAGCAGGCCACCGCTGAAGCGATTCGCGCCCTCACCAGCCCGGATGCGCAACGGGACCGTTTCTTAAGGCAGGGCTACACCCCCACCCATGCCGCCCTGTTCCACGATCCGGAACTTCTGGAGGCATCACCTGTGCTGCCTCAGTTGGAGGAGGCACTATCCATTGCTGAGCCTCGACCGATCACACCGCTCTATGCCCAGATGAGTGATTTGCTCCAACGCCAGCTCAGTGGCTTGCTCACTGAAAAGCGCGATCCCGATCAGGCCATGGATCAACTGCAAGGCGCAACGCTCACATTGCTGCGCTCGGCTGGAGGCGTGTCTTGAACGGGTTGCTGGTCCTCCCAGCTCTGCTGCTGATGGCGATGGTGTTCGGCTGGCCGATGCTCCGTTACAGCTGGCTGAGCATGCATGCCAGCTCCGTGCTCACCGGCCTGGAACCGGTTTCCAATCAAGGTGCCAACTGGATTCGGCTGCTGGAGGATGCCCGCTTCTGGCAGGACGCAGTGCAGACATTGCGCTTCGCTGCTTTGTCCGTGGGGCTGGAGATTGTGCTGGCTCTGGCCATGGCACTACTTCTGGACCAAAGCTGGCGCGGGCGCGGGGTGGTTCGGGCCTTGAGTTTGCTGCCATGGGCACTGCCCACCACGATGATGGCGCTGGGTTGGCGTTGGATCTTCAACACTCCATATGGGCCTCTGGAGCAGATGGCCCAGTCCGCAGGACTGTCGCCCCTAAATCTTCTCTCCAATCCCGACTGGACGTGGTTAGCCACGGTGATAGCCGACGTCTGGAAGACAACCCCCTTCATCACGCTGTTGTTGTTGGCAGGCCTCCAGACCATTCCCGATGATCTCTACAGCGCCTTTCGGCTGGAGGGAGGTAAGACACGCCAGGCCCTCACTGCGATCACATTGCCCTTGCTGACCCCCTACATCCTGATCGGCATTCTGTTTCGCACCGCCCAGGCCGCAGGCGTGTTCGATCTGATTCAGGTGCTCACAGGCGGGGGCCCTGCTGGCAGCACTGAAAGCATCGCTCAATACGCCTATCTCAATGCGATGCGCTTTCTCGACTTTGGCTACAGCGCCACGGTGATGCTGGCCGGCTTTGTGCTGCTCAGCCTGGTGATTTTCACAGCCGCTGTTCTGCTGCAGATCAGCGGGCTTTTGCGCCCACTGAAGTCATGAACAGATCCCGACCCCTCTGGATCGCGCTATTGCTGATCTGGTCTTTGCTGCCGATGCTCTGGCAGCTGATCACATCGTTGACGAGCAGCGACGCTCTGGTGAACGCCGATATCCCTTTTCAGCAACGGTGGACGCTGGCTCATTACCGCGAACTGCTGAGTGGTGATCCGCCCTTCTGGCGTTACCTGTTCAACAGCTCTCTTGTGGGCGGCCTGTCAACTCTGCTCACCCTGCTGCTGGCGGTGCCGGCTGCCTACGGCATCGCACGGATGGCTCCGGCCTCCCGCAGAACGATCAGAACAGTTGTTGGGGCCGCAGCGCTGTTTCCCTATGTGCTGTTGTTCCTGGCACTGCTGGAATTGGCACGAGAATTTCAGATGGGAAACAACCTTCTAGCCATCGCTTTGCCCTATGCAGGTCTGGCGCTTCCGCTGGCGCTGCTGTTGCTGATCTCGGCCTTCGAGGGTCTCCCGAATGAGCTCGACGATGCAGCCCGCCTGGAAGGACTGGGTGTCGTTGATCGATTGCGCTGGGTGCTGATGCCGTTGATCGCACCAGCCACCGCCAGCACCGGAATTCTGGTGTTCCTGTTCGCCTGGAATGAATACCCGATCGCACTCACCTGGTTGAGTCGTGATGATCTGCTCACCCTTCCGGTCGCCATGGCGCGCATCGCGGGATCGTCGATCTACGCGGTCCCCTATGGGGCCTATGCCGCTGCAACGGTGCTGGGTTCCCTGCCCCTGCTGACGCTGGTGCTGCTCTGTCAGCGGCAGATCGTGGCAGGTCTCACCAATGGAGCTGTGAAGGGCTGATGCTGAAGCTGAACACACTCGGAAAGCGTTATGGCTCCCGCTGGATCCTGCGGGATCTGAACCTTGAGGTTCTGACCGGTGAATGTGTGGCACTGCTGGGGCCGAGCGGGTGCGGCAAGAGCACCGCCCTTCGCTTGATCGCTGGACTGGAACATCCGGATGAAGGCGGGATCGAACTGGAGGGCCGCTCCCTGGACGGAATACCGGCGGAGCGACGACGCATTGGCATGGTGTTTCAGAGCTACGCCCTTTTCCCGCACCTGAGCGTCCGGGACAACCTGGACCTGGGCTTGAAGATCAGGGGGATGGCTCCTGCGAAGCGTCGGGAGCAGATCGATGCTGTCCTGAGCACGGTTCAACTGGTCAACGAAGCGGACCGGCGCCCCGAGCAATTGTCAGGCGGTCAGCGGCAACGCGTGGCCCTCGGCAGAGCCCTTCTGCGCAATCCGAGTGTTTATCTCCTGGATGAACCGATGAGCAACCTGGATGCCCAGTTGCGCGATGAACTGCGCCCAGAGCTCCGACGTCTGATTCTGCAGGGACCACAACCGGTGCTGTACGTCACGCACGACCAGCAGGAAGCGATGGCTCTTGCCGATCGCATCGCCGTGCTGCGAAACGGACGCATCGAGCAGATCGGTACACCGCAGGAGCTTTACCTCAAACCCGCGACACGGTTCGTCGCAGGGTTCATCGGTCGTCCCCAGATCAACTGGTTGAAGAAGACGAACGGAGCATGCATCGGAATCCGACCGGAGCACCTTCGCCCGGATGAAAACGGAGATCGCTGGAGGCTGATCGGACGGGAGTGGCTTGGGGCCAATCAACTCCTGCTGATGGAGGGCGCCGCTGGCCAGCTGCAAATGCTTTGTTCAGCTGACTTTCAACCCGGCGAACATCTTGGTGTGAGCTGGTCGCCTAAGGACGAGCACCATTTCGATCCGATCAGCGAAAAACGCCTCAGCCGCTCCTAAAGCAGTTGCAACGCCTGACGGAGCCGTTGCCCATGACGCGAAACATCCCTGCGGATCGTATCGATGCCGTCCTTGAACGGAGGCTGATCCGCCGTTTCGTTCCACTGCTCAGCAAGGGTTGCTGAATCGGGAAGCTGAGCCAAAGGCAGCCAGGGAATACCGGCCATGTCCGCGGCGGCTTCCACCTTGGGGTCGTAGCTGAGGGCAGCGATGGGACATCCAGCCAGACGGGCCAGAACCAGAGCGTGCAATCGCATCGGAATCACAAGGCGCGCCGTGCGCACCTGCTCAAAGACCGTGCTCAGTTCTGTGGGGACAACGGTGTGGCTGCGATGCAGAAGGTTCTCTGGAATGAGCTTCTGCTCCCGCAGTGAGGGAAGCAGCGGGGCGTCCTGTTCCTGATGAAACGCCAGCCAACACACCGGAGCATCGAGTCGGTCCGCCACAGCGGCCAGAGCTTCCAGCAAACAGCGCCATCCCTGCGAATCCAGCAGCGGCGTTGGTCGCCAGCTCAGAACGATGGAGCCCCCCCCTGCCCACTCCCTCTGAGGCAGCTGCCACACCGGATCTGGGGCGACATCCATCGTGAGGTTCGGGGCCCAGCGTTTCGCAACAGAGAACGATGTCTGATCGCGCCAGCTGGCACTGCTGCACAACGGAAGCATCATGCGAACCAACCAGCGGCTGATGGGCCGATGCAGAGGTCCAAGACCCTGCCCCCAAAGCAGAACAGGGCGTCGCCGCAATCGGGCCGTTGCAATCAGAACGAGGTAATAGATCAGGCTTCGAAAGCTTGTGCTGTCCTGCAGCAAACTGCCGCCGCCCAGCACAACCGCATCAACCGTTCCGACGGCCGCGACAACCGCTGGAAGCGAGCGCCGATTCACCCTCCTGGCGGAGGGACAGAGCTGATGGAGAACGTTGCCATCACTGGCTGTGATGAACAACCGGCAGCTGGCTGGAAGATCCTCGAGCAAAACGGTGAGCAGCGCATCGTCACCGAGATTTTTTTCGCCGTAATAACCACAGAGCAGGAGCGTCGCAGCGGAACGATCAACCACCGACGCACCTGGAATTCATCGTCATTATCCGCTGGGCAGCTTGTTTAGGGTCGACCCATGCATGCTTTATCTCTCGGGACCTGGTGGATCCACGTCGCCTCGGTGATCGAGTGGAGCGTTGCCATCGTGCTGATCCAGAAGCGAGGGCTCACAGGCCTTGCCCTGGCGATGCTTCCGGCTCTGATCAGCGCCATGGCGGCATGCACCTGGCATCTCTACGACAACAGCGAAACCCTTCGGCCGCTTGTGACCCTGCAGGCCGCCCTCACCCTCACGGGGAACATCGCGCTTGCCTGGGCTGCTTGGCAGCTGCTGAACCGACCCGCGCCTGAGTGAGCCACCCATGGATCCAGCACCACTCTTCGCCCTTTCTCTGCTGCCTTATCTGCTGTTTCTGCGCTGGATTCAACGCAGTGGAACCCTGCCCTCCCTTGCGGTCTGGGGGTTTCGCCTCACACTTCTGTTCGTCCTAGTCACCATCGTTGCTGCCGTCCTGGCCCAACGCTGCTGTCAGGCGGAGCTGGTGGATGTGGACGCACTTCACGGCGGAGCCGAGGCCTTTCTCACCCTCGGCAATGCGGTTCTTGTGATCGGTTTATGGCAGCAAGATCAACAGAGGGTGAACAACTCTTAAGAGAGCCCGCTGCAAATGCTTCATTTGCGAGAAAATATGGTGTCGCTCTGTGGTTCGAATGCTGTCTCCTCTGCTCGCCATCGCACCCGCAACAGTGAGCTGGTCTCCCAAGGTCGCCGTGGTGATGATCGTCTGCAACGTAATCGCCATCGTTGTGGGCAAAGCCACCATCAAGCACCCCAACGAAGGTGCCAAGTTGCCGAATCCAGCCTTTTTCGGCGGAATGGGCCATGCCGCTCTGCTGGGAACCACCAGCCTGGGCCACATCATCGGCATCGGCGCTATTCAGGGCATGGCTGCCCGCGGCATGCTCTGAAGAGAGTCCCCTTCAGCGCAGATAGGGAAGCAATCTCCAGCCATAGCGCTCGAAGCGGTAATCAAACAGCAGTTCGGACAGGTCTTCAGCCGAGGCCTGTTCGGACAATCCGCTGATGAGTCTGTCCATGCGCTCATCAGCGGAATTGTTATTGAGCCCCCACCAGGTTCTGCGTGCCAGTCGATTGGAGACGCCCCACCGCCAGTTGAACAGGCGTTTCAAACTCAACTGGTAGTCCTGCAGCGTCGCTCCAGAGACAAGACATTCCGCCAGAACATCGGCGCTGTCCATGGCATGGCGAATGCCTTCCCCTCCAAGCAGATTGGCTGTGCTCGCCGAATCACCCACTGCGCGAAGCACCCCTGAACCAGACGTCTCTCGACGGTTGACCGTGCTGGAAACAAGGCCTCCATGGCGGTCCAGAACAGGCAGTTGATCCAATCCAAAGCGGTTGAGCAATCGCTTCAATGCTGTGTTGATCGAAGCCCGCGACCCAGTGGGTGGAGCCAAGCGGCAGATCCCCACCTTCAGCTGGTGATCACCCATGGGAAAAACCCATCCATAGCCGTGCGGTATCCACTGGCTGCCGAGCATGAAGCTGAGCCGATCCCTCCATCTCGCCGTGGTTCGGTCATTTCCTTGAAGCAACCACTCGCTTCCCTCACCGGAGAGAAGCGGATCCTCTGGAGAATCAACCTCAACTCCGGCCTGGCGCAGCAGAACACGACGCGCGCCGGTCGCATCCACCAGGTGAGCGCACACCCGCTCTTCACTGGCTTCGCCGTTGGCCTGAATCCTCACCACGGCACTGTCTGCGTCAAGCCGCAGCAGTCGCACGCGTCGCCCCGGCAGCAGCTCCACACCGGCCTGCACGGCCTCGCCCCACAACCAGGACCTGAAGGCAGCGAAGTCGAGCACAACCCCGAGGGCATCATCAGACCACCACTGATGTTCCACTCCCCCAGGGTTGAGTAACTGCCACCCCCACCAGTGCGCTGAACGACACGCCTGTGGAATGCAAAGACGGTTGGCATCCCGCAGCGGCAATGCGCCGCTGGAATAAGCGTTGCGCCTTGGATCCGGTAACGGATCAGCCAGAGTGACGCGCCAGCCGGAACGCGCCAGTCGAATGGCTAGATGACAGCCAGCCGGTCCAGCACCGGCAATCAAGGCCTGCAAGGACAGGGTCTCCGATCAGGCCTTGACGGATTGAACAGCCTTACTGCTTGCCGTGAAGGCAGGACCACTGAGCTTGAAGCGGCTCTGAATTCGCTCAGCCATCTGCACCGGGGTCAGACCGAGTGCCTCTTTGCTTTGTTGAGGGCTGGCGTGATCCACCAGTTGATCCGGGATGCCGATGCGCAGCATCGAGACAGGGATGTCGTGATCGGAGAACGATTCGAGCACCGCAGCGCCGAATCCTCCAGCCACAGCACCCTCTTCCATCGTGACAACCCGTTTGATCCTGGTGGCAAGCGGATGCAGCAACTGCTCATCGAGGGGACGCATGAAACGACCATTCACCACCGTGGTGGACAAGCCGATCTCCTCCAGCAGCGTCGCGGTTGCCAAAGCGGGATGCACCATGGCGCCATAAGCCACGATCAGCAGGTCATCTCCCTCCCGGAGCAATTCACCACGCCCAATGGGCAAGGATTCCCAGCCCTCTTCCATCAAGGGCATGCCGACACCCGACCCACGAGGAATACGCAGGGCCGTGGGGCCATCATGCTCAAGGCAGGTCACGAGCATGCGCTGCAGTTCAGCCTCATCCTTGGGCGCCATCACTGTGAAATTGGGGATTGCACGCATGTAGCTGATGTCGTATTGGCCCTGATGGGTTGGGCCATCAGCACCAACGATGCCGGCACGATCGAGAACAAAGGTGACGGGCAGTTTCTGAATACCAACGTCGTGAATGAGCTGATCGAAAGCACGCTGAAGGAAGGTGCTGTAGATCGCCACCACGGGCCTCAGACCTTCGCAAGCCATGCCCGCTGCGAGGGTGACAGCGTGCTGCTCCGCGATCCCCACATCCACATACTGGGACGGGATGGCCTTCTGAAGAAGGTCGAGACCTGTTCCCGTCGCCATCGCCGCTGTGATGCCGATCACCCGGCTGTTCTGCTCACAGAGCTTGACGAGGGTTTGACCAAAAACCTTGCTGTAGCTGGATGGCTTGGGGGTTTTTGAGGGAATCGCCTTGCCGGTGTTCAGGTTGAAGGCCGACTGTGCGTGATACCCAACCTGATCCGCCTCGGCATAGGGATATCCCTTGCCCTTCGTGGTGACGACATGAACAAGAACCGGTCCACCCTCTCGGTGAGCGGCCTGGAAGGTCCGCATCATCGCGCCGATGTCATGACCGTCGATCGGCCCCATGTAGGTGAAGCCAAGCTCCTCGAACACCGCACCGATCTTGGGAACGGCCAGGCGACGCATGCTGCCCTTGAGGCGGTTCAGCTCATCCGGCAGCTCTCCACCCATGAAGGGGAGATTGCGCATGCTCTCTTCAACGCTGCCGGAGAGGAACTGCATCGGCGGGCTGAGTCGGGCCCGATTCAGCGCATGCGACAAGGCTCCCACCGGAGGCGAAATCGACATGTCGTTGTCATTCAGCACCACAAGAAATGGAGTCTCAGGCAGATGCCCCGCATGGTTGATCGCCTCCAAGGCCATCCCCCCCGTCAGCGCGCCATCGCCGATGACCGCAACGCAGCGGAAATCCTCTCCGCGGTTATCACGGGCCATCGCCATCCCAAGAGCGGCGGAAATGGATGTGCTGGCGTGGCCGGCGCCGAAATGGTCAAATTTGCTTTCTGAACGCTTGAGATATCCGGCCACTCCGTTCTGTTGACGGAGACTGTCGAAATCTTTGAAACGACCGGTAATCAATTTGTGGGGATAGGCCTGATGCCCCACATCCCACACCACTTTGTCTCGATCCAGATCGAGCGTTTGATAGAGGGCCAGGGTGAGTTCAACTACACCAAGGCCTGGTCCAAGGTGGCCACCGCTGGTGGAAACAACTTCGAGATGACGTTCGCGGATCTGCCGAGCGACGTCCTCAAGCTGAGACAAGCTCAGGCCGTGCAGCTGATTCGGATGAGTTAAGTCTCCGAGGTGCATGCACTTGCCACTCCAATAAGAGCAATCTACGGCGTCTGTTCCCGTCGCCGAGGCCTGGCGGACAGAGGGAGAATGCCTTCATGACCGACTACCTGCAGAGAATCCTGCGAGCCCGCGTCTATGACGTTGCCCGGGAAACGCCACTCGACCCGGCGCCGAACCTCAGCAGCAGGCTCGGCAACACGGTGCTGCTCAAGCGTGAGGATCTTCAGCCGGTGTTCTCCTTCAAGCTGCGGGGGGCGTACAACCGCATGGCACAGCTCAGCCAAGAGCAGCTCAGCCGTGGCGTGATCGCCTCCAGCGCCGGCAACCATGCCCAGGGCGTGGCCCTGAGTGCCGGCCAGCTCGGCTGCAGGGCCGTGATCGTGATGCCGAGCACCACCCCAGAAGTAAAGGTCCGCGCGGTTCGGGCGCTCGGCGGTGAAGTGGTTCTCCACGGAGAGACCTACGACGAATGCTCAGCCGAGGCACGCCGTCGATGCGAAGCAGAAGGGCTGACATTCATCCACCCCTTTGATGACCCTGAGGTGATCGCGGGTCAGGGAACGATTGGGCTGGAGATCATGCGCCAGATCGCGGAACCACCCCATGCCATTTACGTCGCCGTAGGGGGAGGCGGACTGATTGCGGGGATCGGGGCCTACGTGAAACAACTTTGGCCAGAGACCGAGATCATCGGCGTTGAGCCTGTGGACGCCGATGCCATGAGCCGATCCCTCGAGCAGGGAGAGCGAGTGGAACTGCAGCAGGTGGGGCTGTTTGCTGACGGTGTTGCGGTGCGGCAGGTAGGCGAACACACCTTCGCGCTTGCACAACGATTCGTGGACCGGATGGTTCGTGTTGACACCGACGCGATCTGTGCCGCCATCAAGGACGTCTTCGAGGACACCCGCTCGATTCTCGAACCCGCAGGCGCTCTGGCTGTTGCGGGCCTGAAGCAAGACGTGAGCGATCGCGGCCTCAGCAATTGCAAGCTGGTGGCGGTGGCCTGCGGCGCCAACATGAATTTCAACCGACTCCGCTTCATCGCGGAACGCTCCGAACTGGGTGAGGAGCGCGAAGCGATGCTGGCTGTGGAGATCGCCGAACAGCCTGGAAGCCTGAGGGATCTCTGCGATCGACTGCGCGATCGCAGCCTCACGGAATTCAGCTACCGGATGACCGAGGGCCGGCGTGCCCAGATTTTTATCGGAATTCAGGTCAGCGATCAGCAGGATCGCCACCGGGTCGTTGAAAACCTGAATCGGGACGGCATCCGCTGCACGGATCTCAGCGATAACGAATTCGCCAAGGTGCACCTGCGCCACATGGTGGGTGGACGACTGCCCAGCACCTCGGCCGAATCCTGTGCCGGTGGATGTCGTGAGTTGCTCTACCGGTTCGAATTTCCGGAACGGCCTGGAGCACTGATGCGTTTCGTCAGTGCGCTGCACCCGAGCTGGAGCATCAGCATTTTTCATTACAGAAACCACGGCGCCGACGTCGGTCGGATCGTTGTTGGCGTGTTGGTTCCGGACAAGGAGCTAACGGGCTGGCAGGCGTTTCTCGACGATCTGGGGTATCCATGCTGGGAAGAAACCGGCAATCCCGCCTATGCCCTGTTCCTTTAGGGATCGGGGCGATACCTTGAGCCTCAATGCAGGGTCGCCATGTCAACACCGTCCCTGGCTTCCAAGATCGAGGCGGTTCTCTATTTGAAGGGTCGACCCATCGGTCTGAAGGAGTTGGCTGAGCTGGCGCGCGATGAGCCTGAGCAGGTGCTAGCAGCCCTCGCCACACTCACCGCCAGCTATGCCCAGCGGGACACAGCCCTTGAGGTTGTCGAACAATCCGGTCGCTACTGCCTGCAGTTACGCCCTGCCCTTGCCGATCTCGTTAAGAACATGCTGCCAGTGAACCTGTCCACAGCAACGCTCAGGACGCTGGCGACCATCGCGCTGAAGAAACGCATCCTTCAATCTGAACTTGTGGATCTGCGTGGGTCCGGGGCCTACGACCACATCAAGGAACTCCTGGCCCAGGATTTCATCGAACGCCGCCGACAAAGCGAAGGACGTTCCTATTGGCTAACGCTGTCGGAAAAATTCCACCGCACCTTTTCGGTCCTCCCCGATCTGGGCGCTGATCAACCAGCCCAGGCTGCATAGACTTTCTGCAGATCAACGACTCTCTCTTGGATACAACAGCTCTCACCGGTGGCCTCGCCGCTCTGCTGATGGTTCTTGCCAAGGCCGTGAGCGTCTACTTGTTCGTTCTATTCATACGGGTGCTGGTGAGCTGGTTCCCCAACATGGCCGGCAACCCTGTGATCGGTGGAGTGGCCTCCATCACCGATCCCTATCTGAATATTTTCCGCGGCGTCATTCCTCCGATCGGCGGTATCGATCTTTCAGCGATCCTGGCGTTCATCACGCTCAACCTGCTTGAAAGTCTGCTGACGGCATCCAGCGTTCAA
>QCUM01000041.1 GCA_003210735.1 Synechococcus sp. AG-679-D13
CCGTAATGGGGACACGAATTTGATGACATCGACTGGGATGAGTAGATCTACTCAGGTCGTCCAACAACCTCCGCACCCCACTGACGAACGTCCTCCGCGAAGATGCGTTTGTGATTGCCTCTTGTTCCCGTGTACGTCATCGAACTGGCCCTGCGCATGAGCCCCTTCCCGGTGTCTGTTCAACGCAAAGAGCACAACGACGCTGAAGCCCTTTATCAGCAAATCCGTCAAACACTGGAAAGTGGTCAACCTCGACTACTCGAGCTCACCTGCGAAAAAGTTGAAGGGAAAAAGGTCACGTTGCTGACAAGTGAGATCCTGGCCGTTCAGCTCTACGAAAAGGCTTCAGCAACGGGTGGCAGCAAGCGGCCGGGCTTTTCCCTTGAGGGGTAATGCATCGACAGCTGAACTTCGGGTTGAAAGCCTGAGCCATAGCTGGCCAGAAGGAGAAACCGCTTTAAACAAATGCGACTTCACCATTCCAAGCCCTGGACTGTGGATGCTGGTGGGGAGCAACGGCAGCGGCAAAAGCACCCTGTTTCGATTAATCGCCGGCCTGCTGCAACCGCAGGCCGGACGCATTGAATCGCCCCATCGCGCTGCTCTTGTTTTTCAGAACCCAGACCATCAACTGCTGCTGCCAACAACAGGCAGCGACCTGATGCTCGGGATGCCTCGGGAGCTCACAACCGAGCAGCGCTGCGCTCGGATGGAAAGCCTGCTTCAAGAGCTCGGACTCGATGGACTTGGGCAACGTCCCATCCATGCTCTCAGCGGGGGGCAAAAACAGCGCCTGGCCATTGCTGGAGCCTTGGCAAGTGATGCAGGACTGCTTCTCCTCGATGAGCCCACAGCGCTCCTTGACCCAGAAAGCCAGCGAACGGTGCTGGAGGCCGTGCAATCCCTCTGCCGAAGGCCACATAACCCCCTGACAGCTTTATGGATCACCCATCGACTCGAAGAGCTGTCATGCGCTGACGGAGCTGCACAGATGCATGCTGGCCGGATCGGCCCCTGGCGCGCTGGTCACGAGTTGCTCCAGCACTTGCGAGCCGGGAGGCCTGGCAGGTAGGTTCTCCGGGAAGCCATTCCTCGGTAGCTCAGCGGTAGAGCGGTCGACTGTTAATCGATTGGTCGCAGGTTCGAATCCCGCCCGGGGAGCTTGAAACACGAAAGCCTCAGCATTAGCTGGGGTTTTTTATTGACAAAAAAGGAATTTTCATGACAAGGGGTTGCTCGAAGCGGAAGACTTCCTGAACTCCTCAGCTTCAAGCGAGAGGATTCAGCGGCGCAAAACCTTTGCAGCGCAGCCGATTTCGAGGATTACGAGAAAAAACATCCTTAAAGGTGAAATCTGCAGACACCACAAAAGCTTGAGAGAATCTGCTCAGCGTCGATCCTGAAAGACCAGCGCTTTTTCTTCAGCCTTTCCTTCGCCCGATCCATGAAGCCTTGCATCCTGTTGATCGAAGACGACCAGGACATGCGCGATCTGGTCGGTGGCCATCTCGAACACAGCGGATTTGATGTTCAGAGGGCCGACGATGGAATCAAAGGCCAGGCGCTGGCACTTCAGTACACCCCGGATCTGATCCTGCTGGATCTAATGCTGCCCAAAGTTGATGGGCTGACGCTTTGTCAGCGGCTGCGGCGTGATGACCGCACTGCTGCAATCCCAATTTTGATGCTGACTGCTCTCGGAGGCACCAAGGACAAGGTGAGCGGCTTCAACTCTGGAGCCGATGATTACCTCACAAAGCCCTTTGACCTCGAAGAACTGCAGGCCCGTGTGAAGGCCCTACTTCGCCGCAGCGATCGGGCTCCGGTTGGATCCTCCAACCACAACGAAATTCTCAGCTACGGGCCATTAACCCTCGTTCCGGAACGGTTTGAAGCCATCTGGTTCGATGGTCCCGTACGGCTCACGCATCTGGAGTTTGAACTGCTGCACTGCCTGCTGCAACGACACGGTCAAACGGTGGCGCCTTCGCTAATCCTCAAAGAGGTTTGGGGATACGAACCAGACGACGACATCGAAACCATCCGTGTGCACGTTCGCCACTTACGTACCAAGTTGGAGCCAGATCCCCGTAAACCTCGCTTCATCAAAACGGTCTACGGAGCTGGGTATTGCCTTGAGTTGCCGATCGGGGGCGACCTTGACGGCCTGCAAGATGTAGTGGCGATGGCTCGCGAGGAACGCAAACAGCAAGAAGATCGAGCCACCGCCTGACTTCAGCTCACACTCAGATCCAGCAAAGCCACTTCCCAAGCAAGCCTGGGTTGGACAAACCCGAGCAAATGGCGCCTAAGGATTTCCAGACGATGCATGGGGTCATGGCCAGCTCCGCATCGCCACAGCTTTTGCTGCCACCAGTCGATCAACCAGAGCTGCTGTTGCCCATCCAGGCTCTCGCAAAGATCCCGAGCTAAAGCCAACGCCTGCATCGGCTCCTTGGGCAACGTTTCCAAACGATCAACGAGATCAACCGGCAGGGCTTCCCGCTGACGGCGGTGCTCCAGCAGGGCACCAGGGGAACCTGCAGCCATCGCCAGCAGTTCCAACGGATCATCCTTCTGTTCACCGCAACGTTGCAGCACCTGCTGGACATCGGCATCGCCCAGCCGCAGGAAGCGGATCAACTGGCAGCGGGAACGAATCGTGCTCAACAGCCTTTCTGGAGCAGCTGAGAAAAGAATCAGCAGACCGTGCCCAGGCTCCTCAAGCGTTTTCAACAAGGCATTGGCCGCCGCCTCCGGCATGGCCTCGACAGTTTCAATCACCACCATTCCCCGCTCAGCTTCCACGGGTTGACGAGCGAGAAACCGACTCACATTTCGAATCTGCTCCAACCGAAGCTGCGGGGGAGTCCGACGGCTGAGCCCGGCTTCCTCCGCCTCGGAACACGTGAATAAACGTCCCTGATGCTGATAAGTGGGTTCCAGCCAAAGCAGATCAGGGTGATTGCGCTCCAGCAGACGCCGCCGCTGTCGAGACGACAAGACCCCACCAGCCAGCACCCCCTCCAACAGGCGCAGCGCCGCCAGGCGGCGCCCTACGCCCTCAGGCCCCGCAAACAGATAAGCAGGAGCAAGACGCTGGTGCTGCAGCGCTGCAGTCAGCAGCTTCACGGCGAGGGGCTGGCCGATTAAATCGGTGAACAAATCACCCACCCAACTGCTCCAGAAGCAACTGCTCCAAGCCCTGACTGACCCCCTCCGGCGCACCGGCCGCATCGACCCGGAGCCAACCTTTGTGCTGCGCAATCTCGGCAAAACCCTCGCTAACACGGCCTAAAAACGCCTGACCTTCAGCCTCAATCCGATCCGCCGCAGCACCGCGCCGGCGCCGCAAGCTCTCCTCCAGCGGCAGCTCCAGCAAGAGGGTTAAGTCCGGTTGCAATCCCCCGGTGGCAATCTGCTCCAGCTGATCGATCACCAAACGGTTCAGGCCACGGCCATAGCCCTGATAGGCCAGGGTCGAACCAGAGAACCGGTCGCTGATCACCCAATCACCCCGCTCGAGCGCCGGAAGAATCAGCGTTTCGACATGTTGAGCCCGATCAGCTGCGTAGAGCAACAACTCGGCGATGGGCGCTGGGGCCTCATCTGCAGCTGTATGCAGCAGAAGCTCCCGGACAGACCGGCCAAGGGATGTTCCCCCCGGTTCTCGGGTCTGCACAAGCCCAGCATCGTCTGGCATCAGACCAGAGGCGGGAAGCCACCGAACCAGATGCTCCAGCTGCGTGGTCTTGCCACATCCATCGATGCCTTCCAAGACGATGAAACGTCCCTTCATCTGATCCGCAGCGCCAGCGCATTGAGCACCACCGTGATCGAACTCAGCGCCATCAGAAGCGCAGCCAGGGGAGGTGAAAGCAGCAATCCCTGACCGGGAAGCAGCACACCTGCTGCAACCGGCAGGGCGATGAGGTTGTATCCAAAGGCCCAGACCAGGTTCTGCCGCACCTTGGAGAGGGTCCGTCGAGCCAGCGCAAGCGCCTCCGGCAGGTTGTCGAGCCGATCCCCCAGAAGCACCAGCCCGGCTGTGTCCTGGGCAATCTGTGTACCCGTACCGATGGCAATACCCAGGTCGGCCGCCGCAAGGGCGGGTGCATCGTTGATGCCGTCACCCACCATCGCAACAGTTCCATGGGCCTGGAGTTGCTCCAGGCGCTTCAATTTCTGCTCCGGCAGCATCTGCCAGCCCAAAGCATCCGCTGAGAAGCCGAGTTGCTCCCCCAGCCGGCGCACTGGGGTCTCCCGATCCCCGCTGAACAGGGCCAAGCCCAGGCCCTGCTGTCGCAAGCGCTCCAGGGCAGGTTCCACATCAGAGCGGAGCTGATCTTCAACCTGAATCAGTCCAAGAAGTAAAGATCCCTCAGCGACCGCCACCACCGAACCCTCCGCCTTCGACAACCACGTCAACGCCGATTCGGGAATCGTGACGCCAGAGCTCTGAAGCCAGTCGGGTTTGCCCGCTCGAATTAAATCCGAACAACCTGAAAGCTCTCCCTCAAGGCCAGCACCAGAAATGGTGCGGACTGAATCGGTCTCCATCAACGGCAGGTCGCGACGCTGGGCTTCCTGAAGCAGTGCATGGGCCAGGGGATGGCGGCTGCTGACCTCGAGACTCGCCGCCAGTTGCAGCAAGCGATCAGGATCTTCACCCTCCACAGCGGTCACCAATGGGCGACCCAGAGTGAGTGTGCCGGTCTTGTCAAAAACCACCCTCTGGAGCCCGGCTGCGGTTTCGATCACATCACCGCCACGGAACAGCCAGCCACGCCGGGCAGCCAGACCAGTGGACACCGTGATGACTGTGGGCGTGGCCAAACCGAGAGCACAGGGACAGGCCACCACCAAAACAGCGATCGACAATTGCAAGGCAAGACCCATCGGCGTGGTGGCACCGCTCCCGAGGCCGGCGTGATGCATGCCATGGCCTTCCATTGCTCCATGGGGCATCCCAGGCGCGGCCGCCTGCAGCACCTGAGGCCAGTGGCTGGCACCGAACAGCCACCAGAACAGAAAAGTGGCGACAGCCAGCGCGATCACGCCATAACAAAAACGACCGGCCACCCTGTCCGCCAGACCCTGAATCGGAGCTCGGCGGGCCTGCGCCTGCTCAACCAGACGAATGATTCGGGCCAAAGCCGTCTCGGCACCCACTCGGGTGACTTCGATCAGCAACGGAGCCTCAAGATTCAGGCTGCCAGAGGAAAGCTCGGCTCCTGCCTCGGCCTGTAAAGGCATTGGTTCACCGGTGAGGCTCGATACATCCACCGCAGATTGCCCCTCCAGCACAAGGCCATCCACCGGCACCCGATCGCCTGGGAGGAGCTGAAGTCGCTCACCCGGTCGAAGAGCCCCGACACGCACCTCCCTGATGGCTCCATCCGCCAACACCAGTCGGGCCGTTTCGGGTTGCAACTGCGCCAGTTGCTGCAGAGCAAGACCTGTGCGGAAACGGGCTCGCTCCTCGAGGAATCGTCCCAGCAGGACAAAACCCAGCAGCATCACAGGCTCATTGAAGAAACAAGGCCAACCCACCTGGGGCCAGATCAGGGCCACGATGCTGGCGGTGAAAGCACTGCCAACCCCCAATCCCACAAGGGTGTCCATGCTTGGAGCACCCGCACGAGCCGCGGCCAAACCGCCGCTGAGGATCGGTCGACCAGGCCCCAGGAGAGCCACCGTGGCCAACACGGCGTGAAACGGAAGGCTGCCAATGATGGGCAGGGCGAGATGACCCGCCTCACTCACATGGCCCAGCACCGAAAGCAACAGCAACAGCAGCGCCACCATGAGCTGTCGCCACTGCTGCCACCAGGTCAGCCCTGAAATCCCGGGGTGACGGGCGGCACCGGCAGCATCCTCCAGCTGTCGCTCACGGGCCGGAAAGCCCCGATCCGTCAAAGCACTGAGAACCGCCTCGACGCTGCCTGCGTCGTTCTCCAGATCAAGCCAGGCAGCGCGGCTGACGAGGTTCACATCAACGCGTTGCACACCCGGCTGTTCCAGCAGCGTCCGCTCCACGGCACGCACACAACCACCGCATTTCATGCCCTCAACATCGAGGACAACGGTCTGAACCGCTTGAGTCACTGGCGATGGATCGTTACGGCCAGGCTAGGTCGGGCTCCAATCCCGTCAGGATGGTGTTCTTCCGCCGTAGCGCCGTGCCCCGCAGCAACCGCAACGACAACTTCATCGACAAGAGCTTCACGGTGATGGCGGACCTCATCGTCAAGCTGCTTCCGATCAATGCGCGCTCGAAAGAGGCCTATGTGTATTACCGAGACGGACTTTCAGCCCAGAACGACGGCGATTACGCCGAAGCTCTGGAGAACTACGAGGAGGCTCTGAAGCTCGAGGAGAACCACACAGATCGCAGTGAAACTCTCAAAAACATGGCGATCATCTACATGTCCAATGGAGAGGAGCAGAGGGCGATAGAGACCTACCGCCAGGCCCTCGACGAAAACCCAAAACAGCCCTCCTGCCTGAAGAACATGGGCCTGATTTTCGAGAAATGGGGACGGATTGCTGAGGAGGAAGGCCGTCAGGATGATGCTGATCGATGGTTTGATCAGGCGGCCGAATCCTGGACACAGGCCGTACGCCTCAATCCAGGCGGTTACTTAGACATCGAAAACTGGCTCAAATCCACGGGTCGCAGCAACGTGGACGTCTACTTCTGAACATTCACAGAGTCACCCAGGGCCAGCACCAGCGCCTCGGTGACGCTGTCGGCCTCCAGCAGCGCCAGATCCAGTCCAGAAGCCATAGCCCCCAGGCCACTGCCGCGGGGCACCACAGCACGCCGGAAGCCCAGGCGAGCGGCTTCCTGGAGGCGCAGCTCCAGTTGCCCCACAGGCCGAAGCTGCCCACCCAGGCCAAGTTCGCCGATCAGGACGGTTCCTGCGGGGAGAGTTAAATCCCGGAAGCTGGCCACCACGGCTGCAGCAACACCAAGATCCGCCGCCGGTTCCTCCACCTCAAGCCCACCGGCCACGGCGAGGTAGCAGTCGAAGCGCGACAACGGCAACCCCATGTGCTTTTCCAGCACGGCCAGAATCTGGTGAAGGCGATTGGTACCAATGCCTGTGGCGGTGCGGCGAGGACTCGCATAACTGGTGACGTTCACAAGCGCCTGAAGATCCACCACCAGAGATCGGGTGCCTTCACAGGCCACGATCGTGGCAACTCCGGAGGCCCTGGCATCGCTGAGGAACAGTTCACTGGGATTGCCGACTTCCGCCAGACCCTGGGCCTGCATTTCGAACAACCCAAGCTCATGGGTGGCGCCGAAGCGATTTTTCACTGCCCTCAGCAGCCGATGGCTGGCGAAACGATCGCCTTCAAAGGTGAGCACGGCATCCACCAGGTGCTCCAGCACCTTCGGGCCGGCCAACATTCCCTCTTTGGTGACATGGCCCACCAGCATCAGGGCCGTGGTCTGGCGCTTGGCAAGCCGCTGCAGCGCCGCAGCGCACTCCCGCACCTGGCCGACCGATCCAGGAGCACTGGTGAGATTGGCATCGTGCAGAGCCTGGATGCTGTCGATGATCGCCACAGCAGGCCGCAGCGCCTCCAGTTCTTCAAGAACGAGCTCCAGATCGGTCTCAGCCAGTAGCTGCAGATCGGAGGCCTCCGCTCCCGAAAGCCGTTGCCAGCGGAGCTTCACCTGCTGGGCTGATTCCTCAGCACTGACGTACAGCACAGAGCTGTGACGAGCCATCGCTGAAGCGCTCTGGAGAAGCAGGGTGCTCTTTCCAATCCCCGGATCGCCCCCCACCAGAACAAGGGACCCAGGCACAAGACCTCCGCCGAGAACCCGATCGAATTCACCGGAGCCGGTTTCCAACCGCTGGAGGGGCTTGTCATCCAAGGAGGCCATCGCCGTTGATCGGCGAGCAGCCGGCGCCTGAGCGGGATCTGGGGTTTCGCGGCGGCGGCGCCCGTCCGTGACGGGCTGTAACTGCTCAACGAGAGAATTCCAGCTTCCACATTCCGGACAGCGACCAAAAAACTGCCGAGCCTTGGCCCCACAGCTTTGACAAACGAAGACAGCGGCGGTTTTAGGCACTGCGAACTGTGAAGAAAGTTGCTGTTGGATGAACAGAGCGGGGGCGTGGCCACTTATTTGTGACCCCAGGTATTAGTGCCTCGGCGTATGACGGCCACGGCTTCAACCAAAGAAACGATTCTCGTGGTCGATGACGAGGCCTCAATCAGGCGGATCCTGGAAACCCGTCTGTCGATGATTGGCTACAACGTCGTCACGGCCTGTGACGGCACAGAGGCGCTGGAGCTGTTTCCCAACTGTTCCCCCGATCTGGTGGTTCTGGACGTGATGATGCCCAAGCTTGACGGCTACGGGGTCTGCCAGGAGCTGCGCAAGGAATCGGATGTGCCCATCGTGATGCTCACGGCTCTAGGCGATGTCGCCGACCGGATCACCGGCCTCGAATTGGGAGCCGATGACTATGTGGTGAAACCCTTCAGCCCCAAGGAACTGGAAGCTCGCATCCGCTGCGTGTTGCGCCGGGTTGAAAAAGATCCAGTGGCCGGCATACCGAATTCCGGTGTGATCCAGGTGTCCGACTTACGTATCGACACCAACAAACGCCAGGTGTTTCGAGGAGACGAACGCATTCGGCTCACCGGCATGGAATTCAGCTTGCTGGAGCTGCTGGTCAGCCGTTCAGGAGAACCTTTCAATCGCGGCGAGATTCTTAAAGAGGTTTGGGGCTACACCCCAGAGCGGCATGTCGACACCCGTGTGGTTGATGTCCACATTTCCAGGCTTCGATCCAAACTGGAGGATGATCCAGCCAATCCGGAGCTGATCCTCACGGCTCGCGGCACCGGCTACCTGTTCCAGCGCATCGTCGACTCCGTTGCTTCCGAAGGACCCTGATTCCGCCCGGACCCCTGAGTCCAGGAGCAAAAGCAACCGACCCCGGGCGATCCGTCGTCTGGTGATTTGGTATCGGCGAAACGCCGCTGTAACGAGTCTTGTGGACAGCGCCACAACCTCGGCCAGCGCAGCCACAAGCGTTGCGGAAACCGTTGTGACCGGTGCCGGGAGTGTTGCCAGCCAGGTTCTGCAACCACTGGTGTTTGATCCACTGCGTCGTCTCCAAGGTGGAGATGAGCAGAGCGAAATCAACGATGCCGACCGGCTCTGGGTGGCGGTGGACGGAATGGGTGGCGATCACGCACCAGGGCCAATTCTGGATGGATGTCTGCAAGCCATTGATCGGCTTCCGCTGAAGGTGCGCTTCGTTGGGGAGAGCGAGCGCGTGCTCGCAGCAGCTGATCAACTTGACCTGAGGGAAAGGCTTGAGGCAGCTCAGTCCGCTGGGCATCTCGATCTAGTGGGGAGCGGTCCCTCGATCGGCATGGATGACGAGGCCACCGCCGTGCGTCGCAAGCGTGACGCCAGCATCAACGTGGCGATGGACCTTGTGAAGCGAGGTGAAGCGCTGGCGGTTTATTCAGCTGGCAACTCCGGAGCCGTGATGGCATCAGCCATTTTTCGGCTGGGTCGCTTGAAGGGAATCGATCGGCCCGCCATCGGCGCTTTGTTCCCAACCAAAGACCCAAGTCAGCCTGTGCTGGTGCTGGATGTGGGGGCCAACATGGATTGCAAGGCGACGTACCTGCACCAGTTCGCACTGCTAGGCAACATCTACAGCCGTGACGTGCTTCAGGTTGAGCGCCCACGGGTTGGGTTGCTCAACATCGGTGAAGAGGAGTGCAAAGGCAACGACCTCTCCATGAAGACCCATGAGCTGCTGCGGAATGAGCAGCGGTTGCATTTCGCTGGAAATTGTGAAGGCCGCGATGTCCTCTCCGGTGAATTCGATGTCGTCGTCTGTGATGGCTTCACCGGCAACGTCTTGCTGAAATTTCTCGAATCCGTCGGCAGCGTGCTGCTGGGCGTTCTACGCGCAGAATTGCCCCGGGGCCGTCGCGGCAAAGTCGGATCAGCTTTTTTACGCAGCAACCTGCGCAGGATCAAGAAACGACTCGATCACGCTGAGCACGGAGGAGCCTTGCTGCTGGGCGTGAACGGAGTTGCTGTGATCGGTCACGGCAGCAGCAAAGCCCTGTCAGTGGTGAGTGCCTTGCGTATCGCCCACTCAGCTGCCAGCCACGGCGTTATGGAGGATCTGGCCGCTCTTCAGAGCGGTTGTGATTGACTGACGCCACTCCATGACCCACCGCTTTGGCCGAGCAGCTCCCCAGGACCGCTGGCATGGTGCTGCGGGGATGCGGTAGTGCCACTCCATCCCGCTCCATCAGCAATCAAGAACTGGGACAACGGGTTGAGACAAGCGATGAATGGATTCGCAGCCGCACCGGCATTGGAGCGAGGCATGTGGTCGGTGAGAAGGAATCTTTAGGCGAACTTTGCGGCCAGGCGTCCGAACGCGCGCTGGCCATGTCTGGCTGGGATGCCGAGAGCCTTGATCTGATCCTGCTGGCCACCTCCACTCCAGACGATCTGTTCGGCTCAGCCCCACGGCTGCAGGCTCGCATCGGTGCCGGGAATGCCGTTGCCTTTGACCTCACCGCCGCCTGCAGCGGCTTCCTGTTCGCGCTGGTGACGGCCAGTCAGTACCTGCGAACCGGAGCCATGAAGCGGGTTCTGGTTGTGGGAGCGGATCAGCTCAGCCGATGGGTGGACTGGGATGACCGGCGATCCTGCGTGTTGTTCGGTGACGCAGCCGCAGCCGTGGTTTTGGAAGCGTCTGATAACGGTCAGGATGATCTGCAGGGTTTCCTGTTGCGCTCAGATGGCAGTCGCGGCGAAGTGCTGCAGCTGCCTCAGATCAGCGACCACGACCCACTGATTGCAGATGCCAGCCATCAACGCGGTGGATTTCAACCGATCCAGATGAATGGCCAGGAGGTGTACAAATTCGCCGTCAGGGAAGTTCCAGCGATCCTGGCGAAACTGCTCGAAGAAACGCACACAACTGCCGACAGCCTCGACTGGTTGCTGCTGCATCAGGCCAATCAACGCATCCTTGATGCCGTAGCGGATCGATTTGACATCCCCAACAGCAAGGTGCTTAGCAACCTCAGTTATTACGGCAACACCTCGGCCGCCACCATCCCCCTGATGCTGGATGAAGCGGTACGCGACGGGCGCATCAAGCCAGGCCATCAAATCGCAAGCAGTGGCTTTGGCGCAGGCCTCAGCTGGGGAGCAGCTCTACTGCGCTGGAGCGGCCCCGCGTAATCTCCGGCTGGGATAGAGCAAAACAGACATGTCGATCGCCTGGGTCTTCCCTGGTCAAGGTTCACAAAAGGTCGGCATGGCAGACCAGTTGCTGAGCATCAGTGGCGCCAATGAGCGCTTCTCACTGGCATCCGACCTGCTAGGGCGAGATCTTCTGGCGATCTGCCGCGGGGAAAGCGGCGGCGGCACGGGTCCGGATGAGCTCAACGACACCCGCAATACCCAACCAGCACTCTTCGTCGTGGAGTCCCTGCTGGTCGACAACCTGATCAAGCAGGGTCGGGAGGCATCCATGGTGGCCGGTCATAGCCTCGGTGAACTGGTGGCGCTCTACGCCGCCGGAGTGTTTGACCTGGAAACGGGACTGACCCTGATGAAAACCCGGTCTGAACTGATGGCTGCTGCTGGGGGCGGCGCGATGACAGCCGTGATTGGCTTTGATCGGAATCAACTGAACGAGCTGGTGAACAGCATCGATGGCGTGAGCATCGCCAACGACAACAGCGAGGCTCAGGTCGTGATATCCGGGCGACCGGAGGCCGTGGGCCAAGTGAGTGAACAGCTCAAATGCAAACGGGCGATTCCGCTGGCTGTCTCAGGAGCGTTTCATTCACCCTTCATGGCTGAGGCCGCAGATCATTTCGCCTCCACCCTCGATGGCGTCAGCTTCCGTGATGCCCGCATCCCGGTTCTCAGCAATAGCGATCCCAGCACAACAAGCAACGGCGGAGCGCTGAAAGAGAGGCTGAAGCAGCAGATGACCACCGGTGTGCGCTGGCGGGAAACGATGGCGGCCATGTCAGCCGACGGAGTCGACACCTTGGTTGAAATCGGCCCCGGCAACGTGCTGAGCGGTCTGGCCAAACGCAGCATGGACGGGGTGACCACCGCGCAAATTGCTGGCGCTGCAGATCTTGGCCAGTGAGCGACGCACCGATTGTTCGCACACCGGGACCAAGCCTCACCTATCGACTGGTGAGCGGTCTGCTCGTGTTTCCCTTGTTCCGATT
The DNA here is from genome assembly GCA_003210735.1 of Synechococcus sp. AG-679-D13. Lineage (GTDB taxonomy): Bacteria > Cyanobacteriota > Cyanobacteriia > PCC-6307 > Cyanobiaceae > Parasynechococcus. The sequence continues at coordinate 12,271 of QCUM01000041.1, forward strand.
CCTGTTCCGCGGCAGCACCCAGGGCCTGGAGCATGTGCCAATGGAAGGGCCCTTGGTGGTGGCTTCAAACCATGGATCCCACCTAGACCCACCCTTGCTGGGCCATGCCCTTGGCCGCCCGGTCGCCTTCATGGCCAAGGCTGAATTGTTTGCGATCCCACTGTTGGGCGCTGTGATCCGAGCCTGCGGCGCTTATCCAGTGCGCCGCGGAGCCAGTGATCGCGAAGCGATCCGGACAGCCACCGCCAAACTGGAAGAAGGATGGGCCACTGGGGTGTTCCTCGATGGCACCCGGCAAGCCAACGGTCGCGTGAACAATCCTCTGCCAGGAGCAGCACTACTGGCGGCTCGCAGCGGCGCTCCGCTGCTGCCTGTGGCGATTGTCAACAGCCACCGCGCGCTGGGTAGCGGTCGGATCTGGCCCCGTCTGGTGCCACTGCAGCTGCGGGTCGGCGCTCCGATTCCACCACCAGCGAGCCGTCGTCGCCCCGATCTGGATGTCACCACAGCGCTGCTGAAAGAGCGGATCAACGACCTGTTGGAACTGGAACAGCCACGTTCCTGAGATCTCGTCCCGTGGCCACCCATGCCACAGCTCGGATCCAGTCCCGCCACGTCTTCAAGGAGCTCTCCGAGACACAGCGAGGCTCACAGGCAACAGGAACACCCGTGAGGTGAATCCCACGGCTTCCTGCCACCACTTGACCCACGGCCATCGATCGAGCCAGATGATCGGCACTGGTCACCAGCAGCAGATGCTTCACCTGACGATCCTGAAGTTCATCCACCAGGGAGGTGAAATTCCCAAGAGTGTCCTGGGCGCGGTAATCGAGTTCAACCCGCTCGACTTCCAACCCCTCGTCCTGGATTAACCAGGTTGCATATTCCGGGTTGCTGCCACCACTCACCAGCAGCGGCAGCTTCAGCTCGCGGGCCAGGCGAGCTCCTACGCGCTCACGATCCACGTCCCCACCCAGCACGAGTACGAGCTGAGGGGCACTGCGATCAAACAGGGCACGGCGATAGGGCGCGAGAGGACCTGTGCCGAACATCCATACCGCCAGGCCGGCACTCAGCAGAATTCCGGCCCGCAGCCCCGCCATCAGACAGGACCCACCGGCGAGGTGGGATAAATCGGCAGAACACCCTGCCAAGGGAGATGATCGCGCCGCTCCAGACTCAGCTGCAGCTGAGTTAGCAGACAAGCGACATCAGACTCCACATCCAGCTCCGCGGGCCGTGCCGGAGAGACAACTCGACCGTCCTCAAGCAAATGGGGGACTTCGATCTCCGTCACCGTGTCTCCAGCAATGCTGTACTGGCCAGCAACCACACCGCGGCGTGGCAGAACCTGGGTGATCCAGAACGGCTGATGACTGCACTGCAGGCGCTGAGCCATCAGAGCGAATGCGCTCACGCCAAGCAAGGGGCAGCCCAATTGCTGGGCCAGGGTGCGAGCCATGACCACGCTCAATCGTGTTCCGGTGAAGCCTCCTGGGCCCGTTGCAACAGCAAGCCCCTGAATCTTTGCCCAACGGCTCCGGGGCAGCAGGGAAGCCACCCGCTCAATCAGGCTGTTGGACAAGCCGCGGCCGGCGTCAAAAACAGCAACACGGGGAGCACCCACCGATTCCTGCACAGCGACCCCGAAACGATCGGTGCAGCTGTGCAGGGCCAGCAGCAGCTGTGATGAGGTGGCATCACTCACAACGGTTCAGTTGCGTCATTGCGGGACTGCCTCCCCGGGGCGCAGCCGGCTCCAGCGTCCTGGCTCGGCATCAAAACTGCTGCATGCCCGCACATCCCACTCCACACCTGTGGAGCCACCAGGGAGATCGAGAACTGAGATGTGAATGCGCGGCTCACGAGGTGTCAGATCAGGATGCTCTGTTAGGTGAGGGGCACCATGCTGACGTTCCACAGCGTGATAGGCCTGGCATCGGTCGACCCAGCGGCAGTCCACGCAAATACACATGTCCTCCTCCGCCGCATCGGATGACATTCTGAATCGCGAAAGCCAATCTGAGCAGGTCTGGCAGCGTTTGGCCGTCGATGAATGGCCCGTGCCATTGATCCTCCTGCCTGCGGAAACTGCTCTGGTGGGCGGTGCGGTGAGAGATGCCCTGCTCCATCGCCTGCCGGCACAACAGGACCTCGATCTGGTGGTGAGCTCCGACGCCCTTGGCTTGACGCAGCGGCTGCACCGTGAACTGGGGGGCAGCTTCGTTGTGCTGGATGAGAGGCGTGACATCGCCAGATTGGTGCTGCGGGGCTGGACCATCGACATCGCCCGACGGGAAGGAAACAGCCTTGAGGACGATCTCTGGCGCAGGGACTATCGGCTGAATGCCATTGCATTGCCGCTGAAGACGAGTCGTCTCCTCGTGGATCCCA
>QCUM01000042.1 GCA_003210735.1 Synechococcus sp. AG-679-D13
CCACCAGCACGGCAGCAGCGCCGGCACTCTGCACCCGAGACAGATCAGTGCGGGTCAACAGACCCGACTCACTCACCAGAAGCATGTGCTGTTCCTGCAGACGCTGCCCGAACGAGGCTGTGAGGCGCTCGGTCGTGCCCAGGTCCGTTTCAAAAGTCGACAGATCCCGGTTGTTAATCCCCACCAGATCGAAGCCACCGATGTTGAGCACACGTTCCAGCTCATCAGCGTCGTGCACTTCAACCAGCACGGCGAGACCCAGGGCAGCCGCCGCTTTGCGCAGGTAGCGAAGATCCTGGTCGCCGAGAATGGCCGCAATCAGTAAAACCGCATCGGCGCCGGCAGCTCTGGCCTGATAAAGCTGATAAGGACTTAAAACGAACTCCTTGCAGAGCAGGGGCAGATCAACCGCCTTGCGGACCTCAACGAGAACATCAAAGCCCCCCTGGAAAAAGGTTCTGTCTGTCAGCACCGACAGACAGCTGGCGCCTCCGGCTGCGTAGGCACTGGCAATCGCGACAGGGTCGAAATCCTCACGGATCACCCCTTTGCTGGGGCTGGCCTTTTTGACCTCAGCGATCACGGCGGGTTTAACCGGCGCCGAAGTCAACGCGGCCAGAAAATCTCTGGTGGACGGCAGATCAGCGATCTGTCGTTTGAGATTGTCCAGCGGCACCTTCTGTCGAGCGACCTCAACCTCCCGGTCTTTCTCCCAGACAATCTTTTCGAGGATGTTCCTTGGTTCCTCCTCATCGTGTGGGACGGCGTACTCGAGATAAGAAACACGCACCTTCGGATTGGGTGGACGACGACGGATCTCCATGAATCGATCGGAAGAAACGGGAACAGGAAGGAAAAACGGTTCAGGCGACCAGCTGAGATGCGGCTTGCTTGTAAGCAACCTCCACCACCTCACTGAGGGTGGGGTGCGTATGGACCTCCGTTGAAAGCTGTCGAACGCTCTGGCGTCGGGCGACGGCATTCGCCACCTCCTGAATCAGATCAGCGGCATGCAGCCCGTAGATATGCGCACCAAGGACTTCACCACTGGTTTTGTTGAACAGCAGTTTCATCAGTCCATCACTTTCAAGCTCGGCCAGAGCCTTGGAATTTGCTTTGAAATAACTGCGAACGGATCCAAGCTGGAACCCTTGTTCCGCCGCCAGGGTCTTGGCATCGGCCTCACTCATGCCAACGGAGCTGATCTCCGGATGGGTGAAGGTCGCAGCGGGGATGCTGCGGTAATCGATCTGGCGTTGGCGACCAAGAATGTTGTCGACGGCAACGGATCCTTGGGCGGCGGCGGTATGCGCCAGCATCAGCTTTCCGGTTACATCACCCACCGCCCACAGATGCGGCACGGGCTGGTCATTCACCAGCACGCGCATGGTGTCGTCGATCGGGAGGAAACCTCGGTTGGTCTCGATCCCAAGGGACTCCAGATTGAGACCTTTGCTGCTGGGGACACGCCCCGTGGCCACCAAAACAGCATCCACCTCCAGTGTCTCCACCAGCTCACGGCTGTTGAAGTCGGCCAGTTCAATCTGAACAGGGCACCCAGGGGTGACCTTGCGAGCCAGCAGACCGGAACGGGCGTCGATATCGCGGCTGTCAATCAAGTGGCGGCCGGCGATCTTTGCAATATCCGGATCGAAGGTGGGCATCACCTTGTCCATCGCTTCGATCATCGTCACCTCACAACCCAGGGCCGTGTAGACGTCTGCAAATTCGAGGCCGATGTAGCCACTGCCGATGATCGCAATCCAGCGGGGCAGCCACTCGAGGTTGATCGCTTCATCACTGGTGAACACAGTGCGTCCGTCGGTCTCAATGCCGGGCGGCACGAAGGGATCCGAGCCCGTGGCAATGATCACGTCCTTGGCATTGAGCACCCTGTCAACACCGCTTGGCTCGCGCAAACCAACGCGTTGGGCCCCTTCCAGCCGACCCTGGCCGCGGAGGATAGTGACGCCAGCCCGTTCCAGAGTCTTGGTGAGATTCGCCCGGATCGTCTGCACCAATTGATTGGCATGGTCGGCGATCTTCTGTCGCTCAAAACGCACCGGTGCCGCGTGAATTCCAAAGCTGGAGAGATGGCGGTCGTCGGCCAGCTCACGCACTTTGCCGCTGGCTGCCAGCAGAGCCTTCGAGGGAACGCAACCGCGGTTGACGCAGGTGCCACCCATGTCGCGCGATTCAACAATGGCCGTCTTGAGCCCATGATCTGCGGCGTGTTTGGCGGCATCAAACCCCCCATAACCTGCACCGATGACGATGACGTCGTAGTCGAAGCTGGCGTCGCTCACCCGGACTGCTGCGTTGTGCGCGCCATTGTCGCTCGCCGACGCTCCAGCAGGAGGGGCACCGCGGCAGCGGCCACGTTGAGGGATTCAACCCGAGGGCTGTGAGGAAGAGTCACCGCATGGGTGCAGCAGGCCTGAAGCCTGGGGTGCAGGCCTGCGCCTTCCGTTCCGAGGACCAGGGCGGTCGGGAGTGTCCAGTCGAGCTCCCAGTACGGAATCGGTTGGAGCAACCCCTTCGCGTCAGGCACCAGGGTTGCCACCACCTGAAACTGTTGGAGCACCAGCTCCATCAGCTTCTGCTCCATGAGTTCAATCGCTTGCTCACCATTCGGTCCAAAGCGATGGTGCGGAAGCTGGAGCAGGCTTCCCGAGGATGCCCTTAAAACCTTTGGGCTCAGGGGGTCGGCCCCAGCGCCCAGCCACACGGCTTCAACATCGGCCGCCAAGGCCGTTCGAAGCAACGTGCCGAGATTGCCGGGATCCTGAATCCGATCCAGCAACAGCAGAAAGCTGGCTTGAAGCGAAGGTGATGGGAAACATTCCAGTGGACAAAGACAGGCCACACCGTCTGGAGTCACCGTGCTGAGCGCCGCCCGCAACACCTCCTCGGTGACGCGGCGGATCGGGATCTGAGGATCGAGGCTCCCCAGAAGCTGGGGATGGCGTTCAATCCAATGATCCGTGGCAATCACCTCTTGGAGCTCAGCCCCCTGCAGCAGCTGTTCCTGCAGAAGGTGAGTTCCTTCCAGCAGCACCATGCGCTCAGCTTCCCGTCCTGCACGGGTCGCCAGCGAGCGAAGCCGACGCACCAGGGGATTACGACGGCTGCTGATCAGAAGGTCGGGGACCACTCGAAAATCGTTCAGAAACTGGAGTGTTTACGTACTTTCAACTCTTTATGAACGGTCAGATCCTCACCTTCCAGATCCAAACCATTGATGGCAGCAATTTCTCCTTTGATTCCTTCTGCTGCAAGATTTTCAATCAACTTTTTGATCACCTGGTCTTCGACTGTGGCGTGGTCGATGGAATCAGGAGTCAGTCTCTCTAAAAATTTCCCAACCTTTGACGCAACAACCTCTGAGGCGTTCGAGATTTTGAGAACAATCATTCGGGACCTGAGAGAACCTGTCCGAAGATTATGCGGATGGGGAGACTTGAACTCCCACGATGTTGCCACCACTAGTACCTGAAACTAGCGCGTCTACCAATTCCGCCACATCCGCTGGCGTGGGTCGCTCATGCGACGTGATGACATTACGGCATCACCCTCCAGCCGGAATGGGCGAGGAATGTAACTGTTGAAACCAGTTTCAGTGGCGGACGTCTAGACGGTCTCAAAGGTCAACGTCACAATGACCCTGTTGAGTAGTCAGCGGTTGATGATGGGCCCTGCAACCGCATCTCAGAACAGTCTCAAAGAGCGCCTTGCCGTTCGAGGAGGAGAAACCCTCTCTGGAACGTTAAGAGTTAGCGGCGCGAAGAATTCTGCTCTGGTTCTGATGACGGCCAGCTTGCTGACCAGTGAAGTGGTTGAGCTGTGCAATGTGCCCGACTTAACGGATATCGCAGGAATGGTCGACATCCTCCGATGCCTGGGTGTGCAGGTTGAACGCAGCGGGGACCGGATTCGACTTCAGGCTGATCTGCTCAGCAGTGCTGAGCCCCCCTACGAACTGGTTAACAGCTTGCGAGCCAGTTTTTTCAGCATCGGCCCTCTGCTTGGTCGACTCGGGCAGGCCAAGGTGCCGCTGCCGGGTGGATGTCGCATCGGAGCTCGTCCCGTGGTCGAACACATCCGGGGGCTTAAAGCTCTCGGAGCTCATGTCAGTGTTGAACATGGCAGCGTCAATGCAGCCGTTCCCGGTGCGCAGCCACGCCTCAGAGCAGCACCCATCATTCTCGACTGTCCAAGCGTTGGCGCGACAGAAACTGTTCTGATGGCAGCAGTGCTGGCCAGCGGCACAACAACCATCGAAAACGCGGCACAGGAACCCGAAGTTCAGGACCTGGCCCAGCTGCTCAATGCCATGGGCGCTGACATCACAGGGGCCGGTGGACCTGTGATCACGGTGAAAGGTGTTGAGCGACTGCACGGTGTGCGGAACTACTCGGTCATCCCGGACCGGATCGAAGCCGGTACTTTTCTGATTGCAGCAGCGATCACGGGATCAGCGATGCGCGTTGAGCCTGTGATCCCCGAACACCTCAACGCAGTTCTTCAAAAATTGCGCGACTGCGGTTGCCGACTTGATATTGATGACACCGGGATAACGATTACCCCTGGACAATTGCAAGCTGTCGATATCACAACCCAACCCTTCCCTGGATTCCCAACTGACCTTCAGGCCCCATTCATGGCCTTGATGACGGTGACTCAGGGAACCAGCGTCATCACCGAGAAAATTTATGAAAATCGCTTGCAGCACATTGCCGAACTGCAGCGGATGGGAGCGTCGATTCGCGTTGAGGGCAGCACCGCGATTGTGGAAGGCGTCCCTCAACTCAGCGGAGCACCGGTGATCGGAAGTGACCTGAGAGCATCAGCCGCCATGGTGCTGGCGGGACTCAGCGCGAAGGGAGTGACCCATGTGTCCGGCCTGTCACACCTCGACAGGGGCTACGACAACATCGAACGGAAGTTGAGTTCCGTTGGCGCTGACATCGAACGACAAGAAATTCAGTTCAAAGATACAAAGAAACCAAGCTGAATATCCATCCGTTCAGATTTTTACAGGGAACCTTTGATCGTTTCCGATCGGCTCCACTGTTGCTAAACGCGTCGTTTGGTGTGTAAAGTGAACGACACCACGCAGGCGTGGCGGAATTGGTAGACGCAGCGCACTCAAAATGCGCCGACTTCGGTCTTGCGAGTTCAAGTCTCGCCGCCTGTATTTGATGAATTGACCTTCCAATCACTGATGTGATTGCTGTAGCCAGTACAGCTGAGAAATTTCATATTTTCTAACCATTTTTACAGCAGCGGAAGTAATCAACCAATGAATTCAAGCCAGACCTCAGTACTTATCACAAAGACATGAAGGCTTCTTCATGAAGTTTCAGTCCGCAAGCGCAATCCTTCGAAACACTTTTAATGAAGAGTGTTTGCTTTGTCTGCACAACCAACATGCCTATGGCACCCTTTTGGCAGACAAAGAGAATCAATGGCTCGTTCCAAGCCGATTAAGGCCAGAAACGAACAACTGGAAACAACCGTTTTCATCTTCGGTGTCACAGCTTGTGTGACCGGCATCGTTGTGACCTGCTGGTCAGCGTTATCAAACCAATCACTTGTTCCCTGGGGATTGTTCTGAACCACAGAAACAACCTTTGATTCAACTAAATTTTTCCTTCAACAATATCCATCGTTGCTGATTTCTGACGGAAATAGAGATCCAGCAACAAGGAAGCAACTCCCTTGAGTTCGGCCATATCTGTGGCCGACTCAATGGCGTTAGCCAACGTCTGCTTCTGAAATTGCTCATGGAGGGGCAGGGCCATGGCGCGATCAGGGGATGCAATGAAGAAATATTAAGATAGGCGTTCTGTCTTGCTGTAGCGGCTTTCACGTCTCACGTCAGCTCCTGAAGAGTGATCGGAAACCATGCTGCGGCCATGGCATTTCAAAATGGGCTGATCCCTGCATCGGCGACATGACTGGTCTGGTCGACACAGCTCTCAAAACAGTCGGTGTCGCCAGACCTTCTGCGAAAACGGCGTCGGCCAACGCTGTGATGAACACCTACAACCGCTTTCCACTCACCCTGGTGCGTGGAAAGGGTTGCTGGGTATGGGACGACCAGGGACACCGGTATCTGGATGCCGTCGCTGGAATCGCCACTGACACCTTGGGGCACAGCGACCGTGTGATGCGACGCAGCCTGCATCGGCAGCTTCGACGAATCCAGCATGTTTCCAATCTGTACCGGATTCCTGAACAGGAAGAACTGGCTGACTGGCTGGTGCAGCACAGCTGCGCTGACAGCGTTTTTTTCTGCAATTCAGGTGCTGAAGCCAATGAAGCCGCAATCAAGCTGGCCAGGAAACATGGCCACCAACGGCGCAACATCGAGCGCCCGGTGATCCTCACGGCAGCAGCCAGTTTTCACGGTCGCACCCTGGCCGCCGTCACCGCCACCGGCCAGCCCAAATACCACCAGGGATTTGAACCTGTTGTCGAAGGCTTTGATTATTTCAATTACAACGACATCAATTCATTCGAAACAGCACTTCAAAAGCATGAGGAACACGGGCCGAAGGTTGCAGCTGTTCTGATTGAGCCCCTTCAGGGGGAAGGTGGCGTCAACCCCGGTGATCACGCTTTTTTCCAGACGGTGCGTCAACGCTGCAGCGAACGCAACATCCTGCTGATCCTCGATGAAGTGCAGGTGGGAATGGGCCGCAGCGGTCGACTATGGGGCTACGAACAGATCGGGATCGAACCCGATGCCTTCACCCTCGCTAAAGGGCTGGGCGGAGGCCATGCCATTGGTGCCCTGCTGGTTCAGGCGGAGGCCGATGTGTTCAGGCCGGGCGACCACGCCAGCACCTTCGGGGGTAACCCCTTTGCCTGTAGGGCAGGGCTCACCGTTGCCCGGGAGATCGAACGCCGCGGCCTGCTTCAGCACGTTGAACAGCGGGGCATTCAATTGCGGGAAGGACTGGAACTCCTGGTCGAGCGCTACCCCGACCTGTTTGAGGGAACCCGTGGGTGGGGCTTGCTGCAAGGTCTCGTGCTGAGGGAGAACAGCACCTGCAACGCAGCACAACTCAGTGCTGCGGCGATCGACCAGCGGCTGCTGCTTGTGGCAGCCGGCCCCCGAGTCCTGCGCATGGTCCCCCCCCTGGTGATCACCCGTCGGGAGGTGCAACAGCTACTGCAGCGCCTGGATGCCACCCTCGCCACTGCAGCCTGAGAGCGGTCGCGTGACGATCAAAGAGCTCTCTGATTTGCTGCCGCGATTTGATCAGCGCGGGATGGATTTGCAGTTGGATCGCATGCAGGGTGCGCTGAAGCATCTCGGCAGTCCCTGTGGCGACATCCCCGCCATCCAGATCGCGGGGACGAACGGAAAGGGATCCATCGCCAGCTTCATCAGCGGAGTACTGCATCAGAACGGTATCCGCTGCGGCGTCACCACCTCACCCCATCTGGTGAGTTGGTGCGAGCGAATCGCCGTCGACGGTCAGCCGATTGAGTTAGCGGATCTGCGCCAGCTGCTGAACGAGCTGGCCTCGGTCTTCAAGACATTCCAGCTGACGCCATTTGAACAACTCCTGGCATCGGCTCTGGTGCATTTCCATCGCGAAACCGTCGACCTGCTGGTGCTTGAGGTGGGCCTCGGTGGCCGTCTGGATGCAACCACCGCCCATCCGAAGCGACCACTGATCGCCATGGCCAGCATCGGGCTGGACCACTGTGAACACCTGGGCTCAACCCTCACGGCCATCGCAACAGAAAAGGCCGCGGTGATCACCCCGGAATCCTGCGTGGTGAGTGCGGAACAACATCCCGACGTACGAGCCGTTCTGGAGAACAGATGCGACCAACAAGGCGCAGAGCTTCGCTGGGTGAGCCCTTTGGATGACAGCTGGCATTTGGGCCTGGCTGGAGAGCTGCAACGAAGCAACGCCGCTGTGGCCAGGGGCGTCCTGCTGGCGTTGGGGCCCCATGGGTGGTCCCTCAGCGACGACGACCTGCGAACCGGCTTCGCGCGAGCGCGCTGGAACGGGCGGATGCAGAGGGTGCGCTGGCGCAATGAACCCCTGTTGATGGATGGAGCCCACAACCCTCCCGCAGCAGAACAGCTCAACCTGGAACGCCGGCATTGGCCGGGTGAGAAAGCGGGGGTGAACTGGATCCTGGGGATTCAGGCCCACAAGCAGGGCATCGCAATGCTCCAGACCCTGCTGCAACCGCAGGACCGGGCTTGGATTGTGCCGGTGCCTGATCACAACAGCTGGACCCTTGAGGCTTTGCTCCAACGGTCACCGCAGTTGACGCAGCAACTGATCGCAGCCTCCAGCGTGGAGCAGGCACTGGTTCAGATCAACGCCCCCGAACGGCGAAAAAGCACCGTGCCCGTGCTGGCAGGATCGCTGTACCTGATCGGTGATCTGCTCGCTCGAGCTGTGGTCACGGCAGAGTGAAGCTCCCTGCAACCGGCCTGATGCTCAGATCGCTGCTTTGTCTGCTGATGCCTCTGCTGCTGCTAGCGACTCCCTCCAACGCTTTGGACACCTCAGCCGGTGTGGGTCTGCAGGATCGGGCCCTGTTTCAGGAAACCGTCGACTACACCCTCACCAATCAAAGCGGTGGGGACTTCCACGGCCAGAACCTCGCCAACACCTCCTTCGCTGGGGCTGTAGGGCGTGGGGCCGATTTCCGGGACGCCAACCTTCATGGCGCCATCCTCACCCAGGGAGCTTTTGCTGAAGCGGACTTCCGCGGTGCCGATCTATCGGATGCCCTGATGGACAGGGCTGACTTCGTCGCCACAGATCTGCGTGGAGCCATCCTCAGTGGTGTGATCGCGTCCGGCAGCAGCTTCAGCAAGGCACAGATCGAAGGAGCGGACTTCAGCGATGCACTCCTCGATCGCGAAGATCAGCGTCGTCTCTGCCGCGATGCAGACGGAATCAATCCGCAAACGGGAGTCGCCACACGGGACAGCTTGGGTTGTTGAGTCAGGCCTGCCAGCCGCGCAACTTGCCGGGATTGAGCAAACCTGCGGGATCAAAGCGCTGCTTTGCCGCGACCTGGTCGCCGTCAATCACCCCCAGGCCGCCGTCCTCAACGGTGATCACGTGGGGGTTGAAGATCACCGCCCCGACCTCACGGCACTCGTTCATCAACCGATCCAGTTGATCCTCACCGCTCCAGCGAACAAGCGGTAATGCAGCCAATCGCTGGGCTCCCTGCTGACGCACCAGCTCGAGGTGCCAGAGCAGATCGTCGCCCCAGCGCTGCTTCAACGACTGCATCGCAGGAAGCTCCGGCTCCGGCAACAGCATCTGCAGGTAGGTCCAGCTCGGATCGACAGCGCGCATGTGCAGGGTCGTGTGGTTCCAGGTGAGCTCCCTCAATCCATTGCCACGGTTGAGATCCTCGGGGCCAAGGTCGTGCATCACGGCTCCGACATCGGCCACCAGACGATTCAGGCTGGTCACACCGTCCGGAGCCACCAGCAGCAGGCCGCGATGGCACTTCCCCGCGGGTCCGCTCCACGGCGGCAGGTGTTGCAGAAGAGGTCGCTCAAGCAGCGTGGCCAGATGCAGCGGAATGGCGGAACGGGCACAACGCTGCAGCAACAGGACCGCCTCGTCCCAGCTTTCACAGTCAAAGCTCACCTGGTGCCAGTCCACAGCGGGAGCTGTCGCCAAGGTGATTGCCGTCGCAATCCCATTGGTGCCGTAGGCATGGTTGAGGGCTTCTGCTTCGGCTGCATCCAGCTGCAACCGTCTTGGCTGCTGCTCCAGGGTGACAATCTCCATCCCCAGAAGATGCCCGGGATCGCGGAGAAATCCCCAGCGAATTGAACCGATTCCACCTGAACCACCCGCCAAAAAGCCGCCGATCGTGGCGCTGCGCCAGGTACTTGGCAACAGGCGCAGCTGCCTACCCTCATTCCGCAACTTCTGATCCAGATCGCGCAGCGAACATCCCGGCTCGACGGTCACGGTCCCGGTCTGACGGTCGATGTGACGCACTTTGTTCAAGGCGCTGGTCAGCATCACAACTCCGCCCTCCAACGGGACGGACTGGCCATAGTTTCCGGTGCCTGTTCCTCGCAATGTCAGAGGCACCTGATGGCGGAAACATGCTGCAGCCAGCGACGCCACCGCCTCAACGTTCAAGGGACGCACCACGAGATCGGCCTGACAACGATCCAGCTGTGCATGGAGCACCGGCGAGTAGTCGAAGGCATCGCGCGAAAAACGCTGGAGCTCTGACGTCTTCTGAAGCAGCTCAAGACCAGCAACCTGGCGCAGGTCCTCCATCAAGGCGTCCATGGCGGCAGAAGAGGGCATCACAACGACTCAACCGATGCGTTGAGGTCTAGCGCCCGGCGGGCTGCCACCAGCGCCCCCCGATCAGGACCCTCCGCTGCGGCGGCCGTCGCAGGGCTTCGGACCAGGTGCCGGCCTGCAACACCACCAGATCGGCAGGGGCTCCCTCACAGAGCACACCGTTCCAGCTCAGATCCATAGCTTCCGCCGCCGCGGTGGTGAAGGGCACCAGACCCAGCCGCTGCCAAGGAGCCAGCTGGGCCAGCGGGATCGAAGCCGCCATCAAGGCCAGCGGATCGAAATCTCCCCCGGGGAACCAAGGATCTGCCACGTTGTCGCCCCCAACAGCCACCCGAACGCCGCCACGCTGCAATTGGTGAATCGGCGCCAATGGCCGCTGAACGGGGGTTGACTCCGGCACGCGCCCCAGCAGCCAACCGTTGGTCAGAGGCAAGGCCACAACCTGAAGTCCGGCAGCAGCCATCCGTTCGGCCAGCTTCCGAAGCGAAGCTGGTGGAAGCAGCGACAGGCTGCTGGCATGGCTGCAGGTGATCCTCTGCCGGCAGTGGAGGCGCTCCTGAACGCGCAGGAGTTGCTTCAGACCAGACGCTGGATCCCGGTCCGCTTCATCGATATGAAGATCCACAGAGCAATCGAACCGGTCCGCCAGCGTCAACAAAGCCGCGAGCTGCCGCCGAACCGCCGAGCCGCCGCAGGGAGGTGCCAGGACAGCACCGAGCAGTCCACCCCAGTCAGCCACCTGAGCCGCCAGGCGCTCGCCTGCGGGGGTTTGCCAGTGGGCGAGTGGAACCAGAGCCACCAGCTGAAGGTCGATGGTTCCCTCCCAGCGATCCCGCAGCTGCCGGAGCGCTCGCCAGCTCGGCTCTGCACCGGGGCCGAGGCTGTCGATATGGCTGCGCAAGGCTCGAAGACCATGAAGGCAGGCTCGCTGCAGAGCCTTTTCACCCCGGGCCAGAACCGCGGATTCGGATCGGGTGTGATGTTCCCGCAGATTGGCGGCAAGGGCACCGTCATAGGTGCCACTCAGATTGGGGTAGTCCTGCCAGCTGAATGCTTTATCAAGGTGAACGTGTGGGTCCACCAGCCGTGGCAGCGCCAACAGCTGAGGTGCCGCATCCAGCCGCAGCGATTTCGGCTGCAGCAGCCGACCATCTCTCCAGCTGAATTGCACCGGAGTCAGACCCTCCTGGCTCACCGGCGTGGGCCCGGTCCCCGGTGAGAGTTGCAGCAGGCAGCGTGGAACCCAGGCCTGGAGCGTCTCGACCTGTGATGTTGAACTGTCGAGGGTTGGTGACGTCACTCCAAGCTGCCGTTGTCACTCTCGGATCGCAGCATCACAAATTGTCCGGCAGCGGCGAGAGTCACGGCCTTCACATGCGGCAGAGTCACCCCGGGAACCAGGTCCTGCCCCCCCCCAATTGCGTGGTGTAGACACTGGCGACGCCCAGATTGAGACGGGTGGTGAAACGGGCGGCCAGGCTGGCCAGAACCTGCTGCTGGGACGCCACGATCTGAGGACAGTCACGAACCCACATTCGCAACAGCATCGGTAGTCCATTCGATCGGCATAATTCCTGCGTCAGGAGACCCACCAGTTGCTGCCCAGCGTGGTCTGCGTAGTCGTCGGGTTTGGGATTCGTGAGAATCAGAACAGCTGCACAACCGCTGCCGATCAGAGCCACCGTTGCACCGGCAACAGGGAAACGCCACTGAGAACCGAAGGGCTTCACCGAACCAAATGGGGCGTGGATTGGTAGATTCTCATCGACGCGGCGGGCGTCGCCAAGTGGTTAAGGCAGCGGCTTGTGGCGCCGCTATTCGGGGGTTCGAATCCCCTCGCTCGCCCTCACTTTTTTCAGCTTCTTCGAACAGCCTCCAAAAGGGGTTCAGCTGACCAACGGATGGGATCCGTACAGGGGAGGTTCAATTCCTCCTCAACGTCGCCAACCGCCTGCCTGGCGGCGGCTTCACTGAGCTGAGAGGTGTTCAGAGCCACGGCCTGAACGCACGCTGCAGGCCCACTGTTGAAGGGTCGCGCCAGCTTGGCCAACGCTTCTGTGCAGTCCAGAAGATCCTTTAAAGGCGGCAGAGGGATCTGAGGCAGGCGCTGGATGCAGTCCTGTCCGGCACGGTGCACCAGCACAAGATCGGTTGGCTGGGTCCCTCTCAACAAAGGCAGCGTGGCCGTGGATGCAGGGTGACAAAGGGACCCCTGCCCCTCCACAAGAATCAAACCGTCGTCTGCAAGGGATGCAGCGGCCTCGAGCACAGCTCCTTCCACAGCACCGGCGGCATAGTCAACCCGCACCGCATCAAGGGCGACTCCAGCACCGGCAATCAGAATTCCAGCCTGGCCGGTGCCAACAAAGCGGCAATCCACGTTCCGCCGCCGTGCCGCCGCCAGAAGCTCCAGGCAGGCGCTCATTTTTCCTACAGCCATATCGGTTCCAACGGCAAGAAGCCGCTGGCAGGACAAGGCAGCGGCACGGGCCTGACCCACCTGCAACCCGGACGGCTCACAGCGGAGATCCCAGATCCAGCGATCAGGGCGGCAGGCCGCCTGAAACACGGGGTCATCACCAAGACGGGTGTGCAGACCACTGGCGAGATTCAGGCCCGCCGCGAGGGCCTGAAGGGCATCAACTCGCAGCGCTTCAGGCAGACGTCCCCCCGATGGAGCCAGTCCGATGACAGCCACCTCCGGGGCAAACTCCAGTGCCTCCGGGATCCCGTGCACCACAGGCACATCGCGTTCAATTCCCGTGACCCGGACCAGATTCTGACCGGCGTGGGCCGGGTCGATCACCGCAACGATCGGACCCTGGCGATGCCGCAGCATCGCCAGGCCTGTCTTACCGGTGAGGTTGTCAAGGCCGCCATGCTGCAGCAGCACCACCCGCTGATCAGTCCGCAGCATTACTGCCGCTCCAAAGAATGAATGCCCAAACCTGGTGCCGATGAGGGCCGCAGCCGATCTCCTGCCAGCGGCAAGCCACCGAACGGATCATCCACAAGATTGAGATGGCTGTCGAGATCGGGCCAGCGCATCAGGGGCAGCAGCTGCGCTGCAGCGCCATTCAGCAGGGCACTGTCGGAATAACAGCCCACCATGAGATCGAGGCTCAGCTCGCTTGCGACGCGTGCCATCAACAGGGCGGAACTCAGACCGCCGGTCTTGAGCAGCTTGAGGTTCACCCCATCGACCTCGGGGGCCAGCCGGAGTAGATCCCCAAGGTCCCAGCAGCTTTCGTCAGCCACCAGTGGCATCGGACACAGGGGCCTCAGTGCGGCGAAGCCTTTCAGATCCCTGTCTGGATCAGCATCAGGTGCCAAAGGCTGCTCCAACAGCACCACGCCGAAACGGGCCAGTGGCTCCAACATCGAGCGGGCCTGTTCCAGGCTCCAGCCACCGTTGGCATCGACCTGCAACTCCACCGCACCACCGCTGCTCTGGCGCCGGGCCTCCACAGCTGAAGCCACCGCCTCCACCAGGCTTCGGTCATGGTCCAAGCCATCTGGGCTACCGAGTTTGAGCTTGATCCGGGTGGCAGGAAGCTGCTTCCACCAGCGATTGAGTCGCTCCAACACAGACGGCACTGTGCCAAGGCCGAGGGTGACGCTGGTGGCGACCTCCCGTTGACCATCGAGTCCCCATAGACGCCAAAGCGGTTGCCCAAGGTGCTGGCCCCACCAATCCCAGCGAGCCAGATCAACAGCACAGCGGGCGGGCGGACTGAGCGTCTGAAGCAACGGATCCATCCGCTGGGGCAGCAACGAATCAAGCCTGTTGAGCCTTGGCAGAAGCTCCCGGAGCTCCTGCTCAACCGTTTCGGTGCCGTAAAAGCGGTGACCGGTCTCAAACCCACCCGTCTCGCCACGACCGCAAAAGCCATCACGCTCGACGCTCAGCTCCAGCCGCACGACAGCCGAAGTAGTGCCGCGACTGATGGCAAGCGG